>NZ_VIWT01000001.1:4077500-4240000 GCF_007829815.1 Kitasatospora viridis | reverse complement strand
GCCGTAGCCGCCGCGGGCGGTGATCACGGCGGCGATCGACGGGTCGCGCCAGGCCTGCTCGAAGTCGGCGGCGCGCTCGGCGTCGGTGCCGGAGAAGTGGCCCAGTCGGGGGTGCGCGCCGAGCACGTGCGCGCCGACCACGGGCTCCAGGCCCCAGCCGCGCAGCAGTTCGCAGCCGGCCCGGAGTCGGTCGGGGTCGATCGGACCGCTGGTGGCGACGACGGCCACCCGGTCACCGGGGACGAGTCGGCGGGGTCGGGTGAGGGCGCTGGCGGCGGAGGGTGTTCCCATCGGGGGCGTCCTTCGGGCGGCTCGGGCGGACCGAGCAGATCGGGTGTTCGAGGTCATTGTGGCCGTTCGACACGCACTTGATGTCCGCTCGGTGGTGGTTCGGCCCGGCTTTCCGTAGCCTGACGACCGATCAGTTCGCCTGCGGGCTGGGAGCGGTACCTCGGCTCTCTTGTCGGGTTCTGACACCCGCACCATGGACGTTGCCCCTTCGGTACGGCAGGATTCGGGCGGACCGTACAGCGGAGGACCTCACCGATGAGCTCGTCGTTCATACCGATGGACACGCCGAACCCGCCCCCGGCGGCTGCGGCCTCCGACGGCCTGCCCCAGGTCTGCGCGCCGACCGAGCCGACCGGCGCGGGCACGGTCGCGGAGCCCGCTGCCGGGCCCGCCGACGGCACCGGTGGAGCGGCACCGAGGCGTCCGGACGCCGGCGCCGCCACCACGGCGAACCTGCGCGCGGGGCTGGCCTCGCGGCTGCGCTCCGCCTACGAGCAGGGCGCCGGGCTGGGCGACCTGGCGGTGGCGAGCCACCAGTCGATCTCCGAGGTGCGGGAGTTGCTGGCGCTGGCCGCCACCGGGCCCGCGCCGGGCCAGCAGGACACGGTGCCCCCGCAGCGCAGCGGTCCGCCGGAGCCGTCGGTGGAGGACTGGCGGCCGACGGCCGGGCGGCCGCGCCCGCGGGTGCGCCGGCAGCTGCCCTCCCGTCGGTCGGCCAGGCCTGCCGGGCCGACCCTGGCCGACGGCGCGAGCGGTGAGGCGGGGGCGTGGTCGGCCGCGGAGCTCCCCGTCGCGGGCCGTTCCGCCGACGCCCCGCCGGCCGAGGCACGGTCGTTCGATCCGCGGCCGTCCGAGGCCGAGCCGTCCGACGCACGGCCGATCGAGCCGTCGCCGGCCGGGGCCGATCCGGAGCAGGGCCGCCAGGACCCGCCGCTCGGCGTGCTGATCGGCGCCTCGCGACCGCCGGGACCGCTGGGCGGCAAGCGGGTCGAGGAGTGCCGGAAGCGGGTCACGGCCCAGCTGGTCAAGGTCGGCCGGGGCACCACGCTCGCGGTGCTGCCCGCCTGGCGGGCGTCGATCGCGGTGTCGGTGCCGACCGAGCTGCTGCTCGACGAGACCGGGCTGGCCTTCGAGGAACTGGCCGGCACCGAGCTGACGGTGGTGGTGAACACCGAGGCGCTGCACGACCGCGAGCTGCGCCCGTCCGGCTGGCAGGTCGTGACCGCCGACCGCCCGGGTGGGCGCAGGCGCGGCTGACCCCGCCGGACGACGGGCGGTCCCCGGACCGCCGCGGTTCAGTCGTTGGGCAGGTACCCGAGGTGGACCGGGGCGGTCCCGGGCCGGCCCTCGGCCCAGGCCGCGCGGACGTCGCGGACCAGCTCCGCGAGGTTCGGCGGCCACAGCGCCTCGGCCTCCGGGTCGGCCAGCTCCTGCTCGCTCCACCAGCGCCAGTCCAGGATCCGGTCCTGCGCGTGCGCGTCGCTGACGTCGCCGACCGGGCCGCGGCGCGGACCAGTGGTGACGTAGACGTGCTCGGACTGACGCACCGGTACGCCCTTGCGGGTGAAGTCGTGCTCCCAGGTGCAGAGCAGCGGTCCGGGGCTCAGGTCGGTCCAGCCGGTCTCCTCGCGCAGCTCGCGCAGGGCGCCCTGCTCCGGGGTCTCGCCCGGGTCGATGCCGCCGCCCGGCGGGCTCCAGTGCACCCCGACCTCGTCGTTGTCGGAGCGGAGCAGGAAGACCGCCCCGTCCGGGTCGATCACCACGGTTCTGGCCGCCTGGCGTGGAGTGCGCATCCCGCCAGCTTGCCAGCGGGGCGCCGCCGGAGTCCACGCGGGCCGGCCGCACGCCCCTGATGCACCGTCAGCGCCACCGGGTGCCACGGACGCACGCTGCGGCGCGCCGATCGCCCGCACGCCCACCGCGGGACACGGCCGAACCACGGGACCACCGGGTACCACCCCGCTACCCTGTGGGCCATGCCAGCCCCGACCATCCTGCTGCCGCAGGATCCGTTGAACCCCCGGCGGGTCGATCCGCACTACTCCTACGAGGCCCAGCTGGTCCGCGGCCTGGGCGGCGAGACCGCGCTGGTGGACCACGACGCACTGCTGGCCGGCGACGCGGCCGAGGCGGTCCGCCGGGTGCCGGCCGGGACCGGACCGGCCTGGTACCGGGGCTGGATGCTGCCGGTCCAGGCCTACGCGGGGTTCGTGCGGGCCCTGGCCGAGCGCGGCTGCCACCTGCTCACCAGCGCCGCCGCCTACCGCACGGCCCACGAGCTGCCCGGCTGGTACGGCACCTTCGAGGGCGCCACCCCGGACAGCGTCTGGCTCCCCGCCGACGCCGACCGCGGCGCGCTGGCCGAGGCCGCCGCCCGGCTCGGCGGCCGCGGCCCGGCGATCGTCAAGGACTACGTGAAGTCCCGCAAGCACGAGTGGCACGAGGCCTGTTACATCCCCGACCTGGCCGACCTGCCGGCGCTGGCCCGGGTGGTCGGCCGGTTCGTGGAACTGCAGGGCGACTACCTGGCCGGCGGCGTGGTGCTGCGGCGGTTCCACCGGTTCGCGCCGGCCGCCGGCCCGGCGGGCGAGCCGGACGCGGCGGCGCGCGGCACCGAGGCGCGGGTCTGGTGGGTGGACGGCGAACCGGTGCTGACCGGCCCGCACCCCGACACGCCCGAGGTCTTCCCCGCGCCCGACCTCACCCTGATCCGCTCGCTGGTCCGCTCGCTCGGCTGCCGCTTCGTCACCACCGACCTGGCGCTGCTGGCCGACGGCAGCGGCTGGATGGTGGTGGAGGTCGGCGACGGCCAGGTGAGCGACCTGCCCCGGGGCACCGAGGTGTCCGGGCTGCTCTCCTCACTGATCTCCACCTGAGGCCGCCGCGGCCGGGCCCGACGCGGGGTCAGCCCCGCCGCTGGGCCGGGATCACCGGCCGGGCCCGGGCGGCCAGCGTGAGCGGCACGGCGGCCAGCAGCAGCGCCCCGCCGAGCAGGGCGCCGACCGGTGCCCCGCCGACCCGGGCGGCCAGCAGCGCGCCGGTGAGCGGCCCGCCGACCAGGCCGAGCGTGCAGGCCGCACCGGCCAGCACCGTCCAGCGCCCGGCCGGGTCCAGGGCGGCCGCGGTGCCCAGCAGGTAGCTGAGCACCAGCGGGTAGAGGCCGTTCCACAGCACCTCGCCACCGGCGAAGGCGGCCGCCGAACGGCTGGCCGCGGTCAGTGCGACGCACAGGGCGATGGCGGCGGTACCGGCGCCGACCGGCAGCGCCCGGCCGAACCGGTCGCCGAGCGCCCCGGCGGCGAGCACGCCGAGCAGGCCGCCGGCCAGCGCCACCGCGAGCACCAGGCCGATCCGACGCTCCGTCAACCCGGCCTGGTGCAGGCCGATCTGGGTGCTGATCCCCCACAGCGCGTTCTGCGCCAGCGACCAGAGCGCCATCCCGCCGGCCAGCGCCAGGCCCGCGCGCCGGTGCGGCAGCCGGCGGCCGCGCACCGCGCGGGCGGCGCCGCACCGGGCGGCGGGCAGCCGCATGGTGAGCGGGAAGGCGAGCGCGGCGAGCACGGCCAGGGCCAGGAAGGGCACTGCGGGCGCCCGGCCGAGCCGGGGCAGCAGCAGGTAGAGGAAGCCGGCGGCGCCGGAGGTGGCGAGCAGGCCGCGCACCGAGACCCGGTGCGGCTCGGGCGCGGCGGCGATGCCGGTGGCGGCGACCGCGCCGGCGGTGCCCGCGCCCAGACCGGCCAGCAGGCAGCCGACGAGCAGTCGCAGGCCCGCCCCGGGCCCGGCGGTGCCCGCCAGCGGGCAGCCGAGCAGCAGCAGGAGCAGGCCGGCCCGGGCCGTCCGGGCCTGGCCGAGGATGGCGACCCGGCCGGCCAGTGCCAGGCCGGCGGCGGCCGAGGCGAGCAGCAGGGCGCTGCCGACCGCGCCGGCCTGAGTGGCCGTCAGGCTGCAACCGGCGACGAGGCGGGCGACCACGGCGGGGGCCAGGTAGCCGGGCAGCGAGCCGACCGCGTAGAGCGCGATCAGTGCTGGGCGGGCCGGATCGGCCGCCGGGCGGGGAGCGTGGTGCGCAGGAGTGCGCCCCGCCACGCGAAGGCGCGGGGACATGGGTGGTGCGGCCTCTCGACCTCAGGGTTCGGGGACGCGTCCGCCCTCCCTGACGGCCGACGGGCCGTGCGGTCGCTCCGCATGTCTACCAGCTCGGGGCGCCGGCCGGGAACCGGCCGACGCCCCGAACGGCCCCGATCGGCCGAGTCGGCACCGGATCGAGAGCCCTTCGTGATCGAACGGACCGTCAACCGGCCAGCTCGGCGGCCACCCGGCCGTCGGCGACGAAGGCCTGCCACAGTCGCGCGTAGGTGCCGCCGGCCGCCACCAGCTCGGTGTGCGTGCCGTCCTCCACCACCCGTCCGTGGTCGAGCACCACCACCCGGTCGGCCCGTTCGGCGGTGGTCAGGCGGTGCGCGATCACCAGCGTGGTGCGGCCCTGCGGGCGGTTCGGGCGGCCCTCGCGCAGCAGGTCGGAGGCGCGGTTGACGGCGGCCTCGGTGGCCAGGTCGAGCGCGGCGGTGGCCTCGTCGAGGAGCAGCACGTCCGGGTCGACCAGCTCGGCCCTGGCCAGCGCGATCAGCTGGCGCTGACCCGCCGACAGGTTGCGGCCGCGCCCGGCCACCTCGTGCTGGTAGCCGCCGGTCAGGCCGGTGATCATCTCGTGCGCGCCGACCGTGCGGGCGGCGGCCTCCACCTCGGCGTCGGTGGCGCCGGGGCGGCCGTAGGCGATCGCGTCGCGCACCGTGCCGGCGAACAGGTAGGCCTCCTGCGGGACCACGCCGAGCCGGTGCCGGTAGCCGGTGAGGTCGTACCGGGTGACGTCGGTGCCGTCGATCCGGACCGTGCCGCCGGTCGCGTCGTAGAACCGGGCGACCAGCTTGACCAGGGTGGACTTGCCGGCCCCGGTCTCGCCGACCAGGGCGACGGTCTGGCCGGCCGGGATCCGCAGGTCGATGCCGGTGAGCACGTCCGGGTTGCCCTCCCCGCCGCCGTTGTAGGCGAAGGTGACGTCCTCGAACCGGATCTCGCCGCGCAGCCGGTCCACCGGCACCGGGTCCGCCGCCTGCGGGGTGGTGGTCGGGGTGCGCAGCAGCTCGCGGACCCGGCTCAGGCCGACGGCGGCCTGCTGGTAGCCGTCGAAGAGCTGGGACAGCTGGTTCACCGGTGCGAAGAACAGGTCGATGTAGAGCAGGTAGGCGACCAGCGCGCCGACGGTCAGCGAGCCGGCCTCGACCCGGGAGGCGCCGGAGATCAGCACCAGCGCGGCGGCCGCGCTGGACAGGAACTGGACGAACGGGAAGTAGAGCGAGATGTAGAACTGCGCCCGGACCCGCGCGTCGCGGTAGGCGGTGCCGCGCTCCAGGAACCGCCGGGTGGTGACCTCCTCCCGGCGGAAGGCCTGGACGATCCGCATGCCCGCCACGTTCTCCTGCAGGTCGGCGTTGACGGTGCTGATCAGCTCGCGGGAGACCTGGTACTGGGCCTTGGACTTGCGGCGGAACACCACGGTGGCGACCGCCAGCACCGGCAGCACGGCGAAGACCGTCAGGGCCAGGCCGGCGTCGATCAGCAGCAGCGCGAAGAAGATGCCGAAGAAGGTGAGCAGGCTGACCACCGCGGTGACCACGCCGGTCTGCAGGAAGGAGGAGAGCGCATCCACGTCCGTGGTCATCCGGGTCATGATCCGGCCGGACAGCTCACGCTCGTAGTAGTCCAGGCCGAGCCGGTTGAGGTGGGCGAAGATCTTCAGCCGCAGGGTGTAGAGCACCCGCTCGCCGGTGCGCCCGCTGACCTTGGTCTCGATGGCCTGCACCAGCCAGTCGCCGAGCACCACCAGCAGGGCGATCAGCGAGGCGGCGGTGATGCCGGACATCGCCGAGCGGGTCACGCCGTTGTCGATGCCCTGCCGGATCAGCACCGGGACGACCAGCCCGGCCGCCGCGTCCAGCGCGAGCAGCACGAAGGCTAGGCCGAGCGCCGGGCGGAACGGCTTGAGCAGGCGGGCCAGCGAGAAGTCGGGGTCGCCGGCCGCGGCCTCGGCGACCGGGACGGCGGGCAGGTCCGCGGCCGGCGGCAGGGCCGCCACCTTGGCCAGCAGCTCCGGGTCGGTGCCGCGCGGGGCGGCGCCGGCGGCCGGGCGGGCCGGTTCGGCGGCGGCCGGCTCGGCCACGGCCGCCGGCTCGTCGAGAAGCGGCGCCACCCGCTCGGCCTCCGGGTCGGTGATCAGCGCGCGGTACTGGGCGCAGCGCTCCTCCAGCTCCTCGTGGGTGCCGAGGTCCAGCAGCCGGCCGTGGTCGAGCACGGCGATCCGGTCGGCGAGCTGCAGGGTGGAGCGGCGGTGCGCGATCAGCACGGTGGTGCGGTCGGCCATCACCTGGTGCAGCGCGTGGTGGATCTGCGCCTCGATCTTCGGGTCCACCGCCGAGGTGGCGTCGTCCAGCAGCAGCACCTGGGGGTCGGCGAGGATCGCCCGGGCCAGCGCGATCCGCTGCCGCTGGCCGCCGGAGAGGGTCAGGCCCTGCTCCCCCACCTTGGTCAGGTAGCCCTCGGGCAGCGCGCGGACGAACCCGTCCGCCTGCGCGGCGCGGGCGGCGGCCTCGACCTGCTCGTCGGTGGCGTCGGGGCGGCCGAAGGCGATGTTGGCCCGGACCGTGTCGGAGAACAGGAAGCTGTCCTCGGGGACGATGCCGACCACCGAGCGCACCGAGTCCAGGGTCAGCTCGCGCAGGTCCTGGCCGAACAGCCGGACGGCACCGCCGGTCGGGTCGTAGAACCGCGGGATCAGCTGGGCGACGGTGGACTTGCCGGAGCCGGAGGCGCCGACCACGGCCAGCGTCTCGCCCGGGGCGACGGCCAGCGACAGCTCGCGCAGCACCCGGGGGCCGACCAGTCGGTCGTCCTCGGCGCTGCGGTAGCCGAAGTCCACCCGGTCGAACTCCAGGGCCGGGGCGCCGGGGACGGGGCGCAGCGGGTGCGCGTCGGGGGCGTCCTCGACCAGCGGGCGCTCGTCGATCAGCTCGAAGACCCGCTCCACGCCGGCCCTCGCCTGCTGACCGACCGTCAGCACCATGGTGAGCATCCGGACCGGGCCGGTCATCTGCGCCACGTAGCTGGAGAAGGCGACGAAGGTGCCCAGGGTGACCGAGCCGTGCACGGCCAGCCAGCCGCCCAGCGCCAGCACGGCGACCTGGCCGAGCGCGGGGACGGCCTGCAGGGCGGGGGTGAACCGGCTGTTCATCCGGATCGCGCGCAGCCGGGCGCCGTAGAGCGTGCGGGAGGCCCGCTCCAGCTTGCCGAGCTCCTGCTCCTCCTGGCCGAAGCCCTTGACCACCCGGACCCCGCCGATCGCGGCGTCCACCACGCCGGCCACGGCGGCCGCCTCCTGCTGGGCCGCCCAGGTCGCGGGGAAGAGCTTCTTGCGGCTGCGGTCGGCGAGCCACCACAGGGCCGGGGCCATCACCAGCGCGACCACGGTGAGCAGCGGCGACAGCCAGACCATCACGGCCAGCGACATCAGGAAGAGCAGCAGGTTGCCGGTCATCATCGGCAGCATCGAGAGCAGGCCGTGCACCAGCTGCAGGTCCGAGGTGGCGCGGCCGACCACCTGGCCGGTGTCCACCGAGTCCTGGCGGACGCCGTCGAACCGGGAGAGCGAGCGGAACAGGTCGGTGCGCAGGTCCAGCTGGACGTCGAGGGCGAGCTGGCCGGCGGTGTAGCGGCGGACCTGGGTGAAGACGAAGACCAGCAGCGCGGCCACGATCAGGCCGGCGGCCCAGGGGACCAGCGAGTGGGTGCTGCCCTTGGCGACGTCGTCGATGATCAGCTTGGTGATCAGCGGCACCAGGGCGGTGACCGCCATGCCGCCGAGCGAGGCGCCGAACGAGAGGAGGAAGTTGCGGCGGTAGCGCCAGCAGTAGGCGTTCAGGCGGCGCAGCCAGCCCTGGCCCTCGTGGGGCGCGGTGGTCGGGACGGGACCTGAGGTCGGTGCAGGGGCTTGCGCCGTCGCGGGTGTCGGGGCCGCTGAGGCTATCTCCCTGGTGGAGCCGTGAGTATCAGGCATATTTAGGGATACTAACCATTTCCTGAGGCGGTCGTCCACGATGTAATCGCGGCGCCGGACCGGGCGTGCGGGGGCTTGGGGTGGGGCGTCATGGAGCGTGGCGCGCGCCGTCGCAGACGGCCGCGGGGTCGGCGGGGCGACCGGCTTGGGCAACAGCGGCCGGCCGGTTTTCCTTCCCCCTCAGCCTGCTCCGCGCGGGCACGGGGGCGCACCGGGCGATCGACGGGGGTGCGGCGGGGCGCTCGACCTAGGACCTAGGGACGAGGACGGCCGTGCAGGTCTGCCGTGCGGGCCGGTTCAGCCGCTGTGCGGGGCCGCGGCGGCGAAGGCGCCCTGGGCGAGCCGGTGCAGCAGGGCGGCGATCTCGGTGCGGGGCAGCAGCTCGGGGCGCTCGCCCTGGGCGGCGGACTGCGGGCGCACGCCGAGGCTGTGCGGGGTGGAGTTGAGCAGGCCGAAGACGGCGTGCACGGAGGTGCGGGCGGCGGACTCGCGCTCCGGGTCGGCCAGCGCGGGGAAGGCCGCCCGGACGGTGGCGACCCAGAGCTCGACGTACTCGCGCTGCAGCCGGCGCACCCGGCGGCGGTCCTCCTCCTTGAGGTGGAACAGCTCGCGGTCGTGCAGGGTGATCAGGTCGGAGTCGTCGAGGGCGAACTCCACGTGGCCGCCGATCAGCGCGTCGAGCGCGGCCACCGGGTCGGCGGCGGTCGCCGAGCGGCGCCGACCCTCTTCCAGCAGGCGCTCGCTGATGCCTATCAGCAGGTCCGCGAGCATCGCGTCCTTGCCGGAGAAGTGGCGGTAGAGGCCGGGCCCGCTGATCCCGACCGCCTTGCCGATCTCGTCCACCCCCACACCGAGGAACCCCCGCGCGGCGAACAGCCGGGCGGCCTCCCGGCGGATCTGGTCACGGCGGGGGGTCGCGGCGGCGACGGGGCTGTTCGGCATGAAACCCATCGTAGACAGCTGGGTTATCGATGGTTAACCTGGCGGCAGGAGTTAACCACCATTAACTTGCCGGGCGCGGGCCCATCCGGATCCCCGTCCGCTGGTTTCCGGGAGCAAGGGAGCTCTTGGGATGGCCCTGACGACCCCCGGCTTCGCCTCTCCCCACCCCTGGGAGGCGGTCGGACCCGCGCACGCCGGTGCGCCCACGGCGGCCGGCCCCGCCACCGCGGTGGCCGGCGGACCGCTCGGCGCGAGCCCGGCGGCGGCTGCCCCGGCGCCACGGCTGAGCTCGGCGGTGGACGCCGGCTCGGCCGCCTTCGAGGCCAACACCGCGGCCCACCGGGAGCTGGTGGCCGAGCTGCGGGCCAAGCTGGCCGCCGCGGCGCTCGGCGGCGGCGCCAAGGCCCGGGACCGGCACACCTCCCGCGGCAAGCTGCTGCCGCGCGACCGGGTGGACACCCTGCTCGACCCGGGCTCGCCGTTCCTGGAGGTCTCCCCGCTCGCGGCGGACGGCCTCTACGACGGCGCGGCCCCGGCGGCCGGGGTGATCGCCGGCATCGGCCGGGTGGCGGGCCGGGAGGTGATGATCGTCGCCAACGACGCCACCGTGAAGGGCGGCACCTACTACCCGATGACGGTGAAGAAGCACCTGCGGGCCCAGGAGGTGGCGCTGGAGAACCGGCTGCCCTGCATCTACCTGGTGGACTCCGGCGGTGCCTTCCTGCCGATGCAGGACGAGGTCTTCCCGGACCGCGACCACTTCGGCCGGATCTTCTACAACCAGGCCCGGCTCTCCGCCGCCGGCATCCCGCAGATCGCGGCCGTGCTCGGCTCCTGCACCGCGGGCGGCGCCTACGTGCCGGCGATGAGCGACCAGGCGGTGATCGTCCGCAACCAGGGCACCATCTTCCTGGGCGGCCCGCCGCTGGTGAAGGCCGCCACCGGCGAGGTGGTGACCGCCGAGGAGCTGGGCGGCGGCGAACTGCACTCCCGCACCTCGGGCGTGACGGACCACCTGGCCGAGGACGACGAGCACGCCCTGGCCATCGTGCGCACCATCGTGGCCGGCCTCGGGCCGCGCACGCCCCGGCCCTGGCAGGTCTCCCCGGTGGAGCCGCCGGCGGTGGACCCGGGCGAGCTGTACGGCGCCGTGCCGGTGGACCCGCGCACGCCCTACGACGTGCGCGAGGTCATCGCCCGCCTGGTGGACGGCAGCCGGTTCGCCGAGTTCAAGGCCGAGTACGGCGCCACCCTGGTGACCGGCTTCGCCCGGATCCACGGCCACCCGGTGGGGATCGTCGCCAACAACGGCGTGCTGTTCGCCGAGTCGGCGCTCAAGGGCGCGCACTTCATCGAGCTCTGCGACCAGCGCGGCATCCCGCTGCTCTTCCTGCAGAACATCACCGGCTTCATGGTCGGCCGCCAGTACGAGGCGGGCGGCATCGCGAAGCACGGCGCCAAGATGGTCACCGCGGTGGCCTGCACCCGGGTGCCGAAGCTGACCGTGGTGATCGGCGGCTCCTACGGCGCGGGCAACTACTCGATGTGCGGCCGGGCCTACTCGCCCCGCTTCCTGTGGATGTGGCCGGGGGCCAAGATCTCGGTGATGGGCGGTGAGCAGGCCGCCTCGGTGCTCGCCACCGTGCGCCGCGACCAGTTCGAGGCCCGCGGCGAGGACTGGCCGGCCGAGGCGGAGGACGAGTTCAAGCGCCCGGTGCGGGAGCAGTACGAGCGCCAGGGCAACGCCTACTACGCCACCGCCCGGCTCTGGGACGACGGCGTGATCGACCCGATGGACACCCGGACGGTGGTCGGCCTGGCCCTCACCGCCTGCGCCAACGCACCGCTCGCACCGCCCGCGCCGTACGGCGTGTTCCGGATGTGACCGCCCGGTCGGCGCGGGCCGCTCCCCACCGCTCCCGGTTCCGGGGGCGCCTCGGAGCGGCCGGCGCCGACCGGCCCACCGGTGAGCGGCGGGCCCGATCCGTCGACCGGCTCCGCCGTCCCAGTCCGCCGTTCCAGCCCGCCGTCCCAGTCCGCCGTTCCAGCCCGCCGTTCCAGCCGCTGTCCCATCCGCCGTCCCGCCCCAGCGCCCCGTCGGCGCCCGGTGGCCGCGCACCGCGACCGCAGGTGCGCCTCCCCGGCCGTCGCCGCCCTTCCCCGTTCTCGCCCCGGAGGAGCACCTCCCATGTTCGACACCGTCCTGGTCGCCAACCGCGGCGAGATCGCCGTCCGGGTGATCCGCACCTTGCGCCGGCTCAGTGTCCGGTCGGTCGCCGTCTACAGCGACGCCGATGCCGATGCCCGGCACGTCCGCGAAGCCGACCTCGCCGTCCGACTCGGACCCGCCGACCGCAGTGACAGCAGCGCCGCCGAGACCTACCTGCGCGGCGACCAGATCATCGCGGCGGCGCTGCGAACCGGCGCCCAGGCGATCCACCCGGGCTACGGCTTCCTGGCCGAGAACCCCGGCTTCGCCCGGGCCTGCGCCGAGGCCGGCCTGGTCTTCATCGGCCCGCCCGCCGGCGCGGTCGAGCTGATGGGCGACAAGATCAACGCCAAGGAGGCGGTCAGCGCGGCGGGCGTGCCCGTGGTGCCGGGCAGCCGGGCCGGAGCCTCGGCCGACGAGGACCTGATCCGCGCCGCCGAGGAGATCGGCTACCCGGTGCTGATCAAGCCCTCGGCCGGCGGCGGCGGCAAGGGCATGCGCCTGGTCCGCGACCCCGCCGAACTGCCCACCGAGCTCGCGGCCGCCCGCCGGGTGGCGCGCACCGCCTTCGGCGACGACACCCTGCTGCTGGAGCGCTGGGTGGACAACCCCCGGCACATCGAGGTGCAGGTGCTGGCCGACGGCCACGGCACCACCGTCCACCTCGGCGAGCGCGAGTGCAGCCTGCAGCGGCGGCACCAGAAGGTGATCGAAGAGGCGCCCTCCGTTCTGTTGGACCCGCAGACGCGGGCGGCGATGGGGGCCGCGGCCGTGCGCGCGGCCCAGTCCTGTGGTTACACCGGTGCGGGCACGGTGGAGTTCATCGTGCCGGGCGGTGACCCGGCGGCCGGCCCGTCGGGCACTGACGGGTCGACAGGCGGGTCGACAGAGGAGTCGACTGACGGGTCGGCAGACGCCGAGCCGGTGGTCCGGGAGTTCTTCTTCATGGAGATGAACACCCGGCTGCAGGTGGAGCACCCGGTCACCGAGCTGGCCGTCGCGGTCGCCGGCCCGTCGGGCCCCGAGCGGCTCGACCTGGTCGAGTGGCAGGTCCGGGTGGCTGCCGGTGAGTCACTTCCCTTCGTGCAAACGGACATCTCCTTCCTTGGCCACGCCGTCGAGGCGCGGATCTGTGCCGAGGACCCGGCACGGGACTTCCTGCCGACCGGTGGCCGGATCCTGCTGCTGGAGGAACCCGGCGGCGAGGGCATCCGGGTCGACTCCGGCCTGACCGCGGGCACCTCCATCACCAGCTCGTACGACCCGATGCTCGCCAAGGTCATCGCCTACGGCCCGGACCGCGAGACCGCGCTGCTGCGGCTGCGCGCCGCGCTGGCCCGCACCCGGATCCTCGGGCTCACCACCAACGCGGGGTTCCTGCGGCGGCTGCTCGCCCACCCGGACGTGGTGGCCGGCCGGTTGGACACCGGGCTGGTCGAGCGAGCCGTCCAGGAGCACCCCGAGCTGCTGGCGGACCAGCAGGACCGGTTCGCCCCGCGGGACACTCACGGGGCTGCGGCCTCCCCGGCCCCGACCCCCGAGGCCGTCCTGCTGGCCGCGGCACTCGTGCGGCACCTCCAGCTCGTTCCCGCCGCCGCCTCCGACGGCTGGACCGATCCCTACGCGCTCCCTTCCGGTTGGCGCCTCGCCGGCGAACCGGCCTGGACGACGCACCGGCTCCGGGTCTCCGGGCAGGACCCGGTGTCGGTACGAGTACGACCCGCCAGCGCCTCGACCGTCATCGAGGGGACTGACGACTCCTCAACTGCGTTCCCCGAGCTCCACGTCCGCCTCGGTGACGGCCCGGTCCGCCGGGCCCGCGCCGAGCTCGGCGCGACGGATCTCTCGCTCACCCTCGACGGCCTGCGCAGCACGTTCGCGCTGGCCGTCGACCGCTCGCCCGCTGCCTCCGCCGGGCCGGTGATCTGGCTCGGCCACGACGGCGACAGCTGGGCCGTCCACCCGTACGACCCCGTCACCGACCGCTCCTCCGCCTCCGCCGCCCACCACGGGGCCTTGACCGCGCCGATGCCCGGCACGGTCACCGTGGTGAAGGCCGCGGTGGGCGACCGGGTCCGCCGCGGACAGCCGCTGCTGGTCCTGGAGGCCATGAAGATGGAGCACGTGATCGCCGCGCCGCATGACGGTACGGTCGGCGAACTCCCGGTCGCGGCGGGCGGAACCGTGGCGATGGAGCAGTTGCTCGCAGTCGTCGTTCCCGAGGAGGTGGCCCTCCCCGAAGGAGCGGGCACCGCCACCGAGGCCCAGGAGGTGGCTTCAGCATGACCAGCACTCAGGGAACGCCCCAGCGAGCGGAATCCGTGCCCGGTCCCGCGCAGTCCACCCGTTCGGAGCAGTCGGCCGACCCCGGCCCGCTGGAACTCGGCCTGCCGAGCACGGTGCGCGACCCGGAGCTGCCGGCCCGGGTCCGGATCCACGAGGTGGGCGCCCGGGACGGCCTGCAGAACGAGAAGGCGCTGGTCCCGGTCGAGGTGAAGGCCGAGTTCATCGCCCGGCTCGCCGCCGCCGGGCTGCGCACGGTGGAGGCGACCAGCTTCGTCCACCCCAAGTGGGTCCCGCAGTTGGCGGATGCCGAGCAGCTGCTTCCGCAGATCATCGGACTGCGCGAGGAGTACCCCGGACTGCGGCTGCCGGTGCTGGTCCCGAACGAGCGGGGCCTGGACCGGGCGCTGGCCCGGGGCGCCGACGAGATCGCGGTCTTCGCCAGCGCCACCGAGACCTTCGCCCGACGCAACCTCAACCGGTCGGTGGCCGAGGTCATGGAGATGTTCCGGCCCGTCGTCGGCCGGGCCGGCGAGGCCGGGGTGCCGTCCCGCGGCTACCTCTCGATGTGCTTCGGCGACCCCTGGGAGGGGCCGGTCCCGCCCCGCCAGGTGGTGGACGCCGGGCTCCAACTGCTCGACATGGGCTGCGCGGAGCTGAGCCTGGGCGACACCATCGGGGTCGCCACGCCGGGCCAGGTCGCCGCGCTGCTGGCCGAGTTCGACCGGGCCGGCGTGCCGGTGGAGCGGCTCGCGGTGCACTTCCACGACACCTACGGGCAGGCCCTGGCCAACACCCTGGCCGCGCTCCGCTGCGGGGTCACCGTGGTCGACTCCTCGGCCGGCGGGCTCGGCGGCTGCCCGTACGCGAAGAGCGCCACCGGCAACCTCGCCACCGAGGACCTGGTCTGGATGCTGCACGGCCTCGGCATCGAGACCGGCGTGGACCTACCCGTCCTGGTCGCCACCAGCGTCTGGCTGGCCGGGGAGCTGGGTCGTCCCAGCCCCTCCCGAGCGGTCCAGGCACTGGCCGGACCGGCCGACTGACGTCCGTCCGGCGCGCGTGGTGACGAACCGTCACCACGCGCGCCGCCGGTCGGCGCCGTCGTGCGCCGGCCCGCCCCCGCGACACCGATCGCACCCCGCTGCGCCCAGGTCACCCCTTCGGGCGAACCACTGGAGGATCAGATGCTCGACCACCGCCTGGATTCCGAGTACGAGGAACTGCGGCGCACGGTCGCCGAGTTCGCCAACGACGTGGTCGCGCCGGTGATCGGCGAGTACTACGAGCGGGAGGAGTTCCCGTACGAGATCGTCAAGGAGATGGGGCGGATGGGCCTGTTCGGCCTGCCCTTCCCCGAGGAGTACGGCGGCATGGGCGGCGACTACTTCGCGCTCTGCCTCGCCCTTGAGGAGCTCGCCCGGGTGGACTCCTCGGTCGCGATCACGCTGGAGGCCGGCGTCTCGCTCGGCGCCATGCCGATCTTCCGGTTCGGCACCGAGGAGCAGAAGCGCGAGTGGCTGCCCCGGCTGGCCGCCGGCGAGATCCTCGGCGCCTTCGGACTGACCGAGCCCGAGGGCGGCTCCGACGCCGGCGCCACCCGGACCACCGCCCGGTTCGACGAGGCCACCCGGGAGTGGGTGATCAACGGGACCAAGTGCTTCATCACCAACTCGGGCACCGACATCACCGGCCTGGTCACGGTGACCGCGCTCACCGAACCGCTCGTCCGTTCGAGTGAAGAAGCGACTGACGCCTCGTCAAAGCGCGAGATCTCCTCCATCATCGTGCCTGTCGGCACCCCCGGGTTCCAGGTGTCGAAGAAGTACAGCAAGGTCGGGTGGAACGCCTCCGACACCCACGAGCTGTCCTTCACCGATTGCCGAGTCCCCGAAGCCAACCTCCTCGGCCAGCGCGGCCGGGGCTTCGCCCAGTTCCTGCGGATCCTCGACGAGGGCCGCATCGCCATCGCCGCCCTGTCCACGGGACTGGCCCAGGGCTGCGTGGACCAGTCGCTCAGCTACGCCGCGACCCGGCGCGCCTTCGGGCGCACGATCGGGTCCAACCAAGCCATCCAGTTCAAGATCGCCGACATGGAGACGCGTGCGCACATGTCCCGCCTGGCCTGGCGGGACGCGGCCTCCCGCCTGCTGCTCGGCGAGCCGTTCAAGAAGGAGGCCGCGATCGCGAAGCTCTACTCCTCCGAGGCCGCCGTGGACAACGCCCGCGAGGCCACCCAGATCCACGGTGGCTACGGCTTCATGAACGAGTACCCCGTCGCCCGCTTCTGGCGCGACAGCAAGATCCTGGAGATCGGTGAGGGCACCTCCGAGGTCCAGCGGATGCTGATCGCCCGCGAGCTGGGCATGAACCCCTGACCCTGGCAACCGACCCACCCCACCCGCCGACCAGACCCGGTCGCCGGCGCCCGCAGCACTGACGCTCGCACCTCGACTGTGATCGTGACGAGCCGTCAGGGACGACCCGTCAGTGCTGCGCGGCCTCCGCGTCCATCTGGTCGTAGCGGGTGAGGGCCAGCTGGAAAGCGGCGGGCTGTACCTTCAGCACCCCGCTGTACGGCCCGCTGAGCTGTAGGACGAGGCCGACCGCGAAAGCCACGGTCGCCCCGACGAAGCACAGCACCATCAGATTCCGGCGGTTGGCGGTCATGCCGATCACCGCCGGGGTCGCGACCACCAGGACCGAACCGACGATCAGACCGCCCAGCGCCAGTCCCGGCACCACCGCCCGGATGTCGGAGAGCCTGGCGTTGCGGGTGGCGAACATGTCGGTCAGGTTCTGCAGGGTGTCCCCCTTGGCGGAGACCTCCGTCGTGGTCTGCGCGTTGGCGGCCTCGGCAGCCGTGCGGACCCGGTCCGCGGCCAACCAGACGGCGGAGCTGCCGTGCCCCGCCGCCATCTGTGACCACTCGTCGTCGATCACCAGGTGGGTGTAGTTGCGAAGGGCTCCCTGGACGGCCCGCCGATCGTCGGCCGCCATGCCCTCGCTCGACCAGTAGACCTCGGTGAGTGACCTGGACTCCTCATAAGTGTGCTGTCGCGCCGAGTTCAGCTCCTGCCAGGCGCCGGCGATGCTGAATCCGGTGAACAGCGCGAAGAACCCCAGGATCGCCGCTCCCGCGAAGGACAGGGCCTGCGGAGTGGTGGCCCCGTCCTTGGAACGGGCGGTTCGGCCGAAGACCGTGCCCACCGCCAGAGCCAGACAGGCACCCAGCAGGGCCGCGATGACACTGCGCCACATCAGTACCCACCTCTGAATTGACGGCTTCTCATGTCCGCCGCTTCACACGACCGGCGAAGGCCGCCGCCAGTACGCAGATCACCGGAAGGAGGAAGGCGAGCAACAACCACATCACCTCTGTCGGACCCCAGTCGTCGCTGATCGTGTACGGCTGCTCCCGACGGCGCCCGCCGGACAGTTGGTCCAACGGCGAGGCGGCTGCTCCGGGGGAAAGCGCCCTACCGGGAGCGGCCGTGCCCGCCGCTCCGCCCGGGCGGTTTCCCTGAGGTGTGCCGGCCCGGAAGGGGGTGGCCGGAAGCCCCGGGGTGAGGCCTGGCAGGTAGGGGGCGCCCTGGAGGACGCCGAGTTGGGCACCCGCGGCAACGGGAACCGCAGCGAGGCCAGCGGCTGCGGCGGCGGCCGCGCCGCCCGCGAGGGCTCCGCCGACGACTCCACCCGCGGCACCTACGCCGTTCGCGGCGTTCACGGTGTTCGCGGCGGACCCCGCAGCTCCGACGGCGCCTGTCGTTCCTGCGGGCCCGGGTCCGGCTCCGGCCGCTGCGGCGGCGGCAGCCGCAGCCACAGCCGCAGCGGCCGAGGTCGCCGAAGTGCCCCCCGCTGCGAAGGCGGACGCAGGAACGCGGCCGAAGAGTGGCGCTGTCGCGGTCGCGGCTGTGCCGGCCGGGACGGAGCCGGAGGCAAGGGTCGAGCCGCCGGGGCCACCACCCGGCCCGGCTCCGGGCACACCGCTTGCACCTCCGGCGCCGCTTCCAGGACCGACACTGCCAGCGACGCCACCACCGGTGCTGCTGCCGGAACTGCCACCGGTGCCACCACTGCCCGTGCTGCTGCCGTCGCCAGTGCCGCTGCCCGCGCTACCGCCGGTACCGGGCACGGGCGTTGGCGGAGGTGCCGGACCGTCATAGCCACTGTTCGCCTCGGCGTTCAGCGTCAGGGCGGGCAGTTCCCGGCCGTCCTCACCGACGGTGTGGTCGGCGGCCGTGGCGGCCGCACGGGCGATGCCGGACTGGCGGCCGGGCAGGGCCTGCCCGGCGGCCGTGCACTCGACGGAGTTCCCCGGGGCGAGCACGCCGCCGTTGGCCAGCCCCGGGCAGTCCACGGCAGTGATCCCGGGCACGGAATCGGTCATCCCGACGCCACTGAGCGGCACCTCGCCGAGGGCCAGCAGGCTGAAGCGCAGGCGCAGCGGCGGGTCCGCCTCGGGTGCGGCCGGCGCGAGTCCCAGGTCCGCTGCGGCCCGGTCCACGAGCGCCGGGCGCCATGCCGAGCGCCGTAGCGATCGTCCCGCCGCACCCACCACGCCCGCCGTAGCGTCAGCTGAGGCCGCGTCAGTGCGACTTCCAGGAACAGACCCACCAGGCGGCCCGCCCCACGCTGCCCGCGGCGCGTCGGCCACCCGCTCCACCCGGAGCCCGGAGACCACCCCGTGGTACGAGGCGGGCGCACCCGCTGCCGGGTTCGGCAGTCCGGCGGGCGCCTGCGCGTCGGCCGTCACGGTGACGGCCTGGTCCCCCGGTGCGGCCGACAGCCTCGCGCGGCACTCCACCGTCTCCAGCCCGCGCAGCACCAGTGGGAGCGGTCGTCCGCAGTCCGGCCGGACGCCCTGGAGTTGGGGATCGTCGAGGGTCACTCCGGTGAGCGGGTACTCCGCGCGGTTGGCCAGTTGGTAGACCCGCAGCAGTTCCGTGCCCGCCCGTACCCGTGGCGGCGCGGCCGCTCCGTTCGTGGTGACCGACAACCGCAGCGCGTCCCGTGCCTCTCCCCCACGCACGGAATCCGCACCGCGACCGCGCCGCAGCACCGTTGCCCCCGCACCCGCACCCGCACCCGCGACCGCCCCGGAACCCGCCCCCGCCCCTACCCCGGCACTTTCGGCCACTCCGGTGCCGGCCGACACGGCCAGCAGGGAAACCAGTACCGCACCGGTGATCATCCGCCTGCGCGGTAATTCCAGAACCCTTGGCGGTCGAACACTCCGCCCGACAGATAGGAAGACCACCGCTCAATTGTTTGCTTGGTACGTCCACAATCGATCAGGCGCGCTAGGCAATCGGCTCACGAGAACCCGATCGGCCTAGCCCCACCCGTCCACCACATTCCGGTGGTGATGCCGCGTCAGGGAATGACGATCACCGGTCGGTTGGCGCGTCGTGCCAACCGGCCCGAGACGGAACCGAAAACCCGGCCGAAGATCCCCTTCGTCGTGCCGACCACGATCGCGTCCGCGGCGTACTCCTTGCCGACTTCCTCGATCTCGTGGCAGATGTCGCCACCGCGCTCCACCAGGATCCACGGGACGCCGGCCAGGAAGTCCGCGCAGGCGAGCTCCAGGCCGAGCACCTCGGTCCGGTGGTCGGGCAGATCCACGAAGACCGGCGGCTCGCAGCCGGCCCACACCGTGGCCGGCAGCCGGTTGGCGACGTGCACGATGACCAGGCCGCAGTTCGAGCGCCGGGCCATGCCCACCGCGTAGGCGAGCGCGCGCTCGCTGGAGAGCGAGCCGTCGAAGCCCACCACCACGCCGTGCTGGAAGGCGGGATCGCAGGGCTTGGCGGGCTGCGCCCGCAGCACCGGGTCCTCCCCGCCGAGCGGAGCCGGGTGCTTGGAGTCCTTGGACCGCACGTCGCCACCACCGTTCTCACCGGGCCCGGGCGTTGCTCCGTCGAAGACCTTGGCCACCGCCGTCGCCGGCCTCAGCAGCCGCGCCGCGAACCGGCCGCCCCGCGTTCTGCGGATCCCGCCCGACCGGACGCCGGAGTCCGTCGACGCCGACACCTCGGGCGACAACTCAGCGGGCAGCTCGGACGACAGCTCGGGTGACGACTCGGACGAGGGCAGCACCGAGCGGGGTCGGGCCCCCTGCGACGGTCGGGACCCCTGCGACGACCGGGGCGGCCGCGAGGCGTCGGACAGCGAATCCGGGAATTCCGCCGATCCGAGAAATCGGAACGGGTCTGCAGATCGGGGAGACTCAGAACCGGCCATGAATCGAGGCTCTTCGAGTGAGAGGGGCCGACAGGAAGGACAGCGCTGCCCAGGCGGCAGGCCAATCATTGGCACGTGATCGGTGGAGGCCGAGCGGCACCGTTAGTGACCTGTTCCTTTCAGAGTACGACGACCGGACGTGGCCGCCCAGCCTTTAGGGCCTGGTGCGACAACGATCCCGCTAATGGCGGCGGCGTGAAGTAATCGGTGCGCGCCCCGGGGGAGCGGGATGACACGCCGCCTTCGCGCGGTTCCCAGGAGCTTGCCTGACGGATTGAGCGGATGCAACAGGTCGGCCACGTACCGTAGGAGAGGAGTTCAGCGGCTCGTGGGGCGGATGGGGTGGCTGTGGCGGCCGGCCAGCATCCGAATCCGGTCGAACCGTTGTCCGACTGCCGCGCTCAGCTGCGATTCCCTTCCTCCCGACCGGCGCCGCTGGCACCATGCACCGCATGCCGCTGCTCCTGCTCGACCTCGACAACACGCTCGTCCCGCGCGACGCGGCCTTCCGGGCCTGGGCTGCGGGCTTCCTCACCGAACACCGGCTCCCCGCAGCCGAACTGGCCTGGCTGACCACCCTGGACGGCGGCGGCTACGTGCCCCGCACCGCGCTGCTCGGCGCCGCCCGCCGGCGCTACCGGCTGGACCAGTCGCTGGAGGCCCTGCTGGCCCATTACGGACGCGGGATCAACTCCCATATCCGCTGCCCCGACTCGCACCTCGCGGCACTGCGGGCGGCCCGCGCGGCCGGTTGCGCGCTGGTCATCGTGAGCAACGGCGGCACCGGCTCCCAGGTCGAGAAGATCCGCCGCACCGGGCTCGCCGCGCTGGTGGACGCCTGGGTGGTCTCCGAGGAGGCCGGGTGCGCCAAGCCGGATCCGCTGATCTTCGAGATCGCGGCCCGGCGCTGCGGGTTCGAGCTGGCCGGGCCCGGGGCGGCCGACGCCTGGGTGATCGGCGACCACGCCCCGGCCGACATCGCGGGCGCCGAGGCGGCCGGCCTGCGCAGCGTCTGGTTGCACCACGGCCGCCCGTGGCCCGAGCTGGGCTACCGGCCGACGCTGACCGCCGCCAGCCTCCCGGAGGCGATCGACCTGGCCCTCGCCACCTCGACCGTCAATGCCCCGACCGTCAATGCCCCGACCGTCAACGTCCCGGCCATCAACGTCCCGACCGCCGCCGCCTGAGCGCAGGCGGTCCACAGGCAGTCCGCAAGCAGTCCACGGAACGGCGTGCGGATCGGCACTCGCCCCAAGCCCATTCCCGGAAACGGAAGTCGGCCCATCCGACTTTCCGGCGAGCCGGAAACCCGCCCCGACCTGACGGCCCATCGACCGCACCCTCGGCCGCCACCCGGAAATCGGTGCGACTGGATTTCCGCCCCCCTTCCGCAGTGAAAGTACGACCACCTACTCATCGCATCCAGGGCGTCATCGAGCACCCGTGCACGGCAGCACAGGGCGGCGAGTCGACCCGGAGGGCAGGTGGCCGGTTCGGGCCGGCCCATCGCACCCCCGGCCACCCGGCACGCACCACCTCCCCGCGACACCCCCACCCGATCGGGAGAACCGGATCCGCCTGCCTCGCGTACGCCACCCCCCGAGCCACCCCTGACCGACCCTCGACACACCCGCTCCCCGCCCCGTCCCCACCCCGCCCCCACCCCGCCCGCGACCCAGCGGCGCCCCGGCGCTTCGCACGGGCGCACGGATGCACTGCGCGCCCCGTTTGCGCAACACCGATTTTCAGTCAGTTTCGGGACTCCTCCGTGCGGTTGGCCATCCTCGCTGGCCACGGCGCCGGTCAGCGGCAGCGGGCCGCCGCCGGGCCCGGCCCGCCGTACGGCAACCAGCCACCGGGCGACCCGCCCCCTTCCCAGAGGGGTCGACGGGTGCCACGCTTCGTGATCGAATGCATCACGCCAAATTGCCATGTCGACATAGCGTCGGATGGTGAACTTGTCACAACGGCGACGGTCCACCCAGTAGATTCGATCTTGTGAGCAGTGCCGCACCACCACACCACACCACCGAGGGGGCTTGGGCGCCTTGAACAGGGTGAGCAGGAGCGAGACAGGTCCTGAAGGCGGCCAGTCCTCGACCGGCCGGGGCGGACCGGCGGTCCCGCCCACCCCGAGAAGCAGTGCCCCGAACTCCCTCCAGCCCTTCTCCGCCACCCGATCGTTCGCGGCCGAGTCCGGCGCCGCCCAGTCGATGGCCCATCACCCGATGAGCGGGCACCCGACCCCCCATCACCAGATGCCCCATCACCCGACGGGTAGTCAGCCGACCAACAGTCAGCCGATGGGCAATCAGCCGATGGGTGGTCAGCCGATGGGCGGTCACCAGCGCGGCGGCAGGCTCCAGTCGGCGTACCAGGACGGCGGCTTCGCGTCCTTCGGCGGCGCGGATCCCGCCTTCGCCGCGACAGCCGCGACAGCCGTCGCAACCGCCTTCGGCGGCCCGGGCGGCCCGGGCGGCCCCGGCGGTTCCGGTGCCCCCGGCGTTCCCGGTGCCGCCGGCAGCGCCGGCCCCGTCGGCACGGTCGGTCAGGCCGGCCCGCTGCCGACCAACGGAGCGGTCCCCAACGGCTCGCCCGCCCCGCGCAAGCTCTCCGGACGCCGCCGCCGGGAGACCGTGGCCGTACTGATCTTCAGCGGGGCACCGATCTTCGAGAGCTCGATCCCGCTCTCCGTCTTCGGCGTGGACCGCCAGGACGCCGGCGTCCCCCGCTACCGCCTGCTGGTCTGCGCCGGCGAGGACGGACCGCTGACCACCACCGGCGGTGTCACCCTCTCCGCGCCGTTCGGCCTGGAGGCGCTCTCCCGGGCGGGCACCATCGTGGTCCCGGCCTGGCGCTCGATCTCCCAGCCCCCGCCGGTCGAGGCGATCGCCGCCCTGCGCAAGGCCCACCACGAGGGCGCCCGGATCATCGGCCTGTGCACCGGCGCCTTCGTGCTCGCCGCGGCCGGCCTGCTGGACGGCCGCCCGGCCACCACCCACTGGATGTACGCGCCGACCCTGGCCAAGCGCTACCCGCGGGTCCACGTCGACCCGCGCGAGCTCTTCGTGGACGACGGCGACGTGCTCACCTCCGCCGGCACCGCAGCCGGCATCGACCTCTGCCTGCACGTGGTCCGCAGCGACCACGGCGCCGAGGCGGCCAACGCGCTGGCCCGCCGCCTGGTGGTGCCGAACCGCCGCAGCGGCGGCGGACAGGCCCAGTACATCGACCAGTCTTTACCGGAGGAGATCGGCAACGACCCGCTGGCCGAGGTGGTCACCTGGGCGCTGGAGAACCTCAACCAGCAGTTCGACGTCGAGGTGCTGGCGGCCCGTGCCTACATGAGCCGCCGCACCTTCGACCGGCGGTTCCGCACGCTCACCGGCAGCGCACCGCTGCAGTGGCTGATCACCCAGCGGGTGCTCCAGGCGCAGCGGTTGCTGGAGACCTCCGAACTCTCGGTGGACGACGTGGCCCGGCGGTGCGGCTTCCGGTCCCCGGTGGCGCTGCGCGGCCACTTCCGCCGTCAGCTCGGGGTGTCCCCCGCCGCCTACCGGACCAGCTACCGGGCCCGGCGTCCGGGCACCGGCCAGTCGGCCGGGGTGCCGCCGCAGGGCACGGCGGTCGAGCGGACCGGAGCCGTCGGGCCGGTGCAGCCGACCGCGGCCGGGCCGGGCGGGACGCAGCCGGGCATGCCGGGCGGCACCGGGGCACCCGGTGCGAACGCCGGTGCGGCCAAGCAGCCCCGCCAGTTGGCGCAGCCCAACCTGCCGGCGCCGGGCAAGAACCGGATCCGTCCGCTGGTCCCGCCGCAGCCGGGTCCGGCCACCCGGCGCGGTGCCGCGCCGGTCCGGCCGGTGGAGCACGCGGTGGCGGAGGACGGCCTGGCCCAGCCCGGCGTGCGCGGGCGGGTCGAGCGGTCGGCCCCGGAGACCCGCAGCGACGCCCGTCCGGGCGGGCGGCCCGGCACCGCGGCGCCCCGCGGTGGGCTGCCGAACGGCGGGCGCGGGACGGGTGCGCCGGGTGTTCCCGGCGGGCCCGCCGCTCCCGGGATGCCCGGCGTTCCCGGCGTTCCCGGCGGAGCGTCAGCCCTGCGGCGCGGCCCGGGAACGAGCGGTGCGCCCGGTCTCGGTGCGGTGGTCCGGCACGGCGCCGGACCCGCCGGAGCCGTCGGTCCCGGCCTGCCCGGTTCCGGCCTGCCCGGCGCCGACGGCGCGGCCCGCTCGCGCCCGACCGGCCCCGCGCCGGTCCGCGGCACCAGCGGGTCGGGCGGGCCCGGCGGGTCGGGCACCGGTGGTCCGGCCGCGGCGCCGGTCGTCCCCGGTTCCCCGGCCGACCCGGCCGCGGACCGCTGAGCGACGGGCCCGCGGCGCCGGGTCGCTGACCCACCGCCAGACAACCGCCCCGGGCGCCCCGCAGGGCGTCCGGGGCACCCGCGCGCCCACCCCCGACCGACCCCGCCCGCCCGTCACACCGGCGGACGGGGTCGGTCGACGTACCGGCGCCGCCTGGTGTCCCGGGAGCGGGGGTGCCCCGTAGGGTGGGACAGGTGAACGACCGTTTGGTATGGATCGACTGTGAAATGACCGGCCTGGACCTCGAACGCGACGCGTTGATCGAGGTGGCGGCCCTGGTCACCGACTCCGAGCTCAACATCCTCGGCGAGGGCGTGGACGTGGTGATCCGCCCGCCGCAGGAGGCGCTCCTGACCATGCCCGAGGTGGTGCGCGAGATGCACACCTCCTCCGGTCTGCTCGACGAGCTGGCCGAAGGCGTGACGCTGGCCGAGGCCGAGGAGAAGGTGCTGGCCTACGTGCGCGAGTGGGCACCCGAGGCGGGCAAGACTCCGCTGTGCGGCAACTCGGTGGCCACCGACCGCGGCTTCCTGTCCCGGGACATGCCGGCCCTGGAGGGCCACCTGCACTACCGGATCGTGGACGTCTCCTCGATCAAGGAGCTGGCCCGGCGCTGGTACCCGCGGGCGTACTACAACAGCCCGCAGAAGGGCGGCAACCACCGGGCGCTGGCCGACATCCGGGAGAGCATCGCCGAACTGCGCTACTACCGCGAGGCGGTGTTCGTCCCGGCGCCCGGCCCGGAGACCGAGCAGGCCAAGGAGATCGCCGCGAAGCACCAGATCGCCGGCGGGTGACCCGCCGCCCACCGCCGGACTCCTCCCCCGGACTCCGGCGGTGGGCACGGGCGTTGTGAGCCGCGTCACTCCGGCGCCCGCGCGTTCCCCGCGCCGGCCCGGCAGTTCGGCGCCGTTCCCGGCCCGCCCGGCCCCCGCCGGGGTTCCGTCCGGCCGTCCGCAGGTCGGCCGGTCGAAACCCTGGCGCGAGCACCCTCGGGAATCCTGTAGAGTTCTTCCTGTCAGCGCGGGAAACGCGCAAGACAGATGGTGGGTGTAGCTCAGTTGGTAGAGCACCTGGTTGTGGTCCAGGTGGTCGCGGGTTCGAGTCCCGTCACTCACCCCATCTGATCAAGCCCTGGCCAGCATCAACGGCCAGGGCTTGATCGTTTTCCGTCTCACGTCAACACGACGTCAGCACGAGCTGTCCACCCAGGGGCCTACGGTCCCCCCATGGCGACCATCCGAAACCGCGTCCGCAAGGACGGCGGCATCACCTACACCGTGCTCTGGCGCGCTGGCGGCAAGGCCGACGCCAAGCAGGAGTCCGAGATCTTCCCGGACTCCCTGGAGAACGCCGAGCAGAAAGCCGAGCTCTTCAAGGGCCTCGTCAACCTGAACGGCCAGCAGTGGCCACCTGGCTGGGTCCGGGGCAAGGGGTTCGTCCAGCCCGAGCTCGAACCCGAGCCGACAGCTTTCCCGAGCAACCAGCCGCTACTCGAATACGCACGCCGCATCGTGGATCGGCTCACTGGCATCGACGAGCGCACCCGCGGTGACTACCACCGCGAGCTGCGCCTCCACGTCGAGGGCGTCCTGGTGCACACGGCGCCGGATGGCACGGTCGTGCCCCCCACAGTTGGCAACGTGACGAAGGACGACATCACCGAGTGGGTGCGCGCCGAGGAGGACGGCAAGGTGCGCCACGACGACCCGGAGCAGTGGGAGCGCCAGCCGGCTTCCCCGAAGTCCATCAAGAACCGCCATGGCGTCCTCTACAGCGTCTTCCAGGCCGCCGTCGAGGCTGAGCCCTCACTGCGCAGCGGCAACCCCTGTGCGCGCACCAAGCTCCCCCGCCTCGACGGCGGCACGGAGGAGGAGATGGTCTTCCTGGAGTACTCCGAGTGGCAGCGCGTCCGAGCGGAGCTCGCGCTCATCTGCGGCGGCGACGGAGTCGACATAGCGGAAGTACTCGTCGCAACCGGGCTTCGCTGGGGCGAACTGACGGCACTTCAGGTCCGCGACTTGAATTTGTCCGGATCCACACCCACGCTGCGCGTCACCCGCGCCTGGAAGCGGCAGCGGGACAACTCGCTGAAGCTCGGGCCGCCGAAGACGAAGAGGAGCCGGCGCACGTTGGCGCTCGCGCCGGGCACCGCAGAGATCGTCCGGCGCAGGATTGTGGCCAAGGGCCCCGAGGACTTCGTCTTCACCACCGCGTGGGGCAACCCGTGGCGCCACTCGAACTTCTACAGCCGCCGGTGGCTGCCGGCGGTGAAGGCCGCCAAGGCCAAGGGTCTGCCGAAGTCACCCCGGCTGCACGACCTGCGCCACACGCATGTGAGCTGGCTCATCGCGAAGAACATCCCGCTGCCGGCGATCCAGGCCCGACTGGGGCACGAGAGCATCAAGACGACGGTGGACCGCTACGGGCACCTCGTACGGGAGCTGGACGCGGAGATCGCCGCCGCCGTCGAGGTCGCGATGACTTCGACGGCTGGCAACGGCCTCCACCTCGTTACGGCGTGATCAGCCGATCCGGTGGTGGTGTGCTGGGTCGGCCCCGATGAGGCAGTCCCAGCATGACCAGGCCACTGCGGACCCAAGTTCGCACGCGCAGCGGATTCGCCGACGCAGGGCCTCCAGATCTGCCTCTGTCGCGTGGTCTTCCCGGATGGCCAGGATGGTCTGGTCGTCCAGGTCGAACCGTGCGATGAGGCGACCCCCCGGAAGGCTCGGCACCGGGTCGATCACTACCTCGCGATGCAGACTCTCCTTGATCTGCCGGTCGCGTACTTGCAGCACCTTGCAGCCCCCTCGCGGGTTTGGCCCCCCGTGTATGGCTGATGGCGCGTCAGCCAGACGGTGAACGCGTTGCTGCTCCCCAGGCGCTTGCCCATCCTGCCGCGTCAGCAGCGTGATTGGAAGATCACAGTCCGCTGAAACTTAAGATCCTTTTGAGGTTTCGCGGCGCGCGACCTGCTGTGCTGCGTAGAGCTCGGCCATCTGCGCGAGGTCGGCGCGTTCTTCCGGTGTCAGCTCCTCCATGCGGGCCACAACTGCCCGGACGGTACTGTCACCGCTCCATTCGGCCTGCCGCTGCATCCCGAGGAACTGGACAGCCGCCTCATCCTGGAGCCGGCGCAGTGGCAGCTGGAGGCCGGCGGCCATCGCGCGCAGTTCGGACAGCCGGGGAGTGAGTACCGGCTCACCCTTCTCCAGGCGCTCGATCCAGCCCTTGGTGATCGGGGTGGCGCCGGTCTCGGGGTCGATGCAGCGTTCAGCGAGGGCGCGGAGGCTGAGGCCGAGCTCGGCACGTCGAGTACGGACGAGGTCGCTGAAGGGGGTCTCGGTGTCGTGCTCAGCCATGAGGATCATCCTGCCGCTCCACATCGTGATCGCAAAGGCACAGCGCCCATGGTCCGCCCCGCACAGCCGGCCCCGTCGTGCCGGAGTTTACGAGACAGGGTGACAGCAGGAAGTCGCTGGGGTGTAGCGATCGGCGAGATTTTGGCGCGAATGCAGCACGAGCACGATGTCCAAGTAGATGGACACTGCGTCCAGAGATGTGCCATGCTCCTCATGTCCAAGTAGATGGACATTCCTTCCAGGGAGGTGGACAGCATCATGCGTTACACCCTTCGCAACCCAGACCTCCTGCGCATGCTCATGCAGCACACCGGCACCGGCAGAAGCGTCTCGATCAGGGACCTCGCCCGGACGGCGCGCTGCTCCCACGGCACGATCCACAATCTGCTTGCCGGCTCTCTGCCCGCCATTGAGCACCCGGCCGCAGTGGCCATCGCTCACCGGATCGGCGTCGACCTGCTCGTCCTCTGGGCCCCTGTCGGTCGCGCCGCGCCGCTCACCAGCCGCGAGGCAGTGCCCGTATGACGACGCCGCTGCTGATCGACTACGAGGCCTGCGCCACCGCGCTGGGTCTCGACAGCCCGAACTGGCTCCAGGAACACATCAGCGAGCTGCCCCACGTCCGGCTGGGCAAGTACGTCCGGTTCAGCGCGGACAACCTCGCCCAGATCATCCGGACGCACACCGTGCTGCCGGCCGCTGCCGAGCTCCCGTCGAGCGCGTCGGACGTCCCGGTCGCACTGCTGGAGCTGCGGCCCGGGCGAGCGCCGCGCGGCCGCCAGTCGAACTGACCACATCACCAGACCCGGGCGGGCCGCCCCTGGATTGGACCCCTCGGGGCGACCCCGGCCCACCTCACCCAGACAGAACGAGAAGGAGGCAGGCCGATCATGAAGCCTACCCCGCACCGCCCCCAGCACGGCCCGGTCATCGCCCTGACCCAGCTGATCACCGAGTACCCCGAACTGCCCCCGCTGCAGTGGCACCTGACGACCAGCGGCCAGCTCGGCGCCGACCGACACCGCATCGTCCCGAACGACGGGCCTGCCGACGTGCGCGCGGTGCTCGCCGCCTACGCGGCTGTTCTGGGCGCCGACCCCACCGAACCGTTCCTCTACATGCACGACGGACGGATGATCGTGTCACAGCACATTCGGACGACCTGGCGCGATGTGCCGCTGAACATCGCCACGTACGCCACCCTCGCCGAGTACCCCGAGCTGGCGCCGGCGGTAGCCGCGTGACCGGCCGTGCCGAGTTCTGGCTGGTTGTCCTGTCCGCCTTGGCACTGGCTCTGATCGTAGAGGCGTACCTGGAGGAACTCCGGCACGAGCGCGGTCCGCGCCGGGGCCGCAACCGCCGCAGGCCCCGCCGATGACGATCCTCCACGCGCTGCTGATCGGCGCCGCATGCTGCCTGGTCCTCGGGACCGGCCTGCGCTGGCTCGCCGCCGTCATCCAGCTCCTGATCAACCTCACCACCAACAAGCCCAAGGGGGACTCCCAGTGACCGCTGTCCTTCCGGAAGCCCCGGCCGCTAGCCCCATCATCACGGAGCCCGGCATCTACGAGATGACGAACGAGCAGTACCACGCCGACCCGGTCCCGGGCGGATCCCTTTCCTCGTCAGGTGCGCGGAAGTTGTTGGCGCCGTCGTGCCCGGCCCTGTTCCGCCACGAGCAGTTGCACGGCCAGAAGCCGCGCAAGGTGTTCGACCTCGGGGCCGCGGCCCACGGACTGGTGCTCGGTGCCGGACCAGAGCTCGCCCGCATCGACGCCGACGAGTGGCGCACGGCCGCTGTGAAGGCCAAGGTCGCGGCCGCCCGAGAGCGCGGCGCGATCCCGTTGAGGCCCGCTGAGTACGAGCAGGTGCAGCAGATGGCCGCCGCCCTGCGGCAGCACCCGATCGCTTCGGCGCTGTTCGCCCCCGGCAGCGGTCTGCCGGAGCAGTCGTTGTTCTGGACCGACCAGGCCACCGGCGTGTGGCGGCGGGCCCGCTTGGACTGGCTGCCGACACCGAGCAGCGGCCGGCGGCTGATCATCCCGGACTACAAGACGTGCGCCTCGGCGGATCCGGAGGCGATCGCCAAGTCGGTGCTGACCTACGGCTATCACCAGCAGGACCCGTGGTACGTCGACGCCGTTCGGGCGCTGGGCCTCGGCGACGAGTCGACCACGTTCGTCTTCGTCTTCCAGGAGAAGTCGGCGCCGTACCTGGTGAACGTGGTCCAGCTCGATGCCGTGAGCCGGCGCCTCGGCCGGAAGCTCAACCGCAAGGCCATTTCCCTGTACCGGGACTGCGTCACCGCCGACCGGTGGCCCGGCTACAGCGACGGGATCGAAATCGTCTCGCTGCCCGCGTGGGCGCAGAAGCAGCTGCAGGAGATCCAGTGACGAACATCGAGCAGTACCTGCCGTCCGCGCCGGCCCGGATCGGGCAGGGCACCGCGGTGGAGCAGTCCCGGGCGGTGGCCGAGGTTCAGGCGGCGATCGTGGTGGCGCAGCAGTGCCCGCGGATCATCCAGGCGGCGATGACCGAGATGCGGCAGTCGTGCCGACAGATGGCCCTCGCCGAGCGGGCGTTCTACCGCTTCCCCCGTGCGGGTGGCGCTGTGTCGGGGCCGTCTGTGCACCTGGCCCGTGAGCTGGCCCGCTGCTGGGGGAACGTCCAGTACGGGCTGGCCGAGTTGCGCCGCGACGACGAGGCCGAGCAGTCCGAGATGCAGGCGTTCGCGTGGGACGTCCAGACGAACGCGCGCACGAGCTCGACGTTCATCGTCCCTCACAAGCGGGACACGAAGGACGGTCCGAAGTCGCTGACGGACATGCGCGACATCTACGAGAACAACGCCAACAACGGCGCCCGACGGGTGCGTGAGGCGATCTTCGCGATCCTGCCGCCCTGGTTCGTCGAAGAGGCCAAGGACCTGTGCGCGCAGACCCTGAAGAACGGCGGCGGCAAGCCGCTGCCGAAGCGCATTGCCGACGCCATCATGGTGTTCGAGGGGCTCGGGATCACCGCCGAGCGGATCGAGCAGAGGCTGGGCCGCCCGTCCGGGAAGTGGACGGAGCACGATGTCGCCCAGCTGACCGTCACCTACAAGAGCCTGCAGCGCGGCGAGGTGACCATCGAGGACGAGTTCCCCGCGGAGCTCGCCACCGTCGCCGAGATCATGCAGCCGGCCGCCATGAGCCAGCAGGGTGGTGCCGAGTGAGTTGGCACACGGGCCGCATGGCAGCGTTCGATCTGGAGACCACCGGGGTGGACGTCGAGGAGGACCGGCTCATCACCGGGGCAGTGGTCGAGGTCGGCGGCGGCCAGCGGGCCGTCACCCAGGCGTGGATGTGCAACCCGGGCCTGCCGATCCCGCGCGCCGCAACGAAGGTGCACCACATCACCGACGCGCAGGCTCGCGTTGCCCCGCCAGCCGCTGAGGTGGTCCCCCGGATCGCGCAGGCGATCGTCGCGCAGGCCCGCGCTGGCCGGCCCCTGATCGTCATGAACGCGCCCTTCGACCTGACCCTGTTGGACCGCGAGTTGCGCCGGCACGGCCTGCCGTCGCTGGCCGAGCAGCTCGGCGACACCGACCTGCACGTCATCGACCCGTTGCTGATCGATCGCCAGCTCGACCGGTATCGAAAGGGCGCCCGCACGCTGACCGACCTGTGCGCGCACTACGGGGTGACGATCGAGCGGGCGCACACTGCGGACGGGGACGCGCTCGCCGCGGCCCGGCTGGTCGGGGCCGTCGCCCGCTGGTTTCCGCAGCTGCAGCGCTGGTCGGTGGAGTACCTGCACTGGCAGCAGGTCGAGTGGGCTCGGCAGCAGGCGCCGGGGCGGCAGGAGTACCTTCGCCGCCGGAATCCCTCGGCGGTGGTGTCCGGCGACTGGCCGCTGATCCCACGCACGCGAACCGGCGGTGGCCGATGAACGGCCCCCGCCGCCGTCAGGATCACGGAACGTACGCCCGTGCCGTCGGGCGTCCGGCTGGCTGCAGCCGCTGTCCCAAACCGGATCTGTGTTCGCGGTGCAGCGCTTGTAGGTGTACTCCCTGCGTTGAGGCCCGCCGCGCCTACACCGCCCGGCGCGCTCTGCTGGCGGCAACCGGCCGCAGGTTGACCGTGGATGCCACACCAGTGGCAAGTCGGCTGAGGACGCTCCGCGCCGCTGGAGCTGGCTGGGACAAGTTGGTGACCGCCACCGGATGCTCCACAGCAACGCTGGCCGCGCTGCTGAACGGCACTCGACCCAGGGTTCGACGCTCAACCGCCCAGCGAATCATGGCGGTTCGGCTCGCCGATGCCCTTTGCTCCGGAGCGAGCGTTCCCGCGATCGGCTCGGTTCGACGCCTCCGTGCCCTGGTCGCCGCCGGCCACCCGGTTCACAAGATCGTTGCTGCGACAGGGCTGGAGCAGACCACGGTCTCCTACCTGCTCACCGGGGCGGTCACCACCATCCGGGTTCGGACCCATCAGCGGGTCGAGGTTGCGTTTGAACGACTCGCGCTGGTCCCCGGTCACAGTGCGCGGTCGCTTGCCCGCGCGGCTCGCAACCAGTGGTCTCCGCCACTGGCCTGGGACGACCCGGACGATCCGAGTGAACTCCCGCAGCACGGCGACCAGTCGGTGCGCCGTGAGGCGATCGTGGAGGACACCGCCGAGCTGGCACGGCAGGGCCTGTCGCGTGAAGCGGTGACCCACCGGCTCGGCGTGTCGTGGGCTGTCGTCCAGCAGTCGCACACCCGGTGTGGCATCCCGGTGCCCACCTTCGCCGCGTGACGTGCTGTCCGAAACTCCCTGATCATCCACCCGCTGCCCGGCCCCGTGCCGGGCGGCCACCCGCACACCCACCAGCTGAGGAGGACACACCGTGGACGCTGAAACCGCCGTCGCCGTCTCCCTATACAAGAACGGCGCGACCGTCGCTGACATCGCCGAGGTCACTGGGCTGACTCAGCACGAGCTCGCCGCGGCCGTGACCGGAACGGGTGCCCCGTTCGCCGTCCGCACCCCGACGAACGACCCGTCCGGAATGCTGATCACCTGGGGCCAGCAGCACGGGACCAAGGGCATGCAGCGTCTCGCCGAGACCGCCCGGAATGCGCTCGCTGGTCTCCAGGAGGCCCACCGGAATGAGGCCGTGGTCGAGGCGGCCCGGGCGCGCGTTCGGGCTGCGCGAGAGCAACTGGCCACCGCCGAACAGGCCCTGCGTACCGCTCAAGGAACGGCGCCGAAGAAGTCGGCTGCCGCGGCGCCGGCCGTTCCGCGGCCCGACCGAGCCGAGGGCGCGTTGATCCGCGAGTGGGCTCGGGCGCGCGGCCACCAGGTCGGGAGCGCTGGTGCCATCGCGCAGGACCTGATCGTGGCCTACCGCGCCGAACACCCCCGCGCCGACGCCGCCTGACGGCTACTTGTACGGCCTGGGCCGACGTGACCCCCCGTCGGCCCAGGCAACCAACCCTCTGCCGAGAGAGAGCCCGTGACCAACAGCCAGCGCCAGTCCGTCCGGAACGCCTGGGTCAATGCCCTGCGCGCCGAGACACTGCGCGAGCGCAACCGCGCGCAGGCCACGGTCGCGTTGGTCGGGCACATGATCGCCACCTACACCGACGCGGACGGCGGTGGAGCGTTCCCGAGCAGGGAGACGCTGGCGTTGCTGTGCGGCTGCACCACCGAGACCGTATCCCGGGCTGTGGCCGTGCTCACCGCGGTGGGGATGCTGGCCCGGAAGCGTCGTCCGAACAGCCCGATGGTGTATCAGCTGCTGCTCCCGGTCAGCCGGCCGGACTGGGACTCGCACATGCCTGCGTTCACCGAGACCCGGCAGAAGCGGGCCCGCGCGGCCGCGAAGGAACGCCTGGCCACCGAGTTGGAAGCCGCCCTGGCCGGCACCGCACCGACCTCTCGGACAGCGTCCCCGGACGCCATCCGGACAGCGTCCCCGGCGGGGCTTCCGGACAGCGTCCCCGGACGCCATCCGAAGGAGTCGGACAGCGTCCCCGGACGCCCCCGGTTAGCGTCCCCGGACGCCATCCGGACAGCGTCCCCGGCGGGGGGTACCAGAACACCTACCTCCGGTAGGGACCAGGACACCCACCACACACTCGCGGGCCATGTACAGCAACCACAGCACCGCGCGCCCGACCCCCGAACCGACGACCCCCAACTCCTCCCCCCCGACTGGACACCCAGCACCGCCGCCATCGAAGCAGCGCAGTCCAACCGCACCGCCGCCGGCCGCCCCGTCCTCACCGGCAGCGAACTCATCACGGTGACACGCCGCTTTCGCAGCCGAGTCCGCGCCGATCACTGGCTCACCACCCCAGACGCCGCCAACGCCCGCTGGATCACCTGGGTCGAACGCGAACGCTCAGGAGACGCCGACCAACCACCGCTACTCCTCAGCCTCCCAGGCGGCCAACACCACACCACCACCCAACCCGCCGCGCCCAACACACCAGCACGCCACCCAGAAAACACACGAGACACCGCCTGACAGGCCGCCAGCAGCCCGGAGACCGGTCCCGTGTCCGAACGCGCGCACGACACCACCACAGCCCGCCCTAGACCCCCTGGAGCCCTTCCATGAACCAGTCCGAGATCCGCGCGGTGCTCGATGCCGCTGCCGAGCGTGTGCGTGCCCAGCTGATCCCGCAGCCGGCCGACGAAGTCGACCACCACGTCAACGACGTGATCGAGCGGTGCGCCGCCGCCGTGCTCGCCGTGCCGGTTCAGCTGCCGCGTACCACGGCTGCTGGCCGCACCTACCTGGCTCGGTTCGCCGAGCACCAGGACAAGGGCCAGCCGGTCCACGTCTACCGCGACCCGGGCCACCCCAACCGTCCCGGCAACGGCGTCTCGCGGCCCGCGCTGGACCGGCTCCGGCTGGACCGCCTGGTCCAGCTCGGCGGCTACCAGGCGCAGCACGGCCGACCGGTGCTGGTGACCGACCTGGGCCGCGCTGTCCTCGCGGCGGCTGGCACCGGCGATGTGCTGCCGCAGGAGGGCTGACCGATGGCTGACGCGTTCAACATCCCCTCCACACCCATCGAGACCGCGCCCCGCGGCTTCCGTCCCGGCGACGAGCAGTCCGTGATCCTCCTGGACACGCTCCGTGCTGCCGGGGTGGAACTCGGCGCCTACGACCGGCGGATCGCTAACTGGCTCTCCGGCTGGGAGTGGTCCACCGTCGCCACCATCACCAGCTGGGTGGCCCGCGCCAGCGCCGGCCACGCCGCCGACCGGGCGCAGCACCGCGACGAGGTGCTCGCCGACTACGACTCGGCGCACCGCTGCGAGGTGTCCGCCGAGGCCGCCGAGCAGTCGGACCCCGTCGCCATCCTCACCGCGTATGCCGATGCGCTCCCGGTGGCCGACGGAATCGGCGCGCAGACGTGGTCCGAGGCGATCCGCTGGGCGGCCGCCCGAGTCCGCGGCGGCCACGCCAGCCTCCAGGCGCACCGCGACTTCCGGCAGCGCTTCGGGCAGATCGCCGAGCACTGCGGCGCCGGCCCCTGGGACGGCACCGAGCTCGCCGCCCACACCATCACCGCCCCGACCACCCAGGAGAACTGAGCCGTGACCACCGACCCGATCACCGCCTATCTCGACACCCTGACGCCCACCGCGCAGCCGTTCGTGCTCCGCCGCCACGAGGACGTCACCGGCATCTCCGGCACTGGAGTGGTGGCCGACGGTGTGCTCTTCCCCACCGCCGGCGGCTCCAAGGCCGTCGTCCGCTGGCGCGGCGAACGCGGCTCCACCGTCATCTGGGACCACCTGCGGCACGTCCACGAGATCCACGGCCACGACGGCCGCACCACCGTTGAACTGGTGCCGATCGACGAGCTGATCGCCGCGCTCAAGGCCGTCGCCACGATCCGGCCCGCGCTCGGCCTGGTATCCGCCTCCCAGTTCGTACGAGGCCAGGACAGCGGCTGGGATCAGGCGCTTGCCGAGGTCCGCCGAACCATCACCGTCGCAATCACCGCCCTGCACAGTCACGTGGAGGGCTGACCGATGGCCCAGCCGCTGACCGACGAGCAGCTCACCGCGATCGCCGCCCGCGCGGAGGGCGCCACCCCCGGGCCGTGGACACCCGATGAGGACGAGTCCGTGTGGCGCCTCCACGGCACCCACCCCCGCATCCCCGGGATGAAGTGGCAGATCCTCAAGGCCGCCAAGCAGGGCACGCCGTACGCCGAGTACTGGCCCAACCCGGCCGACGCCGAGTTCATCGCCGCCGCCCGGGCCGACGTGCCCGCGTTGCTCGCCGAGGTCCACCGGCTCCGCGCCGAGCGGGATGGCGCCCGCACCCAGGTCGCCGCCGCCCAGGCCTACGCCGACGAACTGACCACCTCGGCCATCTCCCCGCGCATCGCCGCCTACATCGCCGGCGGACTCCGCGCTCGCCTCGACCTCGCCGCCGACCCGACCACCACTTGATCGGAGACCCCGATGGGCATTTGGAACTCCGCCGTCCTGCTGTACGGCATCCCGCTCCCCGACGATCACGACGCCGCCGGCTGGGCTGGCGAGGAACTCCGCGACGCAATCCTCGCCAACCACGAGGGCGTCAGCCACGCCACAGCCGGCCCCTACGACCAGCACACCACCTACCTGTGCACCGACCACGCCGACGCCGACATGGGCAAGACCAAGACGATCCCGGCCCCCGATCCGGCCGGGCAAGCCGAGCGCGACGCGCGCCTCCACCGCGCGTGCCTGGAGCTGGACTACCCGGACCACCCGGAGCCGGCCTGGCACCTGATCGCCAGCCAGTCCTGATCCGCCGCCGGCCGCCCACCGCGGCGGCCGGCCAACCCCAAGGAGCACCATGACCACCCAGGACCCCGCACAGGAACTCCGCGCCGCCGCCGAGCAACTGCGGACGCTCGCCGCCCAGGCCAACCACCACGCACCCAGCACCGAGTACGTCGGCCTCCTGCGCCCCGGCACCGGCCTGTTGATCGCCGACTGGCTCGATGCCTCGGCCGAAGAGCTCGCCGCACTCACCTGGGCCGACCCCGACCGCGACAGCCTGCACCGAGCCCTCGCCGTCGCCCGCGCGATGCTCGGCACCCCGTCATGACCACCGTGAAGCCCGGCCAGATCTGGGCCGACAACGACAAGCGCTTCCCCGGCCGTCACCTGCGCGTCGAAGAAATCGACGCCACCCACGCCACCGTGCGCCCCGTCACCCTCACCCCGCAGGGCGCCGTCGCACCCTTCGCTGGCCGCCGGCCGACCCGGATCCGCCTCGACCGGTTCGTCCCCACCAGCACTGGCTACCGACTCGTCCGCGGCGTCGACGAGCAACCGTCATGACCGCTGCCACCGCCGACTGGGCAGTCCTCATGGTCTTGCCCCTCGGCGTGGTCATCGCCCTCAACCGGCTCGACACCTGGCTGGACTGGCGCGCCGACCGCCGCCAGATGCTCCGCCAGCTCGACCAACTCCTGCGCGCTGCCGCTGCCCAGAGCAGCGCCGAACCGCCCACCGGCGACTTGTTCGCCATCCCACGCCCACCCGAGGACGACCCGACGTGACCACCGACCAGCCCAGCAACTCGCCAGCTCTCACCGCCGAGCAACACGAGCAGCTGCTCCAAGCCTCCGCCCAGCTCGGAACCGCGGTCGCCGAGATCATCCAGGCCGCCGAACCCGCCCTCCGGGAACTCGGCCGGCAACTCGCCGAGCTGCTCGCCGCGCTCCAGCAGGTCGGCCTGATCGACGCCGACGGCCACCCCACGCACCCGGCGAACCGGCCGGCCTGGCAGAGCCCCTACGGGCCGCCGCGCCGCCGCTGACCGCCCATCACCACCGCCCCACCCCCAGCTCCAGGAGACCTGCGCATGCTCGACCACGACGCCACCGAACGCCTCCGCCGCCAGCTCCAGGACCTGCCGGAGCTGCTCGTCTACGCCCACCTCGCCCTGGAGCCCGGCAGTGCACCCCGCGGCGGCCGGGTATCCGGAGCCACCCGCGACGCCCCGCTGCCCTGCCGGCTCGACGTCCTCTCCATCCTCGGACCGTCAGCGTCCGTCGCCCTGGACGAAGACGGCGACCAGGACGGCCAGACCCCGATCCTCCACACCATCCGGGCCTGGGCCACCTACGCTGCCCAGCAGCGCCGCGACCCGGAACCCGGCCGTCACGCCGGCACCCACCTCGCCTACCTGCTCCGCCACCACGACTGGGTGTGCGCGCAGGACTGGGCGGCCGACTACGCCACCGGCATCGCCGCGGTACACCGCACCGCAGCCCGGCTCGGCTCCAGCCCGATCAGCCGCCGACCGGTCCGCGTGCCGTGCCCGCGCTGCCGGCTGCTCACGATGCAGGAGCGCCCCGACGGCCAGCGCGAGTGCGCGAACCCGGACTGCTCGGCCGTGCTGTCCCGGGACGAGTACGACGACCGTGCCGAGCAGGTGCTCGACCGGCCGGACAGCGCAGCGTGAGCACCGTCGCCAAAGTCGCTGTTTAGGTCGCCTCTTGGGCCGCTCGGGTCACCAACTGCCAACGAGGCTCGGTGTCGGCACCGATCTTCCGTCGGGCGTTACGCACCTGCCGCTTGACCGACTCCTGCTGGATCCCGAAGATCGCGGCGATCTCCGGGAACGGCGTGCCGTCGGCGAGCAGCGCAATGACCAACAGTTCGTGGTGCGTCAGGAGGGACATGTCGGGCGTGTACTCGTCCTGCACGATCAGGCTCCCGGTCCGCTTGGTGTGTGGCCGTTCGAGTAGTCAGCTGACCGTGGCGGCCTGATCCGGGCCGGCAGCTGCGCGCCGCTCGCGCACAGCTGCGGCGGTGCGCCGGGCCCACTCGTGGTTGGCCTCGGCGGCCGCGCCGATCTGTCGCCAGCTGAGACCGCCCTGGTCGTAGGCGTCCGTGATGGTTTCCTCCAGGGCGCGTTCGGCCCGGCGGATCGCGGTGCGCCGCTGCTTGAGCAGCTTCTCCCAGTCGGTCATGGGGCCATGGTCTCACGTGGCCTGTCTATGGGGTAGCCGGCGACGAGTCGACTCTAGCGTCTACAGGGTAGACAGCGCGGTCGGCAACTGAAAGAGTGTGAGCGTCTACAGAGTAGACAGCCAATCGGAGGTAACTCCCATGCACAGCAACTGCATCACCTGCGGTCGCCCCCTCCGCGCCGCCATCGCCATCCTTACCGCCGCCTGAACCCGCCCAGGAGCCCACGTTGAACACCACCATCGTCCGGCCGGCCCGCTGTGAGGGCGGCGCCACCGGCAGCTGCACCAGCCGCGCCACCTGGTCCGTCCGGCTCCCCGGTGACTCCGACCACACCGTCAACCTCGCCGACGAACGCTGACTGAGCCCAGATGCTGCTGCCCTGCGGTACCGACCCGGCCGCCTACGACGCGCTCCTCGATGAGGAGCCCAGCAGCCCCGCCTACCAGGCCGCCCGCGATACCGCCGTCCAGCTCTGCACTGGCTGTCCGAGCCCCTGCCCCGAGCGCATCACCCCAGGCAGTGAACCACGGACCGTCCAGGACTTCGACGACAGCGACTGGATCCCCGCCCCGGCACCAGTCGTGCTGCTGCCCGTCCGCCCAACGCGGCGTCGGCCGAGGCACTTCCCGCCGACCGGCCGCGACTACGTCCGCCCGGAACGCCGCCCGGCCGTCTGGGCCAGCATGGCCGCCGAACTCGCCGCCGAGGGGCGCAGCTTGGACGACATCGCCGCAGCGCTCTGCGTCAGCGAAGAGACCGTGACCGCCCTACTCGCCCAGACCATCAGCCAGGACGACGCCGCTGAATACCGCCACTACGCCTACCACTGAGGAGCACCACCATGTCCGACCGCGCCCAGTACACCGCCGCCCTCCGCCAGGTCGCCGACTGGCTCGATGCCAACCCCCACTGCAACCTCCCCGTGGTCCAGGGGCTCCACGTCCCGTTGCACACCAACGCCGCCGTCCGCGAGTTCGCTCAGCAGCTCGGACTGGAGACCGATGCGGACGCGGAGGGCAACCTGTCCATCAACGTCCCCTTCGGCCCGATCAACTACCACGCCTACGGCTACGTCAACTTCGACGACCACTGCGCGGCCACCGAGGAACGCAACGCCCGCCGGTGGGCCGACAAGAACGGCCTGCAGATCACCGCTGGGACCGACGGGTGACCAACCCCCGCGCCATCGCCGAGCCGTCCGCCTGCGCCCACTGCGGCATCCCCCGTCGGGGGCACACTCGCCAGTGGATGCAGGCGGCCGGCTGGCACCAGTGGCAGCCGCCCACCGACGCCCAGATCCTTGCCCGCATGAAGGCGCGCCGCGCCACCAAGACCACCTGAGGAGCCCGATGCCCCGCCCCGAACTCGGCCCGATCGCCGTCGGCGACCCCGTCATCGTCACGATCAACAACCTCCAGGGCGCCGTGGACCTGGTGTCGGCAACTATCACCAAGATCAACCCAGTCTGGCTAGTCATCACCCAGACCAGCCCCTCCGGTCGCCGCGCCCGGGAGTGGCGGATGCGCCGAGACAGCCAGCGCGAGCGGGACGGACTCGACCCTTACGAGGACCAGTTCGCAACGCCGGCACAGCACAACTGGGATCGACGACTCGCCTTCGCCACAACCCACTTGGCCGCGCAGGGCATCGAGCTTCAAGCGACCAGCCCTTGGAACGATCCCGACCGGCGGATCCTGCTTGCCGACCTGATTCGCCAGCACACCACCACGGAGGCCTGACCTGTGACCGCGATCCGTACCGCTGAGGCCCGGGTAATCACCCTCACCATTGAGGGCCCGCCCGACCTCGCCAACTGGGACGGCAAGTTCCACATCGTCCCCACCACCGTCGAGATCGACTACCGCTGGGAACACCCGGACCACCACGACAGCTGGTACCAGCCCGGCGGCGCCAGCATCAAGGTCACCGGCCCGCGTCGCCTTAAGTCCGGTGGTATCGGCCAGCAGGAGTGCACCTTCGAGTACCACCGCACCGCCGGCCGCGAGTGCCCGGCGTGGCTGATCGAGCTCGTCGCCCAGCATCTGCCGAAAGGCTGGGACCAGTGACCGGCACCCCACCCCTGAACCCGCGCACCGAGGACGACATCCGCACCGAGCTCGACCGCCCCGGCCCCGCACACCTCACCCGCAACGAGATCAAGGCGCTGCTCGCGGAACTGGACCGGCTCCGCGCCGCCAACAGCCGACAGTCGGCCCCCAGCACCAACACCGAGCGCACCCCGCGCGCCGAGCTCTACCGGGCGCTCGTCACCGGCGGCACCTTCATCCGCCGCCCCGGCCTCACCCACGCCGACCAAGCCGACGCCGCGATCGACGCCGTCGAGAAGGCCGCGCTCGCCGCGGTCGCCGCTCGGGTCGCCGCACTGCCAACCGCCAACGACGGCCAACTGATCGCCGCCGACCGCCAGCAGATCCTCGACGCCATCACCGGACCCTGACGGTCCGTTGACTCCCGCCACCAGCAGCCGTCCAGTGCGCTGGACAGTCCCGTCCAGCGCACTGGCCAACCCACCGAGGACCTACCCCGATGTACCGTGCCGGCGACGTCGCCGACGTCTCTCTCGAACTGCCCGGCCTGCCAGGCTGGACTGTCCCGGCCACTGCGCTGGTCCTGGCCGACATCCCAGGCGAGCAGTTGCTGCTGTTCGTCGCCCGCGACCCGGCCGCCGGCCCCGGTATGCACGCGACCGGCCCAGTCAACACTTGGGCCAGCGGACTGGCCGTCGAACGCCCGGTCACGACCGGGCCAGCTGTTGCTCGGATCCTGCTCGGCCGCATCACCGAACACCACCCCATCCCGGGCGACATGATCGAGCGCGCCCACACCCAGCTCGCGACCCACCTCGCAGCCCGCGCGTCCACCCCACTGGACGTCGAACACCTCGGCCTTCTCGACGTCGCCATGGCCGCCGTCGCCGACCACCGACGCGCCGTCACCGAAGCCGAGCAGCACCGCGACCGAATCGTCCGCCGACTTCGCGCCGGCGGCGTCCGCCCCGCCGACATCGTCCGACCGGGCCTGTCCAGCAGCCGCATTGGCCAGATCGCCCCGTCGGGAGAGAAGATCAGCGCCTGACCCAATCCCGAGGAGCGCCGTGACCTGGCTGCAGTTCATCGCGGACATCAAGTGGGCCGTCGTCACCCTGATCGTGCTGGGCGTCGCGAGTCGGAAGCTCAAGCGCGTCAGCCCAGAAACCCGGCAGGCCATCCGCGACTCCCTCCTCACCCGCAAGCTCCGTGTGAAGCTCGGTGACGCCGAGGCTGAGCTCGGCGAGAAGCAGCAACTCGTCGAAGCAGCTGCAGCTGCAGCTGCCAGCGACGAAGAACTGCACACTCAGATCCAGGAGATCACCAGCGGTGAACCCAGTGCCGAGGACGTACGACGGGTTCGGCGGGAAGCGATCGATGCGATCATCCGTCAGACAGTGACGTTGACATGGGAGGCCAGGCACTTCAACTTCACGTTGCCGCCCATTCCGCACGTTGAGTGGGACAACGACCGGCCACGGGTGACGTACGGGCCCGAGGTCGACCGCGAACGCGCACTGTTGCTGGCGGGGGCGGCAGCTGGCGACAGCGAGTTGGAACGCAGGTGGTTGGAGCGTCTACTACGCCCCGGAGACGGGAACTGAGACGGCCGACGGAACGCCCGACGTCCATCTCCCTGGACATGATCGCTCGCTTGTGCGACGCTGTTGCCAGCACCACACGTGCGCCCACTACTTGGCGAAGGGCCCGACCACCTCGGTCGGGCCCTTCGCCGTTCCCGGAGGTGACGCCGTGCAGACGCTCCTGTCCGGCCCCGAGAGCGCCGCGCTGTGCGGCGTCAGCCCCGTGACAGTCCGCAACTGGAAACGGCGCGGCCTGATCACCCCCGATGGCCTGGACGAGCGCGGCCGGCCGCTGTACTCCCAACTCACCATCGCCAGGGCCGAGGCGCGCACCCGCCAGCGCGCCAGCCGTGCAGCCGCCTGACCCCACACGCTCCGGTGCCCGCGTTCCAACCCCCCGACGCGGGCACCGGCACCAACCACACCGAGGAGACCGCCGTGCAGCCCACCATCGGCCGCGTGGTCCACTACCAGCTCACCCAGCAGGACGCGAACACCATCAACCGGCGCCGCGCCGCCCGCGCCACCAGGGAACGCATCACCCTGGACGAGCTCGGGAACCGCGCCGAGGCCGGCCAGACCCTGCCGGCCGCCGTGGTCCGGACCTCGCCCGTCGGTTGCAACCTGCAGGTGCTGCTGGACGGCTCGGACACGCACTGGGCAACCAGCCGGCGCGAGGGCAACACCCCCGGCACGTGGTCGTGGCCGCCCCGGGCCTGACCGCGGCCCAGGCTGCCGAACGGCTCAGCCTCCCGCTCGCCACCATCCGTCTGCTGCGCACCAGCCGCCGCCTCGCCCCGTCCGGCCGAGACGAGCACGGACGCCCCACCTACAGCCTTCCCGACCTCTGCCGGGCGGCAGCCAACGTCAGGAGGCGACCGTGAACGGGCCCACCCTCGGCGAGCGCGCTGCCGACGCCGTGACCGGCGCTTTCGGGAGTTGGCGGTTCCTCTGGGCACAGACCGGGTTCATCGCCGTGTGGATGGCCGCCAACGCACTGCCTGGCGTCCCGCATTGGGACGCCTACCCGTTCGGCCTGCTGAACTTGGTCTTCTCGACTCAGGCCGCCTACGCCGCACCGCTGATCCTCCTGTCGCAGAACCGGCAGGGCGACCGCGACCGGCAGCGCAGCGAGCAGGACCTGGAGACCGACACCGCCGCCTACAAGCTGCTGCGGCGCCTCGCCCGGCACCAGGGCCTGGAGCCGTGACCGCGCCGCGGCCGGCCCGGCCGGTCACCCAGGACGACTACGACGAGGTCCGGCAGCTGCACGCGCTCGGCCTGGGCCGCAACGACATCGCCCGCCAGCTCGACCGAAGCGGCAACGTCGTCTCGCGGCTGGCCGCCGAGATGGGCCTCTCGTTCGCCCGGGCCGGCGAAGTGGCCGTTGCCACCGAGGTGCGCCGCCAAGACCTCGCCGCCCGCCGCATGCTGCTCGCCGAGCACCTCACCACGGACGCCGAGCGGCTACGAGAGCAACTCTGGCAGCCCACAGTCGTGTTTGCGTTCGGCGGCAAGGACAACGACTACAACGAGCAGCCGGTCAACGAGCCGCCGCCGAGCGAGAAGCGGGCGCTCCTGTCCGCCGCCGGCATCGCCATCGACCGCTCCCTGAAGCTCGAACCCGGGCGGGACGACTCCGGCGCCGACGCGGCCCGCTCGATGGTCGGCCAGCTGATGGCTGGCCTGGCCGAGGTCTACCGCGAGCAGCAGAGCGAGCAGCCCGCGGCCGAGGGGGCCGGTGATGCTCCGTGACGTCCAACTGCCGCTGTCCCGCAAGCAGATCACCAGCGTGGTCGAGTCGCAGCACCGGATCAACGCCTGGGAAGGCAGCGTCCGCAGCGGTAAGACGATCGCCTCGCTGTTGCGCTGGCTGATCTACGTCGCCACGGCGCCGACCGGCGGCGAACTGGTGATGGTCGGCAGGACCCGCGACTCGATCAACCGCAACGTCTTCGCCGTCCTCACCAACCCCGACCTGTTCGGGCCGCTCGCCCGGCAGGTGCACTACACCAACGGCGCAGCCACCGCGGTCATCCTCGGCCGAATCGTGCACGTCCTCGGCGCCAACGACGCCCAGGCCGAACCGAAAGTGCGTGGCTTGACCTGCGCCGGCGCGTACGTCGACGAGGCCACCACACTGCCGAAGTCGTTCTTCGACCAGCTGGTGGCTCGCTGCTCCGTGCCCGGCGCGCGCATCTTCTGCACGACCAACCCTGACAACCCCTCGCACTGGTTCCGCAAGGAGTACTTGCTCCGGCCAGCCGAGACCCGGCTGCGCTCCTGGCACTTCACCCTCGACGACAACCCGGCCCTCGACCCTGAGTACGTCTCGGCGCTGAAGTCGACGTACACGGGCCTGTGGTACCAGCGGTTCATCCTCGGCCGGTGGGTGCAGTCCGAGGGCGCGATCTACGACATGTGGGACCCGTCCCGGCACATCGTGGACACCCTGCCGGCCATGGCCCGCTGGACCGCCGTGGGCATCGACTACGGCACCACGAACCCTTTCGCCGCGCTGCTGCTCGGTCACGGTATCGACGGCCGGCTGTACGTCGCCAGCGAGTACCGCCACGACTCACGGGCCACTCAACGGCAGCTGACGGACGCCCAGTACAGCACCGCCGTCCAGAAGTGGCTGGGCGACCAGCGGGTGCGCCCGGAGTGGCTGTTCGTGGACCCGTCCGCTGCCTCGTTCATGACCCAGCTGTGGTCCGACGGCGTCACCAACCTGGCCAAGGCCAACAACGCCGTGGTGGACGGGATCCGCTCCGTCTCCACCGCGCTCGGCGCCGACCTGCTCTCCGTTCACCGCTCCTGCACCGGTCTCCTGGACGAACTCCCCGGCTACGCCTGGGACGACACCGCCGCCGCCAAGGGCGAGGACAAGCCGATCAAGAAGGACGACCACTCCGTGGACGCCCTGCGGTACGCCGTCCACTCCACCGCGCACGAGTGGCGCCAGCTGCTCCAGCAGGGCCTGGACGTCGCCGCCTGACCGTCGAGAGGGGACCTGCCGTGCCGCTGCCCGACGCCGCTACCGTGTGGCCGCCGCGCGCCCCGGAGGTGACCCTCGCACTGGGCGACTGGGGCGCCTGGTACTCCGGCGACCCGGACCGGCTGTACGAGCAGTACCTGTACCGCGGTACCCGGACCTACCTCAACCGGCCCTCGCAGTACCGCGGGGGACTCACCGGCCGGCTGGCTCGCTGGTGGTGGGGACAACCCACCCCGTACGGCGAGAAGCGCACCAAGACCCACGTTCCGCTGGCTGGCGACATCGCCCGCGCCAGCTCTGACCTGCTGTTCGCCGAGCCCCCACGACTCACCGCCACCAGCACGGCGGCACAGGCCCGGATCGACCAGCTCCTCGAAGAGGGCCTGCACGCTGGCCTGCTGGAATCCGGCGAGCTGTGCGCCGCACTCGGCGGGGTGTACCTGCGGGTGGTCTGGGACCAGACGGTCCGGCCGCGACCGTGGCTCAGCCCGGTAGCTGCCGACGGCGCCATCCCCGACTTCTCGTACGGCGTGCTCACTGCTGTGACGTTCTGGACGACGCTCCAGAGCGACGGCCAGCACGTCGTACGGCACCTGGAGCGGCACGAGCGGGGCGTGATCTACCACGGCGTGTACGAGGGCACCATCGACAACCTCGGCCGCCAAGTCCCGCTGACGGAGTATCCGGCTACCGAGCCGCTGGCTGACCAGGTGGACGCCGACGGCGGCATCAACACGGGCGCCCCGACGGTTCTCACCGCCGCCTACATCCCGAACATGCGGCCGGCCCGACAGTGGCGCGACATCCCGATGGCCGCCTACTGGGGCGTCTCGGACTACCAGGGCATCGAGTCGCTGCTGGACGCGCTGGACGAGACGTACTCCAGCTGGATGCGGGACATCCGGCTCGCCAAGGCGCGCATCATCGCCCCGTCGCAGTTCCTGACCAGCTCCGGGTACGGCCCGGGCCACGGCGTGACGTTCGATGAGGACCGCGAGCTCTACGTCTCGATGAACGTCCCACCGACGTCCGATCAGGGCCTCGTCCTCAACCAGTTCACGATCCGGTTCGCCGAGCACTCGGCGACGGCGGACGCCCTGATCGAACAGGCCGTCAGGATGGCCGGCTACTCGACCGCGACGTTCGGTGAGCCGGACGGCTCCGCGCTGACCGCCACCGAGGTCCGGGCCCGGCAGGCCCGCACGCTGACCACCCGCGGCCGCAAAACGCTCTACTGGACCCCCGGGTTGGGGGACATCATCGAGGCTCTGCTGGCGGTCGAGGCCGGCCCGCTGTTCAACTCCGGCGTGGCGCCGGAACGGCCAAGGATCGAGTGGCAGGACTCCGTCTCGGAGAGCCCCCTCGACCTCGCCCAGACCGCCCTGGCGCTCGATCAGGCCCGCTCCGCGAGCACCGAGACCCGGGTACGGCTGATCCACCAGGACTGGCCGGACGACCGGGTGCAGGCCGAGGTCGACGCGATCAACTCCGAGGCCGGCACCTCGCTGGCCGACCCAGCCACCCTCGGCACCGGTGGTGCTGGCCTCGACGGCCCCGACGGGTCCTGACGGCACGCCAGGGGGTGAGCGGTGCCCACGTCACCCGCTGATGCCACCGACCTGGCCGTAGCAGTCGGCCAGGTCTACCAGGACGCCGAGAACGCCCTCCTGGAACGCCTGGCCCGCGCCGTCGCCGACGGCATCGACGCACCCGACTGGGTCACCGCCAAGGCCCGGGCGCTCGGCAACTTGATCACCGGCGTGCAGGAGATCACCGCCGCGCTGCGGGACGACGCAGACGGAGCGATCGCCTCCGCCGTGCGGCAGGCATACAGCCGCGGCCGGCAGGCAGCCGTTGCCGAGCTCGGCCTACTCTCCGAGGGCACCCGTGCCGCTGCCGACGACGCGCTGCCGAACGCCCGGGCGGTGGATCGACTCGCCGCCGAGGCCGTCGCCGCGACCCGGCCGCTCTACCTACGCATCCTGCGCGGCATCCCCGACGTCTACCAGACCATCAGCCAGCGCATCGCTGGTGGCGTGCTGCTCGGTGTCATGACCCGCCGACAGGCCGCCCAGCGGGCCCTCGACCAGTACGCCGCAAAGGGGATCACCGGGTTCACCGACCGAGCCGGCCGGAACTGGGACATGGCGAGCTACGCCGAGATGGCCGCCCGCACTGTCACTGGCCGAGCCGCGATCACCGGCCACGCCGACCGCCTGGAGGAGCTCGGCCAGAACCTGGTGATCGTCAGCTCGGCCCCGCTGGACTGCCCGCTGTGCCAGCCCTGGGACGGCGAGGTGCTCACCCTCGGCGGCCCGGCCGGCTCCCGCACCATCAGCGCCGAGCACGCCACCCAGGACGGCCGCACCGTCAACGTGCACGTGGCCGGCAGCCTGGAGGAAGCCCGGGCCAGCGGCTTGTTCCACTGCAACTGCCGGCACAACGTCAGCGCCTACCTGCCCGGTCTCACCCGGCGCCCCGAGACGCCGCCGCATCCCGGTGGCGCGACCTACGAGGACACCCAGCAGCAGCGCTACCTGGAGCGGCAGGTCCGCATGTGGAAGCGTCGCGCGTCCGTCGCGATGGACGACGCCGGACGCACTGCGGCGAACGCGCGCGTGCGGGACTACCAGAGCCGGATCCGCCAGCTCACCGCCGACAAGCAACTGTCCCGCCGGAGCACCCGCGAGCAACTGCTCACCGGCACCGTGCGCCCTGCGGTGCCACTGAACGCCGCCCGGGTGCGCGTGGGCGACGCCACGGTGCGCCGTATGTCCGACGAGGAGCTCGGCGCCGCGATCGCCTCCGGGCACCTCACCAGTGCCGACCACGCGACCGTGGAGGCCGAGGCCGACCGGCGCGACCACGAACAGCTCCTCGATCGGATCCGGCCCAGCGGCCGGCTCGCAGCCGACCTGACCGGGTTCAGCGACGACGAACTCGGCCGGGCGCTGCCCGACCTGACTTCTGATCAGGCCCTGACGGTGGCCGCCGAGATGGACCGCCGCGACACCGCAGCCGGGCTACCTGGCGCCCGAGCGGACCTGATCGGCCTGTCCGACCACCAGCTTGGCGAGCGGGCCCGACACGCCACCGGGGACGAACTGGCCGCGCTCGCGGTCGAGGCCGACCGGCGGGAGATGCTTGGCCGGGTCTTCCCCGATGGCCGGCTCGCCACTGACCTGTCGGGCCTGGATGACGACACGCTTGGCTGGGCCGTGCGGTACGCGGATCCGGCCGGCGCCGAACGGATCGCCGCCGAGATTGACCGCCGACACCCGATCGTGCTGCCGGCCGCACGCGGCGCCGCCACGGTGGCTGGCCAGCTCGCCGACCGTGCCGCGCTCGACCAGGTGCTGGCGCCGCTCGCCCCGGTTGAGGACTGGGCCCACCTCGCTGCCCCGGCCGACGAGCATGACGCCCTCGACGCCGCCGCGCGCTGGCTCGCTGACAAGGAAGCCGCGGAGCTCGCCAACAAGGGCGCGTACAGCCGCGAGCAGATCCGCGAGCTCTACGCCGAGCACGTGTACGCCCAGTGGTTGGACGCCGAGGACTGGTGCCGCGGCTACCTGCTCACCAAGCAGGCCGAGCACGACGGCGTGGATCCGCGGTCGCTGTTCTCCGGACCGTCCCACGTCGCCTACACCCGGGCCTCCGAGGAACTTAGGCGGTATTGGTCAGAAGTCGCTCCCCGCTTGACACTTGCCGAGTACAGTGAGCAGCTGACCGGGCTCCGGTCGGCCGCCGCAGACACCGCGCGCAAGGCCAAGTCCGATCAGCACAACCGATTCTGAGAGGTTCCCCGTGGAGGCTCGCGCCGAGATTGTGCGCGCCATCGCCGCTGGCCAGCAGGCCGCCCGCGACGGCCAGCCGGTCACCGCCTGCCCCCACCCCCGCGGCGACCTCCTACGGACCGCCTGGGTGCGCGGCTACGCGCAGGCCGCGCCGCCGCCAGCCGAGGACTAACTGCCGCATCAAGAGGCGCTGCCCATCCAGCTGGCAGCCAAGGTGGAGCCGCTCGGGCTGCTTGCTGGTACCCACGTCATCCGGTGGAGTGTTGCTCGTCCCAGGCGTCGAGCTCCGCCTGCGTGCAGTGTCCAGCGCACCTGTAACTCTCAAGCGTCCACGGGGTGGCGCCACCCTCTTCGAGGTTGATCCGCCAGTACCGCGCCTCTGATGGCGTCCCGCACCTTCGACACTGGCCTCTCTCTGTCTTCTGCTCTTTTCCCATGTGATCGACGGTAGATCCGTCGCCGAATGCTCGCCCGCCGGGTGCGGGCGCACTCCCGACCGACCCCAGGAGGGCCGATCATGCACGTCCAAATCCATCCCGCCGCCACCTACCCGCCGCGCCTGGTGCTCGGCTACCGGGCCGACGGACGTCCCATCTACCCGATCGCCGGTGGTGCCACCCCGGCCGAACCGTCAGCCGCTCCTGCGGCTCCGGCACCCGCGCCGCCCGCGCCGGAACCGGCCGCTCCCGCCGTGCCGACGCCCTCGGCACCCGCGACACCCGCGGCACCAGCCACGCCGGCCGAAGACCCGGCCGCCACGATCGCCCGGCTCCAGAAGGAACTCGACGGCGCCCGCAAGGAGGCTGGCGCGGCCCGCGTCGGCGCCAAGCAGGCCGCGGCAGACGAGGCCCGGGCCGAGCTCGCCCAGCAGATCGGCAAGGCCCTCGGCATCGTCAAGGACGACGGGCCGCCGGACCCGGCCGAGCTGACGAAGCAGATCACCGCGGGCACCGCGCGGATCGGCGACCTCGAAGCATCCCTGCGGGCCCGCGAGGTGGAGCTGGCCGTCTACGGGCTGGCCGACAAGCACGGCGCCCGGCCGGCCGCGCTGCTCGACTCCCGCGCGTTCCTCAAGACCGTCAGCGCACTCGACCCGGCCGCCGCCGACTTCGCCGCGCAGCTGGACGCCGCGGTGAAGGCCGCGGTCGACGGCAACACCTCGTTCAAGGCCGCACCGGCCGCGCCGGCCCGCAGCGGCACCGACCTCGCCGGCCGAGCTGGCGAGCCCACCACCAAGGCGCGCCCGACGTCGCTCACCGCGGCGCTGCGCGACCTCTACAAGACCTGACCTGATCGGAGGCCCTCGTGCCCGTCACGCTCGCCCAGGCGGCGATCAACACCCTCAACGACATCGACTTCGCGGTGATCGACAACCTGCGCCGCTACAGCTGGTTCCTCGACCAGATCGTGTGGGACGACTCCGTCACCCCGGGCACCGGCGGCGGCACCCTAACCTACGGCTACACCCGGCTGACCACTGCCCGCGGTGCCGCGTTCCGCGACTACAACTCGGAGTACACCGCGGACCAGGCCGTCAGGGCCCGGTTCACCGTCGACCTCAAGCCCCTGGGCGGCAGTTTCAACATCGACCGGACCCTGGCCCGGCTCGGCCCGGCCGCGACCAACGAGGTCGCGTTCCAGTCGCAGCAGTTGCTCACCTCGCTTCGGACGATGGCCCAGCAGCAGTACATCCGTGGCGACTCCAGCACCGACGGCGGCTTCGACGGCCTCAACAAGATCCTCGCTGGCACGAACACCGAGTACCTGCCGATCAACAACGGCACCCCGACCGGGTACCTGGACTGGAGCCCGGCCACGATCAACTCGCAGCCGCTGGCGCAGGCCGCGTTGGACCAGCTCGACTCCTGGCTGTCGATGATCGTGCCCTCGCACACCGGCGGCGGCGACCAGGGCATGCCCGGTGCGCTCCCGCCTGGCGTGAAGGCCATCCTCGGCAACACCCAGTCGATCACCCGGATTCGGGCGCTCGCCCGGTGGGCCGCGATGTACACCAGCGTCAAGGACGACCTCGGCCGCCAGATCGAGTCCTACGGCCAGTGGGTGCTGGTCGACATGGGTGACACCGCGACCGGCACCGGCCCGATCATCCCGGTCCAGGCCCTGGACGCCGACGGCGCCGGCGCCGGCGGTATCATCACCGGCCTGACCGACATCTATGCCGTCAGCTTCGGCCTCGATGCGCTGTGCGGCGCGGCGCTGGCCGGCCAGCCGCTGGTCAACACCTACATGCCCGACTTCACGCTGCCCGGCGCGGTCAAGTCCGGCGAGATCGAGATGGGGCCGATCGCTGGCGTCGTCAAGAACACCCGCGCCTGCGGCGTCCTGCGCAACGTGAAGGTGATCTGACCGTGGCCCAGTTCATCGTCTCTCACCCGGCTGGAGCCGCGTTCTCCGGGACCATCGTCGGCAGCACCTTCACCGCCGGCACCGCCCACATCGACACCGACACCCCGGGCGGGCAGGCCGCGTACGCCTACTTCCAGCGCGCCCAGTACGGCCTGACGCCCTACCAGGCGCCCCCCGAAGAGGCCATCGAGCGCATCGGCCTCGACGCTCCGCCCCTGCCGGACACGGACCCCGAGCAGCCCCACAGCCCGACCGGGCCCGAACAGCCCGCCATCCTCGGCCCGGCCGAGCCTGACCAGGAAGGGGGTGCCCAGTGACGGTCTTCGGCCGCTACACCGGCATCGTCCGCGACGAGCTGTCCTACGCCTCCGACATGGTGCGCCAGTGGCTGGGCGGCGCCGACCCGGGCGCCGGCTTCTACCGCAGCAGCATGCGGCGCCTGGACGCCGTGGCCGACACCGGCGCGCTGACCTCTGGCGTGATGACGTCGGTACCGATCTACCTCCGCAAGGGCGACGTCGTCAGCAACCTGACGTTCCGCAGCGGTGCTACCGCCGCGGTGACGCCGACCAACCAGTGGGCCGCGCTGTACTCCAGCGCGGCGACTCCGGTCCTGCTCGGGCAGTCCGCGGACGCCACCACGACCGCCTGGGGCGCGACCACGAACCGCACGTTCGCCCTCGGCGCCCCCGTGACGATCACCGCTGACGGGGTCTACTGGGTCGCGCTGATGGTCAAGGCGGCCACCGTGCCGTCGCTGGTCGGCGTCTCCACCACCGCGTCGGCCGGCATCACCGCCAACGAGCGCAACCTCGCCCAGACGTCCGGCTCCGCCCTGGCCAGCACCGCGCCGGCCACCATCGCCACCCCGACGGCCGCGGCCACCGTGCCGCTGGTCATCCTCACCTGACCGGAGGTCACCATGGGACTCCAGAACACCCAGCTCGGGCTGACCGTGGCGGGGATGCTGACCAAGGCCACCTCGGTGGCCGGCCAGACCGCCCAACTGCCGCTGCAGTACGCCCAGCAGCTTGGCCTGGGGGCCGGCACCGGCGCCGGGCAGGCCGACACGCTGTACGTCGCGACCCGGACGCTGGCCGCCAGCGCGGGCGAGGATCTCGATCTCGCCGGCACCCTGGTGGACGCCCTCGGGAACACGATCAACCTGGCCCGGCTGAAGGGCCTGGTCATCGTGGCGAACGCCGCGAACACCAACCCGCTGGTCGTGGGCAACGCGGCCGCCAACGGGTTCATCGCATGGTGCTCCGGTGCCACCGCGACGGTCAACGTCCGCCCTGGTGGCCTGTTCGCGCTGTTCGCGCCGGACGCCACCGCCTACCCGGTCACCCCGGGCACCGCCGACCTGCTGCACGTCGCCAACGGCGGTGCCGGCTCGTCCGTGACCTACGACGTGCTCGTGATCGGCTCGTCCGCGTAGGAGGTGGTGACCGGTGGCCCGGATTTACGCGACCGCCGCCGACTACCAGGCGTACAGCGGCCAGCCGACCGACACCGACACTGATCGGCTGCTCGGTCGGGCCGCCGCGTTTTTGGACGCGCAGGTGTTTCGCCTGTGCCACTACATCGCCGACCCGGTCACCACGCTGCCGTCCGACCCGATCGTGGCCGGCGCGTTCCGGGACGCCGTGTGTGCGCAAGTCGAATGGTGGGCCGCGGTCGGAGAGTCGATCGGAATCGGCGGTGTCGGCACGTACGGCACGGTGCGGATCGGCACCGTGCACATGCAGGACCCCAAGGTCGGCACCGCCACCACCTCGGCGGCCCGGCAGATCGCCCCAGCCGTCTGGGACGCACTGCAGTCCCCTGACCTGGCGTGGCCGGTGCACTTCCAGCTCGGGGCGGTGACGATGTGGTGACCGGCCTGCCGGGGTTCCTGATGGTCCACCAGGTCACCATCGAGGCGTACCAGGGAGACTCCGCCTATGGGCCGAGGTGGGCGCCGCCGACCGCGGTGCGGTGCTTCCTCGATGAGGGCACCCGGATGGTGCGCGCTCGGGACGGCCGCGAGGTGTCCAGCACCAGCACCGCCTACTGCCCGCTCACCACCACCGCGCCGACCGACTCCCGGGTGACGCTGCCGGACGGCCGACAGGCCACCGTCATCCAAGCGCTTCGGCGCGACGGCGGCACGCTGCCCGTCCCCTCACACCTTGAGGTCCAACTCACCTAAGGAGTTGCACCCGTGACGCTGGGCACCACTTTTCGATGGGATGGCGACCGCTGGCTGGCCGCTGCCCGAGAAGCCGCCGCGCGTGGCCTGGAACTCGGCCTGGAGCACGTCCTCACGCAGGCCAACCAGCTCGTCCCGCTGGAGGAGGGCACGCTGGAGCGCTCCGGCAAGGTCAGCATGGACACCGCCAACCTGACCGGCGCCGTGTCCTACGACACGGTGTATGCGGTCCGCCAGCATGAAGAGCTGAGCTGGAAGCACGCCCCGGGTCGGCAGGCCAAGTACCTGGAGCAGCCGTTCAACTCGGAATCCGCGGTGGTGCTGGAGATGATCGCCGCCCAGATCCGCCGCACCGGCGCTGAGGGCAACCTCCAGTGACGGACCCGCTCGACGGCATCGCCCAGTACCTCGCCGGGCTCGGGCTGCTCACCTACGACCCGACCGGCGCCAGCGGCGACACCTTCATCGACAGCATGCCGCCGGCCCCGGACGCGGCCGTCGCGCTCACCCTGTACGGCTCCGGTGAGCCGGACCCGCTGGCCGCCGAGGACGAGGTCAGCCTCCAGGTCCGTATCCGCGGCGGCCCGGATCCGCGCGTCTCCCGCCGGCGATCCCAGGCCGTCTACAGCGTGCTGCACGGCGCCAGCGGCCTTGCGCTGCCGGACGGCACCTGGCTGGTGCTGGCCATCGCCCAGCAGACCCCTACCGCGCTCGGAATCGACCAGAACGGCCGACACGAGCACGTTGTCAACTACCGCCTCACCGTGACGAATCCGACGGTGAACCGCAGCTAAGGAGGTGGCCCGTTGGCCACTCGCAGGATCGAGGCCCGCGGCTGGTCCGTCCAGATCGCCGTCGGCGCCACCCCCACCTGGACCCCGGTGGCCGGCCTCAAGTCGCTGACCTACAACCCCGGCGACAAGGCAACCCAGACCGACGCCACCGACTTCGACAGCCAGGGCCAGTACGAGGAGGTCGTCCTCCAACGCGGCGCCACCATGAAGTTGGACGGGACGCGCCGGATCGACCCGGCCACCGGGCTTCCGGACCCCGGTCAGGGCGCCCTGGACGCGCTCGCGCAGGGCCTCGGCGACACCAGCACCGGCCAGATCCGGTTCCGGTACCGCACCGAGACGCAGTGGCGCGTGTGGACCGTCACCGCGACCGCGGCAGAGCAGGGCGGCGCGACGAACGACCTGTCCAAGTGGGGCATGGTGCTGACCCGCTGCGGTGCCGAGACGTACGTGAGTGCCCCGTGACCGACGACCTGACCCACGACGAGACCGACCAGGCCCAGGTTGCCGAGGTAGCTGACGACTTCGCTGACGCGGACGCCTTCTTCGCCGCCGAGGTGCTGCTGGTTCAGGCGGCACCACTGCGCCTGTACGGACGCACCTACACGCTTCCGGCCCGTACGCCGTTGATGTTCGCCCTGCTGGTCGAGCGCTACGAGCAGGACACCAGCCTCGACGCCCTGCGTACCGTTCTCACCCCGGTGTTCGGCCCCGACGCGCTCGACCACTGGATCGAACGCGGCATTGACGAGCACCAGCTCGCGGTCGTGCTCGCCTGGGCGGCGGCCAACATGCGCCAGCCCGGATCGACATCCCTGCAGCAGGCCGCCGCGGCGGTCGCCGACCGCGAGCAGGACCTGGGAAAAGCCCAGACGGCGCCGACCCCGAGAAACCGGACCGAGCGGCGGCGCGCCGGTTCTGGCGGTCCGTCCTCACGAACTGGGCGGTCGTCGAAGCGGACCTGATCCGCGAGTACCACCACACACCCGCCTCGCTGGCCCGGCTGAGCGTGCGTGAGTTCCTGGTCCTCATCAGCGCGCTGAGCGACGAGGCGCGGTTCCCCCGGGCACTTGCGGCCCAGCCTGTCGAGGCAGACAGCCCCACCGAGATCGCGGCCGTCTTCGGCTCCTACCTGGGACCGGGGGCGCACGATGTCGGGGTTGACAGTTGGTGAGCTCAGCGCAAGTTTCAGCGTCGACGCCGCGCCGGCCGAGCAGGGCATGGCCGATGTCCAGCTGGCGATGCGCGGGCTGGAACGGGACGCGGCCGCGACCGCCGCCGAGGTCAAGCAGGAGCTGTCCGACGCGCTGCGGCGCCTGCCGAGTCCGACAATCACAGCGGACTCGACCGAGCTGGACCGCCAGCTGGTCCAGATCCGCTACGAGCTTCGCGACCTCGCCTCCCAGCGGGTCGGCATCAACATCAGCTCCGAGGACGCCCAGGCCCGGGTAGACGCGCTGCTCGCGCAGCTGCGCGACATCGCCGAGCAGCATCCCAACCCGCGCGTCCAGCTCGATGCCCAGCTGGCCCAGGCCGAGCTGGACGGGCTCACGGCCCGGCTGGCCGAACTCGCGGCCGAGGACGCCGCGGTGCGGGTGCACGTGGAGGCCGAGGCCGCCGCCGCGGAGCTCGCCGCGATCCACGACGAGGCCCGCGCCGTCGCCGACGAGGACCCGACCGTCGACGTTCACGTCGATGACCACGGCGACACCGAGCGCGCGGCGCAGAGTCTGGAGGGCCTGTCCGGCTCGGCGGGATCGGCCGGGGAGGCACTCGGCGGCTTCGGCGGCACGGCCGCGATGGCACTCGGCGCGGTCGGCGCCGGTGTGCCGATCGTGGCCGGCCTGGTCGCCACCCTGGAGGCGGTCGCACCTGCCGCAGCGCTCGGCGCGACCGGGCTGCTGGCCATGGCCTCGGCCGCCGCCGCGATCAAAGTTGGCACCAGCGGGATCGGCGCCGCCATCACGGCCGCGTTCGCCCCCGCCCCGGCGGCGGCCGGTGCGGCCACCAACTCCGCGCAGCAGTACGCGGACGCGCAGCGGGCCGTCAAGGACGCCGTCACCAACGCCGCGGACGCCAACGTCAAGGCCGCGCAGCAGGTCGCGCTCGCGCAGCGCACCCTCGGCGACGACCAGAAAGCCGTCACTGACGCGCAGGTCCAGGGCGCCCGCAGTGTCGAGATGGCCGAGCGGAACCTGGCCGACGCCGAGAAGGCGTCCCAGCAGGCCCAGCTCGACCTCAACGCCGCCCGCAAGCAGGCCGCGCAGGATCTCCAGGACCTGTCCAACCAGGTCTCGGACGCCGGCCTGCAGCAGCGGTCTGACACCCTCGCAGTCCAGCAGGCCCAGCAGGACCTGCAGAAGACCATCGCGGACCCGACCGCCACCAGCCTCCAGCGGGCCCAGGCCCAACTCGCCTACGACACCGCGATCCAGCGGCTGTCGGAGCAGCAGACCGCGGTCCAGCAGCTCCAGGACCAGCAGGCCGCGGCAGACAAGGCCGGGGTGGACGGCAGCGCCCTGGTCCTGTCCGCGCAGGACAAGCTCGCCCAAGCGCAGCGCACCGTCGGCGATCAGGCCCAGGCCGCCGCGGACGCGCAGGTGCAGGCGCAGGACAAGGTCGCCTCCGCTGTCCGCAAGGTCGGCGACCAGGTCCAGGCTGTTGCGGATGCGCAGCAGCAGCAGGCCCGCACCGCCTACCAGGGCGCCGAGCAGGTGTCCAAGGCCGAGGAGGCTCTCCAGCAGGCCGGCGCGAAGGCCGCTTCGGGCGGCGTCGATCCGCTGGCCAAGGCGCTGGCTGGGCTGGCACCCTCCGCCCGGGCGTTCGTTGAGGAAATCCTCCAGCTGAAACCGCAGCTGGACGGCCTGAAGTTGGACACCCAGCAGGCGCTGTTCGCCGGGCTGGCGGGCAGGCTGCGCGACACCGCAACCACGGTGCTGCCGGTGCTGCGCGGCGCCCTGGTGGACACCGCGGGCGCGCTGAACCTGGCTGGCAGCGGCGTGCTGACGGCAGCGGACCGGCTCGGCTCCTCCGGGGTGCTCGGCCGGGCGCTCGCGGGCGCCAGTCTCGGCCTGCGCAGCGTGGCCGGCATCCTCGGACAGATCGTCACCGGGCTGGGCGAGCTGGCGGATGCCGCCGCGCCGGCATTCGACCGCGTCGCGGCCGGTGCGGGCAAGCTGGCCGACCGGGTGTCAGCCCGGCTGTCCGCCGCGTTCTCCAGCGGCGGCCTGGAGAGCGGCATCAACGTCGCGCTCGGGCTGCTCTCCCAGCTGGGCACCGTCGTTGCCAACGTCGGCGGACTGGTCAGCGAGGTGCTCGGCGCCGCGCAGCAGTCCGGCGGCGGCTTCGTCAACACCCTGGTGACAATCAGCGGCGCCTTGCGGGCAGCGTTCGCGAGCCCGGCCGTCCAGCAGGGCCTGCAGGCGCTGTTCGCGGTCACGGCGTCTATCGCCTCGACGGCGGCGCCGCTGCTGCTCCAGGCGCTCCAGGTGATCGCACCTGTGCTCGCGGCCCTCGGGCCGCCGGTTCAGGTGCTGGTCACCGCCTTGGGTGCCGCCCTGCGGCCGGTGATCGCTGCGCTGGGCCCGGTGCTCCTGACGGCGGCTCAGGCGGTAGGCCAGCTGGTACTTGCTGCTGCGCCGTTGCTGCCGGTGGTCGGCCAGCTCGCGGCCGCCCTGCTGCCCGCCGTAATGCCGCTGCTCGCCGGCGCCGGGGTGATCTTTCAGCAGCTGGCGCCGCTGGTTGCGGCCGTGGCCGTGGCCGTCGGTCAGCTGCTGGGCCCGGTGCTGGCGGTGCTGCCGCAGTTGATCACACCGGCCGTGACGATCTTGACGACGCTGACCGGCGCGGTGCTGCCAGTGCTGACCCAGCTGGTCACGCAGCTGCCGCTCGGTCAGCTCGGCCAGTCCTTCGCTCAGGTGGCCCTCGCGCTGACGCCTGTTCTCGCTCAACTCGCAAACCTGGCAGTCCAGTTGCTGCCAGTACTGCTTCCGCTGCTGCTTCCGATCATCACGGCCGTGGCTCAGCTCGCCAGCATCTTCGCGGGTGAACTCGCCCGCGTGGTGCAGCTGGTGGTCGTGCCGGCGCTCCAACTGCTCGCCGACCTGCTGCACGGAAACGTGCACGGCGCCGTCCACGATGTCGGTCAGCTGCTCTCCGGGCTCGGCCAGATCGTGCTGGACGCCTTCACGCGACTGCCCGGCGAAGTGCTCAGCGTGCTGGGCGACTTCGCCACCCAGCTGTTCGACGCCGGAGGGAAGATCATCAGCGGCTTGATCAACGGCATCAAGTCCAAGATCGGTGACGTCAAGGGTGCAGTGGGCGACGTGCTCGGCGCGGCCCGCAACCTGCTGCCCTTCAGCCCCGCGCGCGAGGGGCCGTTCTCGGGATCCGGCTGGACGCTGTACTCCGGCCAGAGCATCTCGGGCGCCCTGGCCGACGGCATCCTGTCCGGCCAGGGCCGGGTCCGGGCGGCAACTCGCCAGCTCGCTACCACCGCCCAGGCGGCCCTAGGCGGCGACCAGTTCGGTGCCCCGGGATTCGCTGCGTTCGGTGGTGCCGGCGGCCCGAGCGGGTTCCACATCCAGAACTACTACGAGTCGAACGCCGGGTCCGCCCGGTCCACGGCCGAGGAACTCTGGTGGCTCGGCAAGGCGAGGGGGTGAGCAACCGTGGCTGGTGAGCTCGTGACCGGCCCGGGCCTGATCCAGTGGGGCACCCTGCTGCTCGGCCGCTCCCGGGCCGGCGGCGTGGCCACCACTCCGTACCGATGGGGCACCATCACCGGGTGGGAGGAGACTCCCGCGCTGGACTCCGGCACGGTCGCCCGCGCGCAGGACATCGGCGCATGGCCGGGCCGGTTCCTCTCCCAGGTCCGCACCATCACCGTGCCGGACCTGACGATCCGCACCGCACCCGGCGCCCTCGGAACCGCGGTGCGGACCCTGGAGCTCTCAACCGGGCCGGGCCCGAACACCGAGCAACCGCTGGTCGTTCAGCTGGATGAACGCGGGCCGCTGCTGGTCTGGGCCCGGCTCACCCGGCGGGCACTGCCGGTAACCCCGACCTGGCAGGTCGGCTGGACGGCCGGCGGCGCGCTGCAGTGGGAGTGCTCGGACCCCCGCCGGTACGTGGTGGCCGAGCAGTCCGCAGTGACCGGGCTGCCCGCGCCGGAGTCCGGGCTGAGCTGGGGCGCGCCGAGCGAGACCGGCTTGAGCTGGGGTTCGCCCACGGAAACCGGGTTGGCGTGGGGTACACCGGGAAGTACCGGCGACGTTGCGGTCACGAACTCGGGCACCGCACACGCGAACCCGATCATCGAGTTCCGAGGGCCCGTCACCACCCCCTCGATCACGCTACTGAGCACCGGTCAGGTCCTGGAGTACGGCATCACGCTGGCCCTCGGGGATGTCCTGACCGTGGACACCTGGGCCGGCACGGTCCTGCTAGGCGGCCAGTCCCGCATCGCCACCGCCACCCTGCGCAGTTCCCCCGAGGGGTCGTTCGTCCTCCCGGCCGGCACCTCGACCTTGTCCTTCCGGGCAGCGCCCGGATCCACCGACCCCGCAGCGTCCGCCACCGTGCGGTACCGCTCCGCCTACTGGTAGGAGGCCCCGTGACGGTCCGCTCCGCCTGGCAGCTCAACCCGGGCCAGACGCGCTCCGACTCCCGGCTGGCGCCGATCGGCACGTTCGCGCCGCTGGACGCCACCCAGACCCGCGCCGGAGTCGTCCCGGGCGGCACCCCGATGCTCCTCACCGGCTCCGGCATGACCGGCTCGCTCTCGATCGGCCGAGCAATCGTCCAGGGCACCGCAACGCAGGGCGCCTACCCGGTCGTGATCACCGCGGCCGAGCCGATCACCGTGGCCAACGGCCACGCCTCCCTGCCCCGGATCGACAGTGTGTTCCTGGTGGCGTACGACCAGCTTTACGACACGAGCGGCCAGACCCTGGCCGCCGTCGTCTACGTCCAGGGCACCGCAGCCAGCACCCCGCTTGCGCCGGCCGCACCGGCCACCGGCACGGCGTACCTGCGGCTCTGGGACATCGCGGTACCGGCTGGCGCGAGCGCGGGCAGCCCGATCAGCTGGGGCACCGCGCTGACCGACCGGCGCACCTACACCGCGGCTGTCGGCGGAATCACCCCGGACGGCGCTGCGGTCGGCGCCTACCCGGGCCAGTACCGGGACGGCAACGGCTACATCGAGCGGTACAGCGGCAGCGCCTGGGAGTCGAAGGTGTACCTCGGCGCCGCCGGCCAGGTCGTCATCGGCTCCGACGTCTCCCTCTCTCGCTCTGGCGCTGGGGCGATGCAGGTCAACGGTTCCTTGAACGCCACCGGCGCGGGCGGCTACCTGCTCGCGCGCCGTACCGCCGACTCCGCCGCGGTGACCAACAACACCACCCTTGCCGCAGACAGTGCGCTGACCGTGAACGTGGCGGCGAACGCCGTCTACACCGTGACCGGTGTCCTCGGGTTCCAGGCGAGCACTACGGGCGACATCAAGGTGCAGTTCGTCGGGCCGTCCGGGGCGACGTTCGACTGGGTGGCAACCGCTCAGGACTCCACCGGCACCAGCGCGGTCGGGACCGTCATCACCGGGCGTGCTGCCATCACGGACGCCCAGGTATTCGGCGGCCGCGGAGCCGGATCGACCAACACGGCGCTGATCAACGGCCTGCTGGTCACCTCCAGCACGGCCGGAAGCTTCGGAGTGCAGTGGGCGCAAGGTGCTTCCGACGGCACGGGAACGCTGATGAAAGCCGCGTCGTACCTGCTGCTGGACCGGGTGGTCTGACGTGGCCCAGACCGATCAGCTGCTGGTCTGCGACCTGCGATCCGACCAGCTCATGGACCGCATCCCAATCAGCGGCCTCAGCTTCGATGACTACATCGGCAAGACCGGCTCGCTGGCCGGCACGGTGCCGATTCCGGATGCGGCGATGGCCGCCCGGGCCCAGGCGGCGCTGCTTCCTGGTCGCACGATGCTGTGGCTGCAGCGCGGCATGGACATCGTCTGGGGCGGGATCCTGTGGACCGCCACCCCGACCCGGGACGAGCGCGGCCGGTGGACGCTCCCGATCCAGGCCGCCGGTGTCGAATCGTACTTCCGTGCACACCAGCAGCTGACCGACACCCAGGTATCTACAGCTGTGGACCAGTTGGACATCGCACGCGGCCTGATCGCCTACTGCCAGGGGCGGACTGGTGGGAACATCGGCGTGGAGATCGACTACACCCTCACGTCCGGGACGCTCCGCAACGCCACCTACCTGTCGTACGACCTGCCGTGGGTCGGTCAGCTCATCGACCAGCTGGCCGCCATGCAGGGCGGATTCGAGTGGCGGATCAACTGCTACCGGGATGGCACCGGCGCGCGCCACAAGGCCCTGCAGCTCGGCTACCCCAAGATCACCGCCGGGTCGAGCGACGTGGTCCTTACCAGCCCCGGCCCGATTACTGCCCTCAGCCTGCCGCAGGACGCCACAGCCCAGGCCAACGCCTGGACCAGCCGCGGCGCAACGATCAACGCCAACATCGCCGGGGTCTCCTACCCGCTCGTGTCCGGGCCGCTGACCACCCCGGCCGACTACGCCGCGGGCTGGCCGCGCCTGGACGGCTCCAGCGACTACAGCACCGTTTCGGTGCAGAGCGACCTCGACCAGCACGCTGCCGCCGACCTTGCCCGCGCGGTCCGGCCGATCATCATCCCGACCGTGCGGGTGCTCACCGGTGGTGGTGCCCTGCCGCCGCTCGGCTCCACGATCCGCCTCAACGTGCTGGACCCCGTTTGGTCTCCGGCGGGGTGGACGGCCCGCTACCGGCTCGTCGGCTACAAGGTCACCCCCGAGGAACGCGGCCGGCCGGAGAGCACCGACCTCTACCTGGAGGCCATCTGATGCCCGAAGTTCCGCAGACGATCCTCGACCGGATCAGCACCATCGAGGACCAGCTGCGCCAGCTGACCGGCCGCGCCCAGATCCGGCCCGCGCTCACCCAGATCCTCGGCGGGGACGTCAGCATCGGCCAGGGCGGCCGGCTGATCGTCACCACCCCGGCCGGCCAGCAGATCCTCTACATCGGCAAGCAGACTCCGAGCCACCCGGACGGGAGCGACCAGCAGGGCCTCATCGTGCGGCGGGAGGACGGCAGCGTCGCGCTGACGGTGTGGACCGGCGCCGGCAGCGGCGTACAGCCCGTGACGATCTGGGACCACCTCGGCAACGGGCTCTTCGCCGAGGACCTGGTAGCGGGCGGCCTCGCAGCGCCGTACATCGACGCGTCCGGCTGGTTCGGCGCCACCGAGTACCCGGCCTACACCACCAGCGGTGCCACCTTCGCCACCGTGATGCATCTGCCGTGGATCAAGCAGCACCCGAAGGTGGAGGCCAACTACCTCGTGCGCTGCTCAGATAGCTCAACTGCTGGCGAGATCCAGCTCGTTGACGACTCTGGAATCCAGATCGGCCCAACCGTGGCCTGCCCTGCGGGCGCGTTCACCTACGGCAGGCTCCAGGGCGCGGTCGGCGGTGCCTACCAGCAGCGCATGTACCTGCACTGGCAGGCTCGCACGACCTCGGGCTCCGGCACGATCGGCGTCAAGGGCCTGTCCACGTACGGCGTGCAGTCCTGATCAGGACGAACTCGCGCTCGGTGTCGGGTCGGCGAATGTCGGCCGCATCCCACCGTTCGGCGCGCCCGGAGCACTGCTGGGGTCGGCCGCGCGGCTCGGGTACGGGCCGTTGTCCACCGTTCCGGTGCCCCCGTTGTGCTGGCCGGCCACCGCGCCGGGCGGCCCGTCGGGCGTCTGCGCGGGCGGGGAGGCGCTGGGCGGCGTCGGGCTGTCGGCCGGCGCGGTCGGACTGGTCAACTTCGTTCCCCTCGTCGGGCTCTGGCTGGCCGTCGGCTTCGGCGCGGCAGCTGCAGCCGAGGTCGGCGTCTGGGCCGTCGGTGCGGCGGTCGGTGACGTGCTGGTGCTCGCAGAGGCCGTCGCGGTCGCGCTGTCGGACGGCGCCGGACTGGCGACCTGGTCACCCACCTGAACCACCGTCGTCCTGCTGCCGCCAGCCGGCGCGCTGAGCGCCACCGCGGTGGCGCTCCCCCCGGCAACGACCGCCACTGCCGCTACAGCCACCCATGCCCTGCGGATCTTCATCATGCCCCCTATCGGCTCCGGCCGACGCTACACCGCCCCCGGACGCCATCACCACAATTCACGCACCACGCAACCAAGTTCAGCAGATTCAGGAGACCTCATGACCACCCCGCCCCCGGCCACTCCCGACGTGCCGCAGTACCAGCTGCTGCGCGACACCGGCAACGGCCCGACCACCCCCGACGAGCAGGCGATCCTGCACGCCGAGTTCGGCGCCCCGGATGCCCGCGGCGTCTACGGCGCCCCGACCACCACCGAGGAGACCACCGCATGAGCCTCGACTCGATGATCCAGACCGCCGAGCAGTCCCTCGGCCTGTCCGGACGCCCCAACGCGCTCACCAACGACTACGCCAGCCGCGAGGGCCAGGAGTACGCCGCCGCGCCCTGGTGCGACGAAGCCGTCACCGAGTGGGCCCGCCAGTCCGGCAACTTCGCCGCCGTGTGCCCGAGCAGTCAGGACTACGCCTACACCGTCGCCCACGCCCAGGCATTCGCCGACGCCGGCCAGTGGCACAGCGGCATCGACGGTATCCAGGCCGGGGACATCGCGTTCTTCAACTGGGAGGGCAACCTCACCGTTGCTGGCATCGAGCACGTGGGCGTTGTGACCGGCACCAGCGGTGCCTACGCCCTGACCATCGAGGGCAACACCGGCGACGTCTGCGCCCGCCGGGTGCGCGGCGCCAACGTGATCGTGGGCTACGGCCGGCCGCCGTACGCCTCTGCGGTGCCCGCGCTGGCGCCCGCTCCGCTCCCGGGCGGCCCGGAATGGCCCGGCGAGTACCTACGCCTGCAGAGCTCGATGGAGCACGACGACAACGTCCGCACCTGGCAGCAGCACATGCACGACCGCGGCTGGTCGATCGCCGTGGACGGCTGGTACGGCCAGCAGTCCGACTCGATCTGCCGACAGTTCCAGCAGGACTCCACCGCCCACGGCTGGCCGCTGGCCGTGGACGGCGTGGTCGGCCCGGCCACCTGGGACGCCACCTGGCGACGCCCGGTCAGCTGAGCCAACCGACCACCGCCCCCTCAACCCAACCCGTACTGACTGGAGAACTCATGTCCCTGATCACTGACCTGCGCGCCGAGCTGGGCAGCGCGTACCTGCAGCAGCAGGTCGGCCGGCTGGCGCGGATCACCGCGCTGGCCGCCGGCGCCCAGCTGACCGCCCTCGGCACCGGCCACCTCGACCGAACCGCGCTCACCGCGGCGGCCGTCGGCATCGCGGAGACCGTGTACCGGCAGGTGGTGCCGGTGGCCGGCTGGGGTCCGCTGGCGCGGGCGCTGGCCGAGCGGCTGCACCTGATCGCCCCGGCGGTGCCGGCTCCGGCGCCCGCGCCGGTCACCCTGGTGCCGCCGGTCGTTGCCGACCCGGCACCGGGCTCCGCGCCGATCGTGGACGGTTCGGGCCCCGGCGGCGCGGCGTGACCGAGGCCCCGGATCCGGCGACCGCGCTGGAGTTGGAGCGGATCCGGGGCCAACTCGGCGAGGGGTTCGCCAAGATCGAGGGCGGCCTGGCACTGCTGGTGCAGCGGTCCGACCAGACCGACCGGGCCCTCGGCCACCAGCGCGCCGAACTCGTGGACCAGGACCGCCGGCTGACGGAACTGGAGCGGGCCCAGTCCGCTGCTGGCGACCTCGGCGGCCGCGTCAATCGCCTGGAGGCACGCCGCTGGCCCCTCCCGGCGATCGGCGCCCTTACTGGTGTCGGCGCCCTCGTCATCGCCGCGGCCTCGCTTCTGCATCACTGAACCACCGCGCCCCCGCACGGCTACGGCCGCGCGGGGGCGCTTCGTCATGCTCAGCGGGTGGGCGGCCAGGATGGCGGCTCGGTACCCTGCGGCGGCTGGCCGGTCTGTTGCTGGGGCGGCCAGGGTGCCGGCTGCTGGGCGCCGGGCCGGGGCGGCTGTCCCCACTGCGACGGCGCCGGGTGGCCGTGGGGCTGTTGCGGTAGTGCGCCTGTCACCGACGTCTGCCAGCCCGGCAGGTCAGGGCGCTGCTGGTGCGAGCTCAGCATGTGGCGGCAGTTGGGACAGTGCTTCGCGACAGCACGCTTCACCACCCAGCTGATGCCGGCGGTGCTGATGTGAATGAGGCCGATGGCGGTGCTGATGCTGGCGCGGACGGCGCCGGGCTGGGTGCAGGTGGTGCAGTCACGGCAGCCGCTCACAATCTGTCCTTCCGTCAGAGGTGACGTGCGGACGGTACTTGACGTGTGCGCGAGGCGTGTTCGACGTTGCTGATCCGTGATCATCTCGACTCACCGTGCGGCCCGACTCGATGTCCAGCCGCCAACTTGAACGACCTGACTACGTGCCCGCGCCTCCGTCTTCGCGCCGGCGGGGCACTTCCTCGTTCTCAGCTGGCGGAGGCCCGCGTGGCGTCCTGGAGCGCATCCCAGGTCGGCCAAAGAACCCCCTGCTCGCGAGCTTGGACCAGGACGGGGTGCTGGCGGACAGCGCGACCGAACTCGTCCCGCTCAGCGCGGAGTCGACCCAGCTCGGCGGACTCGTCCTCGCTCCAGGCAGCTCGCTCCAGGGCCTGTTCGGGGTCAGGGTGGAGCTCGCGTCGCTGGGCGTCCACGCGGCTGATGTACTCGGCGACCGCGGTCTCGGCGGCGATCCGGGTGCGCTGGAGCTGGACGAGGTCGGGCGGGATGGGGAGGGCGTCGGGCACGGTCGGGATCCTAGGGTGCGGGTCGGACGATCGGGGGGCTACGCGCCGAGGTCTGCGGCGTCGAGGCCGGCTGCGGTGAGGGGCTGGATGGTGGCGGGGTCGTGGCGGAGCCACGCCCAGCCGTCGCCGGGGTTGCGGGTCGTCCGCCAGCGGACATGGGCGACCCACCCGGACGGAAGGCGCTTCCAGGCGGTCAGTAGCGCCGGCTGCCATCTGCCCTCGACGTGCACGATCACGATCTGCCACGCGGCCCGGTACGGGTGCAGCCCGGGGCCGTCCATCTCGGCGCGGTCGGCCGGGAGCGCGTCGGCAGGGCAAGTCGGGGCGTACACGCAGCCAGCATATCGCTCACATGTTCGATAGCACGCTGGGGCGCAAGTTCTCGCAAACTTCTGGCGGTCCAGTCGCTTAACGTGCAAGCCTGAACACAGAGATCGCCAAGTCCCTTGATCGGAGGCCAGGATGGCACTGCACAAGCTTGGACAGGACCCGGAGAGCCCGGAGGGCAAGTCGCCCACTCTGTACTACGACGACGAGACCGACAACTACCTCATCCAGGGCTGGAAAGTGCTGGACCCTGAGCGCAGGTCACAGCTCGACCTGCCCGATCATGAGGATGTGATCGAGTTCCCGAAGCGCATGATGAAGTTCTTCCCGGAGGTGGACGGTGGCTGAGGTCCCCTCGATTGAGGACCTCTTGACGGCCTGCCAGCACTCGGCCGTCCACTTGGAGATGCGTGACGGCTACATGCTGGACGACCCGATGTTCCTGGCCTGGAAGGCTGGTGACGTCGAGGCCTCCGGCAGGGCGCAGAGCCCCTGGCTGACGTTCATGGCGGACACGACGAACCGGGGTGTCCAGGTACGCCGGGCCCGGATCGTCTCCGAGCCGGTAAGTGAGTACATCCGGTTCGAGTACGAGATCACCGATCGCCACAACATCGCCGTCGGCGAGCACGTCCGCTGGCTACCGCGCCGACGAGCGACCGACTTGGCGTTGCCCGGCAACGACTTCTGGCTCTTCGACGGCCAGCTGCTGCTGCTCAACCACTTCGACGGCGATGGCAACTTCATCGACCACGAGCTGATCAGCGAGCCTGGGGTCATCAAGCTGTCCGCCACAGCATTCGAGGCGGTCTGGAGCCGGTCAACCCCTCACGAGGAGTACCAGCCGGCCTGACCGGCTCAACATCATGTCCCCAAGCTCGCCATCGTCCAGCGTGCAGGAAGCGCGTAATGCGCTAGGCCTGCGCCTACGCGAGATCCGGAAGGACGCGCTGCTCAGCGCGCGAGCCCTCGCGCGCCTGGCGGGCTGGCACGAGTCGAAGTGCTCGCGCCTTGAGCATGGTCACGCAATGCCGTCCGACGCCGACATTCGGAGCTGGACCCTGCATTGTGGCGTGCCGGACCAGGCGGCGGACCTGATCGCTACAGCCCGGGGCATCGACAGCGCCTACGTTGAATGGCGCCGCATCGAACGCCCCGGGCTGAAGCACGCGCAGGAGTCCATCCGCCCGCTCTTCGAACGCACCCGACGGTTCCGCATGTACCAGTCCTGGGTCGTTCCCGGGCTACTCCAGACGCCTGCTTACACGAAGACGGTCCTGGAGACAATCGTGAAGCTGCGGGGCGCCATTGACGATGTCGAAGACGCTGTCGCGGTTCGCATGGACCGCCAGCGAGTGCTGCACACGGGGCACCATCGCTTCGCTGTGGTCATCGAGGAGTGGGTACTCCGGAGCGTGATCGGTGACGCGGAGGTGATGGCCGCACAGCTCGGCCAGCTGATCGCGGTGGCGACCACGCCGGCGATCAGCCTCGGCATCATCCCACTCGGAACGATTCGTGGCGGCGGCTGGCCGACGGAGTCCTTCACGATCTACGACGATGCGCAGGTCAATGTGGAGTTGGTCTCCGCGCATCTCACCGTGACCAGCCCCGGAGGGATCGCCGAGTATGCGCGCGCGTTCACCGAGCTGGAGTCGCTTGCGGTTTACGGGGCCGCCGCGAGGGCCCTCGTCATAGCGGCGATCACCTCTCTTGGGTGACCGCATGCAAGTTTGCGCACACTTGTGGTGCTCGGTTCCGCCCCCTCTCTACCGTCGTCGGCATGGCAGATCTCGCGGCGTCCGTGCCGCAGCCTGGCACCGGGCTGCTGCTGCCGGACCACCTCCTGAGACATCCCGACCGGCGTCCGTGCTGCGACTGCGGCGCGCCGGACGCCCCCTACCGCGGCGAGCAGCGCACTGTCAGGGTCCCCCCCGGCGCCCTGCGGACCGAGCAGCTGTGGCGATGCGAACCTCACGAGCTCCTGCGCCGTACCAAACTGGCGGTGGTCAAATGATGCCGCGTCAGACCGTACACACCACGCAGCCGGACCCTCGGCTCCCTGAGCTGAAGGCCTTGATCCAGGGTTGGCTGACGACCAGCCGGCTGGTCGACGATGTGGACGCGTTCCTTGGCCATGGCTACGTCGACCTGTGCCTGCACGCGTGGCCCGACGCCAGCAGCGCCCGGCTCGACCTCCCGGCACGGTGGGCTGTCTGGACCTGGGCGGTGGATGACTACCTGGACACCCAGGACCTGAGCCACGCCGAGGTTTGGCAGTTCGCCCGAGAGGTTAGCCGCGCGATCTCCGGCGGCGCTCTCACCGGTGAAATCCATCCGGCCGTCGCAGCTCTCGTACCGCTTGCAACGGCAACCAGGACACTGATGCCGGACACCTGGTGGCACGCCTACCAGGGTGAGCTCGTCGGGTGGATCGTGGCCGTCGAGCACAAGTTGGCCGAGTTCGTCCGGCCCGGCCGGATCCCGTCACCGCGCGAGTACCAGGCACTACGGCCTGCCGACGGGGGGATGGTGCTGGCCGCACGGTGGACTCAGCTGGCCACCGCCACTGTGCCCGACCAGCGGCACGCCAGGCGCGTCCAGGGGATCCTGGAAGCGTTCTCGAAGGTCGGGTGCCTTGCGAATGACCTGCGTGCCAGCGACGGCGAGGTGTTCAGCCTCATTTCGGTGCTGGCCGAGTCCGAGGGGGTGACGATCCGCGGGGCGCGGCACCGAGCGACTGTGCAGCTGGCCGTCGAATGGGAGCGTTGGGAATCCACCTGCAGCGCGCTGCAGGAAGACGCCGAGGAGCCCCCGGCAGCGCCGGTGGTGATCACCTCGCCTCTGGGCGTCGAGGTCATCGTGAACACTCCTCGGGTCGTTCGCGGCCTCGACCAGTTCCTCCGGGCTCTGTTGCCGTGGACGGAGACGAGCGCCCGGTACGCGACGCCGGCCGCAACAGAGGCTCGGTCGCGATGAGCGGCCGGCTGGAGCAGCTCTGCGCCGAGCAGCGCGCCGTCGCGCGGCGCGCCCGCATCGCGTTCGAGGCCGAGCTCGCCCGCGCCGGCGTGAGGCTGCCGTCCCTCGGCCTCGACGACCCCGGCGACGGCTACCGCGGCGAAATCCAGGTCGAGCTCGGCCGCGCCCGACCCGACGTGCTCGACCAGATCACCGAACTGCTGCGCGAGGCGCTCGACGCCCGCGAGCAGCGCAGGCCCGACGACGAGCCGGCACCTGACGCAGAAGCAGCCGCCCTGGTGTCCCGAGTCTGGACGCTGGCAACCGACCCCGAGGGCTGGGAGCGGACTGGGCGGTTTATGCCGTGCCGCTGCGTACTGGGGAGGGCCGGGGGGTGCGTGGTCGCGGCCTGCGTGGCCGCGGCTGAGCTGCCGCCGCTCGGCACAGAACTGACGGGCCCCCTCGGCCGCGGGCTGCTGCTCGCGGCACGCAGGGAGGTAGATGCGTCCGGTGTAGTCAGGCGCACGACACTCGCCTGGCACAGGCCTCGACGAGGCCGGACAGGTTCCTACAGTTGGGCGCTCGAATGCGCGGCTGAGCAGGTCGTCCGGCCGGCCCGGCGTGGCTGGATCTTCCCGCCACCTGCCCAGCTGCGGCTGCTGTACGACCAGCTAGGCAATTCGTCCCTGGTGGGGGACGCGCTCGGCATTTCCTCGTCCGCTGTGCGAGAGCACATGCAGCGCGTCGGGCTGGCCCGTCGGCGGCGCCCGGGGGCCTGATGAGCGCCCGACGTGGCGGCGGTGATTGCCCCCGTGGCGGTCGGTTCGACGCCGGCCGCGCCGATGACCAGACGACTCCCGTGCCGGGGGCAGCCGCTCACATGCGCTCCCGGCACGGGTCCGGGGCCGCCCCGTCCAGGAAGCCGGGGCGGCACACCAACATGGAGTAAGAGCACCATGCCTGACGAACCGCCACCACCCCCACCGCCGCCACCACCCGCGCCGGAGGTCCCGGACTACATCCCGCCGTCGGTGAGCTGTGTGCTCTGCGGAGGCGCCCCCTGTTACATCAACCACTGGATGTAGGGATCTGCCTGAGAACGGGCTCAGGTCGGCCGGCGCGCGGTGGCGCGCCGGCCACTGGCGCGTCAACGCACCAGGCACCTGGTGACTGTGACTGGGCCGGGTAGTTGTCACCACCTCCAGGAGCGAACTGGCCACTCAGGGCGGTGCGCTTGCTCGAAGCGGTAACCGGGTGGTCGCAGTGCCCTTGTTTGAACTTGGGCCGCCCGCTCACCCAAATTCATACACCCGTTCGATATCATGAGCACCTCAGCCGGGGGGCCGAGTACCGGAGCACGCCCTGAGCAGCAGGTTCACCGTCAGCGCCGACGGCCTAACAACACCCACACTTCACTCCGACCTACGGGGTGCGATCACAGCCCTGATCGAGCTGCTCGATGCACTCCCGCTGGACGATGCGCACGCTCGTGCGGGCATCATCGAACTCCTGGCAGACACCGCGGTGGTTGAGGCATACCTCGCTCGCGACCGCGAACTTCGGCTCGACCTGGTAATGGCCAGCCGCCACTATGAGGTGGCCATCTCCTGCTTGTAGTCGACGTGGTTGAGGCCCCACCAGTACATCAGCTGAGCCAGGGACCCGGAGCCGGTAGCGGCCCGAAGGGACGCGAGCCGGCCCGTGACGAAGCGACGGGAGACGTACAGCTCCGCGGCTGCCTGGTCCTGGTCAAGTCCACGCGCCAAGCAGCGAAGAATTCCCACCTCGCTGTCGGTCAGCGGCAGCCGGGGGACCGGCTCGGCAATCGTCCCATCCCAGGGTTTGGCCCGGCCCCAATCTCGTTCGAAGCCAGCCAGCCAGTGGAAGACGAGCAGCGGGTTCGTGATGATCATGGCGGCATTCGTGGGGTCTGGCTCCACAACCGCCGCGCTGCGGTGCAGCAACGACGTAATCACGGTGTGGTAGTCGATGATGATCACCCGAGCGAAGTCGGAGCTCGTACGGATCTGCACTCCCTGCTCGCCCATGGTCTGTGCCCAGCGGGCCGTGGGGGCGTCGGTGCGGACCGACGGAAGGTAGATGGTGCGCATTTTTGCACCACGGCGCAGCAGGGGCATGTCGCGCTCGTAGGAGCGCGCGAGCACGGCTGGAGACCTCGGCCCGGTCGGATGTGCCGTCAGGGCCTCAACCGTGCAGGAGGCGGTGATGAGGCTGATTCGGCGCTCGATCTCCTCGTAGCCGCGTACGACCTCAACACCGCTCGTCACGGCCTGGCCAGCCTGCGTGTGGGCCCACGCTGTGACAAGCGGCTGCAGGGCCGCCTCGACCGACCGGGCCTCGGTCAGCGCGGTGGCTGCCATCGTGTAGAGGTCGCTCTGCCAGCCGCGGAGCGCGGAACTGACATTGAGTGCCATGTAGTGTCCGGGGCGTTCCGCATCGGGCGCCAACAGCTTGACTGCCAGCAGCTGTTCCCGTTCAGGCGAGTCCGAGGGGTCCGTCAACTCGCCACGCAGCACCCGGAGGTAAAGGTCGTGCGCTGCCGGAATGAGAAACGGCCGCTCACCCGCGGCCCGTGCCTGTCCCATTTATCCCCCAAGGTCGGCATTGCCGGAGTGCTCAATTGGGCACGGTTTAAACGATACCGTGGGAACGCTTGATCCAATGGTCAACCACCGGCCACGCTTGCATGCACAGGGACCCCACGCACCATCCATCTCAGCTGCACACGAAAGGGGCGTACGCCAGTGCCCAAGCGGTCGAAGTTCTCCATTGCAGTCGCCACCGCCATCGCGGCCTGCGCCATCGTCGGGGCAGCCCTAACGGGCATCCAGCACGCCGACAACTCCCCCATCGCCGACACGGCCTGGGGCACCGCCGTCCAGTCGGACTCCACACCGCCCGCCGCGGCGGTCGCGGACACCGGCTGGGGTGTCTGACGAACTCTGGCTCCTCGGGCCCGTGCTGCGAGAGACATCACGGGCCCGAGGTTGCGTCCGCTGCTCAAGGCTCCCCAGGCTCTGGGTGGACGCATGGGCCGCTGCTCCTGGCGCGGAGCGGCGGCCCCGTTTGCATTCTCGCGCACGCGGGTCCGGTCGGGTCAACACCGGTGCTGACACGTCAACACAGACTGCCACCAACCCGGGCCAAGTCGGGCCAGCTCAGATCAACGCTCGCCCCAGAGTGGCTGGTCAGGTAAATCCGCAGGTCAAGCCTGTGTAACAAATCGGGTTCGAGTCCCGTCACTCACCCCATCGAAGTGGCCCGGTCTCCTTGAGACCGGGCCACTTCTGCATTTCCGCCCATCCTTCCCACCCCTCCTCTCCGGCGCCCGTCCGAACCCCGTTCAGGACGGCACCTGTTCAGCGATCGCTACCGATGAGTAACATGTCGGCCATGACCACGACTCCCACGGTCGGCGAGATGCTGGCCGCCACCGTCCCGATGGCCCGCACGCTGAACCTCACCTTCCTGGAGACCAGCGCCGAGCGCGCCGTGCTCCAGCTGCCCGACCAGCCCGAGTACCACAACCACGTGGGCGGGCCGCACGCCGGCGCCATGTTCACGCTGGCCGAGTCGGCCAGCGGCTGCATCGTGCTGGCCGCCTTCGGCGACCAGCTGTCCCGCGCCGTGCCGCTCGCGGTCAGCGCCGAGATCGCCTACAAGAAGCTCGCCATGGGCGCGGTCACCGCCACCGCCGTGCTGGGCCGCCCGGCCGCCGAGGTGGTCGCGGAGCTGGACGCCGGCCAGCGCCCGGAGTTCCCGGTCACCGTGGAGATCACCCGGGCCGACGGCGCGGTGACCGGCGTGATGACGGTGAACTGGACGCTGCGCCCCAACAGCTGACCGGCCACAGCCGACCCACCGCAACTGACCGACCGCAACTGACCGACCGCAGCCGAGCAGACGTCCCACGAACCACACCCGTCCCACCAACCCCACCCGCTGCCCGTCGAGCTGGCGCACCGTCAGATCGACCGAAAATCGCCGCCACGCGGTCGAGCCGGCGGGGGGACGGTGGGTTCAGCTGCGGCGTCAACGGTCCGCGTGACCTCCGCCCGGCGCGCCTCGTTCTCCCCTCACGTGCGAGTCAATCAAGCGTCACCCGGGCCCGAACCGCAGCCCGCCGCCTCGGCGGCACCCGCCCGCACGGGGGGCGGGCGGGTGCCCCGGCAACGGGTCGCCACCCTGGCTGCGGCGAGCGCGGTCCTGGCCCAACTCTGGGGCCTGGGCATCGGCGTCGCACACGCCGTCGACGGGAGCGCCGCCGATCCGGTGGGCCGCACCGTCCGGTCCGTCGGCAGCACGGCCGGGCAGGGCACGGGGGCGCTGCCGGACGGCGGCTCGACCGTCCTACCGGTCTCCGGCGGCACCACCGACGTGAACGGCCTGCTGCGCGACCGGATCCGGGCCGGCGGCCTCCCGCTGCCGGGGCAAGTCACGGCCGTGCCGGACGCGTTCGCCATCGCCGCGGTGCTGCTCCCCGGGCCGGCGGCCCAACCGGGCTCCCCTCGCGACCCGGTGCGCGGCGCGACCGCCGGTGCCGCGGGCGCGCAGCCGCCCACCGGGACCGGGCTGCCCGGCGCACGGGGTGCGCTGGGCGACGGCGCGGGCACGCACCAGGGGAGTGCCCGCGCCGAGGACCCCGGACGGCACGGTCCGGGCGCCACCCGGTCCGCGCCGGTGCCCGGGGGCGGTGTCGAGGACGGTCAGCCCGGATCGCACGACTCCGAGGCCGCCTCCCGGGACGCGGAGCGCCCGGCGGTCGGCGCGCCCCACCCGGTGAACGGCGGGCCGGCCCTGCTCACCGCTCCCGCGGACGGCGGCGGCGCCTCGGCCGGTCTCGGCCAGCCGGTGGCCGCCGCGCAGGACGCGCAGTCGTTCCCCGGAGGCGGGGTGCGCAGCGCCGTGCTGATCCCGATCGCCGCCGGCCTGCTGCTCACCGGCGCGGCCATGTACAAGCACAAGGGCCTGCCCAAGGGCCACTGAGCCACTGAGCCGCCGCCCCCGGCAACTCACCTACCGCAGAAAAGCGTTCGCCCGGCCGGCACCCGTCAGAAGGTGTTCGGCGGCGGCGCCGGCGAGGGCACCGCCGAGGCATCGGTCACCACCGGCGCGCCGGCCGGGAAGGCGGCCAGCGCGGCACCGTGCTCGACCCGCCCGAGCGCCGCGTCGGAGGCCGTCCGGCGGGTCAACTCGGCGATCGGCAGCGGGGTCTGACCGGCCGCCAGGATCAGGTTGCCGAACCGCTTGCCGCGCAGCACCGCCGGGTCGGCGATCAGCGCCAGCTCCGGGAAGACCGCCCGCAGGGTGGCCACCTGGGAGCGGGCGAAGGCGAGTTGGAAGCCGTCGGTGATGTTGGTCGCGTACCGCCCGCCGGGGGCCAGGGCCCGCGCGGCGAGCGTGGCGAACTCCACGGTGGCGCAGTGTGCGGGCACCCGGGCGCCGGCGAAGACGTCGGCGATCACCAGGTCGAAGGCGCCCTCGGGGGCGCGCTCCAGCACCGCGCGGGCGTCGCCGCCGCGGACCTTGATCTGCCAGCCGGGCTGCAGCGGCAGTTCCGCCCGGACCCAGTCGGTGAGCGCGGTGTCCAGCTCGGCCACCTGCTGGCGCGAGCGCGGGCGGGTGGCGGCGGTGTAGCGGGCCAGGGTGAGCGCACCGCCGCCCAGGTGCAGCACCCGCAACGGCCGCCCGGGTTCGGCGGCCAGGTCGATCAGGTGTCCCAGGCGGCGCTGGTACTCGAAGCCGAGGCGGCTGGGGTCGGCCAGGTCGACGTGCGACTGCGGTGCGCCGTCGAGCAGCAGCGACCAGGACTGCGGGTGGTCGCGGTCGGGGCGCAGCTCGGCCAGGCCGGTGTCAGTGCGGTGGGTACGCGGGGCGCGCTGTTCTCGTCCCATACCGCGAAGTATCCCCGGTGGGCCGCGGGAACGCGCAGGTGGGGGCCCTCGGGCAGGCAGCCGGGGACTAGAAGGGCCCGAGTCCGCCGGCGGCCAGGGTGCGGGCCGCCTCGCAGAGCGCGTCGCGCAGCACCCAGGGATCGGTGGGCCGCGGGGCGAGCTCCGGGCCGGTGGGCGGCAGCAGCCAGCGCGGGTCGGTGGCGGGCAGCGCGGCCGCACCGGGGGTGCAGCTGGTGCCGACGAGCTGCCAGCGCTCGGCGGTGCCGGCCGGGACCAGGAAGGCGACGGTGCCGGCCGGCCCCTGCACCACCGAGCCGCAGGCCCGCCGCAGCCGCAGGATGTCCACGGTCTCCAGACCGTGCCGCAGCGGGACGGTCACGGTGTCGCAGCCGCGGGCCCAGGCGGTGCTGCGTCCGCTGAGCGACCGGCCCTCCGCCGCGCTGCCCCCGCCGGCGGCCGGGCTGCGGAAACTGCGGAACTGCGGCAATCCGATGACCATCACTGCGGGCCCTTCTGACTCGGTTCGCTACCCGTGACCATCACGTCCGCTTTCCCCGCCGTTCGGTCCCGCGCCGCTGGATCCCCTGCTGGAACAGGGAAACTGAGGGCACGTCAGGAGAACTAGTGACCTGATGGTATGAATGTGACTGCTGATGAGCTCAGGCCGAGCGGCGGCTGCCGTCGAGCGGCGCGCACCACCCGCCTTCCCGATATCAACACAACGGGTCCGGGCCACGGATAGCCACGGGGCGCCCTACAGCAAGCCATGGCATTTCATGGCGGATCCGCAGATATATGTCTGCTTTGCCATCAATTCGCAGCTATTTTCCCCGAAACCCATCGTGAGCTCCTGATGACAGCCGGTACTGTCGAGCCGTCGCCTCGGTCGGGCCCACCCGACCCACGGGCCCCACCCCGCACCACAGCTCGGAGCGACCCCATGGCACATCCGGCCGGTCACGCCGGCGCGGCCACCGCGCCCGTTCCGCCCGCCCGCCCCGTCCCCAACGCCACGATGCGCGAGTTGCGCGGCGGACTCTCCCCAGCGGAGTTCGCCACCGTGATCCGCCGGGCGGCCCGGGAGATCGGCGAACACGTCTCCTGCGACGCCCGCTACATCGGCCGGGTGGAGGCCGGCGAGATCCGCTGTCCCAACTACGCCTACGAGCGGGTCTTCCGCCACCTGTGGCCGGACCGGTCGCTGGCGGACCTCGGCTTCGCCCCGCGCTCGGCCGTCCGGCGCCGCTCCACCGCGCGCCGCCCCGCGCCCCCGGGGCACCCCCCACATCTGGACCCGCACCACCCGGACGAGGAGAACGACGACGTGCACCGCCGTACGTTCCTGACCGGCGGCCCCACCGCCCTGGCCACCGTGCTGGGCCTGGACGGACCCGCCCGCACCACCGACCCGCTGCTCTCCCCCACCGCCCCACCGGCACCGCGCAGAGTCGGCGCGGCCGACGTCCAGATCGTCGAACAGGCCGTCCGGGAGATCCGGTTGGCCGACGACGTGCACGGCGCGGACACCCTCTTCGAACGGGCCGGCCAGTCGCTGCGCAACGCCTACGTGCTGCTGAACGAGGGCGAGTTCTCCACCACCACCGAGCGCCGGCTGCAGTCCACCGCCGGCGAACTGGCCATCTCGGTCGGCTGGCTGGCGCACGACTCCAACCGGCTGGGCGACGCCCGGTCGTTCTACGCCGAGGCCCTGGCCACCGCCCGGATGGCCAACGACCCGGCGCTGGAGGCCCACGTCTTCTGCAACAGCGCCTTCCTGGCCCGCGACGCCGGGCGCCCGCGCGAGGCGCTGCGGGCCGCCCAGGCGGGCCAGGCCGCCGCCGCCCGGCTCGGCTCAGACCGGCTGCTCGCCCTGCTGGCGATGCGCGAGGCCGGCGCCTGGGCACTGCTGCACGACCGGTCCGGCTGCCTGCGGGCACTGGGCCGGGCCGCCGCGCTCTTCGAGCACGGGGAGTCGGACGCCGACCCGGAGTGGATGTCCTTCTTCGGCGAGGCCGAACTGGCCGGCCTGGAGGCGCAGTGCTGGTCCGCGCTCGGCGAGTGGGACCGGGCCAGCGAGCGCGCCGGGCAGGCGATGGCGTTGCAGGAGCCGCACTTCGTGCGCAACCGGGCGCTCTACACCGCCGAGTTGGCCCACGACCGGCTGGGCCGGGGCGACCTGGCCGGGGCCGCCGAGCACGGCCGGGCGGCGGTCGGCCTGCTCGACCGGGTCCGGTCGGCCCGGATCCGGTCGATGCTGGCCGCCACCGCGACCCGGCTGCGCGCCCACCCGGACGTGCCCGGGGTGATCGGCTTCCTGCACGCCCACGACGGGGCCCGGGCGGCCTGACCCGCCGTCAAGGCCAGGTCCGTCAGGGTCCGGACCGTCAGGGTCCGGTCAGGCGCCCAGCCCGTCCAGGTGGCTGTGGTCGTTCCAGATCTCGATCGCCGGCGCCCCGTACTCCCAGGAGAGCACCGAGAGCGCGGCCGTGCCGAGCTTGAGCCGCTGGCCGTACTCGGGCGCCAGGCCCAGCCAGCGGGCGGCCAGGATCCGCAGCAGGTGGCCGTGGGCGAAGACCACCACGTCGCAGTCGGCCGCGTGCATGGTGGTGGTCTCCGGGTGCGGGGTGCCGTGGTCGGCCGCCACGTCGGCCAGGAAGGCGTCCACCCGGGCCGCCACCTCGGAGATCTTCTCGCCGCCCGGCACGCCGTCGCGCCAGATCAGCCAGCCGGGGTTGTCGTGCTCGCGGATCTCGACGCCGGTGCGGCCCTCGTACTGGCCGTAGTCCCACTCCAGCAGCTCCGGCCGGTCCACCGCCCGGGCGCCGAAGCCGGCCAGCTCGGCGGTCTCCCGGGCCCGGGAGAGCGGGCTGGTGTACACCCGGGCGTCGGGCAGGCCGTTCCACGGCGCGTTGGCCAGCCGCACGCCCACCCGGCGCGCCATCTCGCGCCCCTCCTCGGTGAGCGGGATGTCGGTCCGGCCGGTGTGCTGGCCGCTCGCCGACCAGGCGGTCTCCCCGTGGCGGACAAGGATCAGACGAGCGGGCATCGCGGACTCCTGAGGGCTGGGCGTTTCGGCACCCCCATGATCCCCCACCACCGCACGGGCCCGGGTTGTCGGGTCTGTCAGTGCCGGATGCGACACTGGCGAGCACCATGAACGTCTCGCTCGCAGAACCCGCGCGGCGGCTTGCCGCGCTGCGCGGCAGGGCCGAGCAGCGCGGCCTGGACGCCCGCGCGCTGGCCGCCCTGGCCGCCAACCCCGGCTGCCGCCGCCGGGCCCTGCTGGACGCCGCGGGGGTGGACAAGGGCGCGGTGGCCGGCCGGCTCGGCCGCCCGGCGCCGTTCGGCCGCTCGCCGTTCGCGATCGCCCGCGGCACCGTCTTCGAGGCCCGGCTGAAGGCCGAGGAGTGCGCGGGGCTGCTCACCCCGCTGCGCCGGCACCTCGGCCTGCCGGAGCACGACGCGGACCGGCTCGCGACCCCCGACCTGCTGCCCGGCGCGAGCCCGGCGGTGCGCGCCGCCCGGACCGCCGAGGCGCTCGCGGAGGCGGTCCGCGCCTCGCTGGCCGACCCGCACCGCTGGACCCTGCTGGACCACCCGATGCTGCGCCTGGAGGTGGCCGGCGCGCCCGCCTACCTGGAGCCGGACGCGGTGGTGGTGCAGGGCGGCCGGTGCACCGTGGTGGAGATCAAGTCCTTCCCGGTGCTCGACGGCTCGGCCGACCCGGCGAAGGTCGGCGCCGCGGCCCGGCAGGCCGCGGTCTACGTGCTGGCGCTGCAGCAGGCCGCCGGGGTGCCCGAGGAGCGCCGCCGGCTGCCCGACCCGGGCGTGCCCGGCGCGCCGGAGCTGACCGTGCTGCTGGTCTGCCCGCTGGACTTCGGCAGCCGGCCGACCGCCGCCGCGATCGACGTCCGGCGGGAACTCGCGACCACCCGGCGCCAGTTGGGCCGGCTGACGCGGATCGAGGAGCTGCTCGACGCGCTGCCGCCCGGCCTCAGCTTCGACCTGGCGCCCGACGGGGCCGGCCAACCCACTCGCCCGACGGCCGAGTTGGCCGAGGCGGTGGACGCGGTGCCGGCCACCTACGGGCCCGAGTGCCTGTCCAGCTGCGAACTCGGCTTCCACTGCCGGTCGCAGGCCCGCGCGACCGGTTCGCTGGAGCAGCTGGGCCGGGGCGTGCGCGCCGACTTCGGCGAGCTGCGCACGGTCGGCGAGGCACTCTGCGCCGCCGCCGGGACCGAACCGGAAGATGGGGGCCCCTCCCGGCCGAAGGCTGGGGGAGAGGCGGCCGAGCGCCTGCGGTTCGCCGCTCGCCTGCGCGCCGAAGCCCTGGCCGGGGCGACCCGATGAGCCTGCTCGCCACCCTGGCCCGGCTGGAGGCGGTGCGCAGCGGCCGGGCCGAGCCGCTGGCCACCGTGCGCCACCGCCACCTGGGCGAGCGCCCGATGGTGCTGGTACCGCTGGCCAGCGCGGCGCAGGACGGCGCGCCGCTGGCCGTGCTGCTCGGCACCGACCGCGAGGCGCCCCGGCTGCACCTGGTGCCGCAGCCGCTCAACCGCGAGCTGCGCACCGAGTTCCTGACCGCCTTCGCCGACGACCTGCTGCCCTACCTGGAGCCCTTCGCCACTGCGACCGAGCCGGTCGAGGGCACCGAGAAGGACCCGGTGACCGGCGAGAAGACCACCGTGGTCCGGGAGTTGTGCGCCGACGCGCCGCAGCTGCTGGTGCCGAACGCGGGCGGGGTCCGCCACCTGGCGCTGCTCGGCCGGGCCACCCGGTTCCGCCGCACCGCGGCCGATCCGGACCCGGGCCCCTACCCCGCGCCGGCCCGGGTGCCGCTGCTCGGCCGCTGGCTCACCCACTTCACCGACCGCGCCCAGGTGCCCGGTTCCAGCCTGCTGCTGCCGATGACCGGCCTGCTGGCCCGGCACTGGGCGACCGGCCAGTCGATGCTGGAGGACCAGCACCTGGCCGCCCAACTCGCCTGGCACCACCCGCCGCAGGGCCTGACCGGCGCGCAGGCGGCCGAGCTGGCCGAGACCGAGCGGGACGAGCACGGCCAGCTGACCCACCCGCCGGCCGGCCCGGCCACCGATCCCCGGTTCGACGAGAAGGTGCTGGCCCCGGCGATCGCCCGGTTCGATGCGGCGCTCACGGTGCGCCGCCAGGGCGGTCCGGGCGAACCGGTGGAGCGCTGCGTCGAGCAGCTGCGTGCGGCCCTGCTCGCCATCCTGCTGCCCACCTGGCGGGACGTCTGGCGCGGGCTGGACCTGCTGCGCGAGCTGCCGCCGGCCGCCCACCTGGCCGAGCGCTGGGAGGGCGACCGCTGGTCCTTCACCGGCCACCGGGACCGACTGGCCGCCGGCGAGCCCCCGCAGCCCCGGCTGGACGACGCGGTGACGGCCGCCCGCAAGCTGGCCCAGCGCGAGCGCGAGCAGGTCCGCCTGGACGTCCAGGAGGCGCTGGACGATCCGCTGGCGATGGCCGAACGGCGCCTCGCCGGCGAGGCGTTCACCGCCGAGGTGGTCGAGGTGGTGCCGGACTGGGACACCTCGGGCCGCTCCCCCAAGCCGCGCCCGCTGCTGGTGCTGCGCACCGCCGACCGGCCGCACGCCGAGCTGGGCGTGGAGGCGCACCGGGTCGGCGGGGCCACCGCACAGAAGGCCCGGGTGGTCGAAGTCGGCCCGGAGCCAGGGGTGTTGACGCTCCGGGTGCTGAACGGCATGGGCCGCAAGCGGGACCCGGAGCCGGGCACCCTGCCCGAGGTCGGCGAGCAGGTCCTGTTCACCCTCTTCGAGTTGACGCCGCGTCAGTCGGCCCCGCTGCCGGAGCCGGACGACACCCCGTGGACACATGGTGGCCCGCCGTCCGCCGTCCAGAGTTCGACTGCCGTCGCCGAAGAGTGGGCATGACCAGCACTGTGAGCTTCCTCGACACCACCGCGCTCGCCGATCCCGGGGCGGCGGCCGACGCCGCCGTGTCCGCGATCCTGGACGCCACCGTGCGCCCGGCGCCCGGTGCCCCGCGCGGCGTGGTGGTGGACTCACCGCCCGGCGCCGGCAAGTCCACCCTGGTGGTGCGGGCCGCGCAGGAGCTGGTCGGCTCCGGCGAGCGGCTGATGATCGTGGCCCAGACGAACAGTCAGGTGGACGACCTGGTCGACCGACTGGCCCAGAAGGCGCCGGACATGACGATCGGCCGGCTGCACGGCGCGGACGCGCTGCCCGCCGCCGAGGCGCTGCGCCACCCCAACGTGACCGCCTCCGGCAAGCCGGCCGACCTGCTCGGGCTGGACGTGGTGGTGGCCACCGCCGCCAAGTGGCAGTGGGTGCGCGACGTCGAGCCCTGGCGGCACGCGATCGTGGACGAGGCCTACCAGATGCGCTCGGACGCGCTGCTGGCGGTGGCCCGGCTGTTCGAGCGGGCGCTGTTCGTCGGCGACCCGGGCCAGCTGGACCCGTTCACCGTGGTCGGCACCGAGCAGTGGAGCGGCCTGTCGCACGACCCGTCGAACAGTGCGGTGGTCACCCTGCTCGCGCACAACCCGGCGATCCAGCCGCACCGGCTGCCGGTCTCCTGGCGGCTGCCGGCCACGGCCGCGCCGCTGATCTCCGAGGCCTTCTACCCCTACACGCCGTTCCGCGCCGGCACCGGTCCGGGCGACCGCCTGCTGGTGCCCGCCGCCCGGGCCGACGGTTCGGCGGTGGACGCGGCGATCGACGAGGCCGCCGAGTACGGCTGGTCGCTGCTGGAGCTGCCCGCCCGGCACACCGTGCGGACCGACCCGCAGGCGGTGGCCGTGGTCGCCGCCACGGTGCGCCGGCTGCTGGAGCGCTCGCTGACCGCCTCCTCCGAGCAGGGCCACCGCCCGCTCACCGCCGACCGGATCGCCGTCGGCACCGCGCACCGCGACCAGGCGGCGGCGGTGCGGGCCGCGCTCGCCTCGCTCGGCATCCCGGTGGACGGCACGGCCGGCCAGGCGGTCACCGTGGACACCGCCAACCGGCTGCAGGGCCGGGAGTACGACGTCACCGTGGTGCTGCACCCGCTCTCCGGCCGGCACGACGCCACCGCCTTCCACCTGGAGACCGGTCGGCTCTGCGTGCTGGCCTCCAGGCACCGGCACGCCTGCATCGTGGTGGCCCGGGCCGGCATCCCCGAACTGCTGGACGAGCACCCGGCCACCGATCCGGTGCAGCTGGGCAGCGCGGTGCGGATCCCGCAGGGCTGGGAGAGCCGGATCGGCCGCGAGGTGGTGCCGCTGCTGGAGCGGGTCGGCGCCCAGTTCCCGGACGGCTGGGAGGCCAACCACCGGGTGCTGGCCGAGCTGGTGGAACACCGGGTGCGGCTCTGAGCCGGCCGGCCACCGGTCCGCGGTCGACCCGACCGCACGGTGCGCCGAGGGGCGTGCGGGGCCGCAGAGCGCCGGACCGAGCACCGTTCCGCGTGGGCGGGCCAGGAGCGACAATGGACGGCGGCCAGCTCGTCCGGTCAACCGTCCCTCCCGTCCCGAAGGTGCCCGCCCATGCCTGACCATCAAGATCCGCCCCGCAAGCTCCGTCCCGCCCCGCTGCTCTTCGAGCCGGAGACGCTGGCGGCCGAGCCGGAGCGCTTCTTCCAGTTGGAGAGCATCGAGGACCCCGCGGAACTGCTGCGGCGCTCGACCGAGTTGGCCCTGGCCTTCCGGGTCGCGGCCGAGCGGGCGACCGACTACCAGGCGATCGCGGCGGCCCAGCTGGCCGACCCGCGCCGGTTCGACGCGCTCTCCCCCACCGAGGTCGCCGCCCGCGCCGACTGGACCGCCGACTACGCGGTCCGGATGGTCGAGCACGGCCGTGGCCTGCTGCAACAGCGCCGGCCCAGCGAGTAGCGCGGCGGCAGTCGCGCGCCGCTGGCATATGCGGCGGGAAACCCTACGCCGCGCGGCACCCCGCTGTCCGACGAATCGGATTTTCGCTGCACCCGGTCCGCCACCGGGAGCACCCTGCTGCTCGTGGACACCTGGACCTACCAATCCGTGGCCTGCCTCACCGAGGCGGGCGAGGCCTGGCTCGCCTCGGCCAGTGAGTACCCCGGGAGCATGCGGGCGCTCTGGGAGGCGCGCCCCTGGGCCCCGGCGGTGCTGCCCTGCGGGCGCGCCTTCGACGTGATCAGCATGCCGGGGCTGTTCGGCCGCCGGGTGCTGGACGAGCTGTGGGCCTCCGGCCCGGGGTGCGGCCCGGTGGCCGGCTACCGGGGCCGCACCCTGCTCTTCGTCCAGCCCGGCGCCGCGCACCGGCTGCGCACCCTGCTGGCCTGGGAGGAGTGGGCCCGGGACGTGCCGCCGCTGCTCTGCCACGGCCTGGGCGACGCGGTGACCGTGCCGCCGGTGCGCCGGGCGGCCGGCACGCCCGCGGCCGGCACGCCGGACAGCCGGTGGATCGTCGCGCCCGACGGCCGCGAACCCTGGCTGCCCGGGCCGGGCGTGGTGCTCTGGGCCTGCGTCCGGGCGGCCCGCGGCGGCCCGGCGTCGCTCCCCGAGCCCTCCCGCACCCGGGAGCCCCTGGTCGCCCGCCCGGCCCAGCTGCTGCCGCTCTCCCCCGCCTGAGGTTTATCGATTTGGGCTCCGCCCGGGGCCGCTGCTAGAGTCTTCCGTGTCAGCAGGCGCCGCTAGCTCAGTTGGTTAGAGCAGCTGACTCTTAATCAGCGGGTCCGGGGTTCGAGTCCCTGGCGGCGCACAGACACCCTGAGGGGCTCCTCGCAGCAGCGAGGAGCCCCTCAGGCGTTTCCCGCACCTCACCCGCCGTCCCTCACGTGCCGTCAGGGTGCCCCGCCGCCCGGGCACACGGCGCCGGGCGGCGGGGCGGTGGTCCGTCAGCGGCCGCGCAGCTCGCGGTACTTGGCGACCAGGGCGGCGCTGGAGCTGTCCAGCTGCCCACCGCCCTCACCGGTCAGCAGCACCGGCTCGATCTTCCTGGCCAGCACCTTGCCGAGCTCGACGCCCCACTGGTCGAAGGAGTCGATGTTCCAGATCGCGCCCTGCACGAACACCTTGTGCTCGTAGAGCGCGACCAGCTGGCCGAGCACCGACGGGGTGAGCTCGTCGGCCAGCAGCACGCTGGTCGGGTGGTTGCCCTTGAAGGTGCGGTGCGGCACCTGGAACTCGGGCGTGCCCTCGGCCCGGACCTCCTCCTCGGTCTTGCCGAAGGCGAAGGCCTGCGCCTGGGCGAAGAAGTTGGCCATCAGCAGGTCGTGCTGGGCGACCAGGCCCGGGGCCAGGTCGGCGACCGGGCGGGCGAAGCCGATCAGGTCGGCCGGGATCACCTTGGTGCCCTGGTGCAGCAGCTGGTAGTAGGCGTGCTGGCCGTTGGTGCCCGGGGTGCCCCAGACCACCGGGCCGGTGGTCCAGTTGACCGGCTCGCCGTCGCGCTGCACCGACTTGCCGTTGGACTCCATGTCCAGCTGCTGCAGGTAGGCGGTGAACTTGGAGAGGTAGTGCGAGTAGGGCAGCACCGCGTGCGACTGGGCGTCGAAGAACTGGCCGTACCACAGGCCCAGCAGGCCGAGCAGGAACGGCACGTTCTCGGCGAGCGGGGCGGTGCGGAAGTGCTCGTCCACCAACCGGAAGCCGTCCAGCATCTCCTGGAACTGCGCCGGGCCGATCGCGATCATCAGCGAGAGGCCGATCGCCGAGTCGTAGGAGTAGCGGCCGCCGACCCAGTCCCAGAACTCGAACATGTTCTCGACGTCGATGCCGAAGTCGGCCACGCCCCGGGCGTTGGTGGACAGCGCCACGAAGTGCTTCGCCACCGCCTCCTGGCCGGCGCCCAGCTGCTCCAGCAGCCAGCTGCGGGCCGAGGTGGCGTTGGTGACCGTCTCGATCGTGGTGAAGGTCTTCGAGGCGACGATGAACAGCGTCTCGGCCGCGTCCAGGCCGCGGACCGCCTCGTGCAGGTCGGCGCCGTCCACGTTGGAGACGAAGAACAGGTTCAGGTCGCGCTGGGCGAAGGAGCGCAGCGCCTCGTAGGCCATCGCCGGACCCAGGTCCGAGCCGCCGATGCCGATGTTGACGACGTTGCGGATCCGCTTGCCGGTGTGGCCGGTCCAGGCGCCGCTGCGCACCCGGCCGGCGAAGCCGGCCATCTTGTCCAGCACGGCGTGCACCTCGGGGACCACGTTGACGCCGTCCACCTCGATCACCGCGCCCCGCGGCGCGCGCAGCGCGGTGTGCAGCACGGCGCGGTCCTCGGTCACGTTGATCTTCTCGCCGCGGAACATCGCGTCCCGCAGGCCGGCCACGTCGGCCGCCTCGGCCAGGTCCCGGAGCAGCTCCAGGGTCCGGTCGGTCACCAGGTGCTTGGAGTAGTCCAGGTACAGGTCCCCGACCTGGAGCGTGTAGCGGCTGCCGCGCTGCGGGTCCTGGGCGAACAGCTCGCGCAGGTGGGTGTCACCGAGCTCCGCCCGGTGCTTGCCGAGTGCGGCCCACTGCGGAGTGCGGTCCAGGGGGATCCGTCCGCCGGCGGGGGACTGGGGCATCGGTCTCTCCTCGTGGTTCGGTCTGGGAAGCGGTGCTTCGGGCCCGGAGGGACGGGTCCGGTCAGCGCCGACGTGCTGCTTGGCGGCTCGACCGCGCCAAGCCTACGGAACTGTCAGCACCCGCGGTGCCAGCGGCAGCTGACGGGGCGCCGTCACTTCCGCTCGGAGCGCAGGTCCAGACCGCGCAGCACCTGGTCCACCAGCTCCGGATCGGCCCCCGGCTCGCTGCGCGCCTGCACCATCTCGCGGCGCGAGGCCGCCAGCAACTCCTGCTCCGTCAACCGGAGTCGGCGCAGGTTGCCGACCCGCTGGCGGGCCTCTTCGGCCTCCTCCTCCTCGTACTGCTCGGGGCACAGCCGCGCCAGCCGGTCATGCTGGCGTTCCCTCAGCTTCTCCACGATTTCCACCGGCAGCCGGTCCTCCTGCTCCAGCTCCCCGAGCCGCACCAGCGCGGCCCTGGCCGCCCGCCACCAGAGCATCCGCTCCTGCTGCTCGCGCCGGTCCAGGTGCGGGTCGATGCCGAGCCGCTTGACCAGCCAAGGCAGCGTCAGCCCCTGCACCAGCAGGGTGAAGAGCACCACGCAGAAGGCGATGAAGACGATCCGGCTGCGCCCGGGGAACGGGTGCCCGCCGTGGGTGGTGAGCGGGATGGCCAGGGCCAGCGCCACGGTGGCCACCCCGCGCATCCCGGACCACCAGAGCACCACCGTCTCCTGCCAGCTGAGCGGCACGTCCTCCTCGCCGTGGGTGATCCGCTTGGAGACCCAGGCGGCGGGCAGCAGCCAGAGCAGCCGGACCCCGACCACCACGGCGATCACGGTGACCGCGTCGCCCAGCATGGCGTGCCAGCCGGTGCCGACGTCCTTGAGCACGGTGGCCAGCTCCAGCCCGATCAGGCCGAAGGCGACGCCGGTGATCAGGGTCTCCACGATGTCCCAGAAGGCGGTGCCGACCAGCCGGTAGGCCACGTCGTCGGCGTCGGCGGCCCGGTCCGCCAGGTAGAGCCCGACCACCACCACGGCCAGCACCCCGGAGCCCTCGGCCTCCTCGGCCAGCGTGTAGGCGGCGAACGGCACCAGCAGGTTGAGCGCGACCTGCAGGGTGGGGTCGTCGAGCAGCCCGGAGATCTTGGTGCTGAGCCAGCCGAGCGCCCCGCCGACCGCCACCGCGATCACCGCGGAGAGCACGAACCTCAACAGCGCGTGCGGCACCGAGAAGTCGCCGTCCACCACGGCCGAGACGGCCAGCGAGTAGATGACGATCGCCGTGACGTCGTTGAACAGCCCCTCGCTCTCCAGCACCGCGACCAGCCGCCGGGGCAGCCCGACGCTGCCGGCCACCGCGACCGCGGCCACCGGGTCGGGCGGCGAGACCAGGGCGCCCAGCGCCACCGCGGCGGCGGTCGGCAGGGCCGGCAGCAGGGCGTGGAAGGTGCCGGCCACGGCGGTGGTGGTGACCACCACCAGGCCGACCGCGAGCAGCAGGATGGAGGTGACGTTGGCCCGGAAGTAGGCCAGCGAGGCCCGCCGGGCGACCGCGAAGATCAGCGGCGGCAGCACCAGCGGCAGGATCAGCTCGGGCTCCACCGCGACGTTCGGGATCTGCGGCTCGATCGCCATCAGCAGCCCGAGCACGGTCATCAGCACCGGCTGCGGGATGCCGGACTTGCGGGCCAACGGCACGGTCACCACCGAGGCGAGCAGCACCAGGAAGAGCAACGACAGCTGGCCCACCGGTTCGCACCCTCCACCCCACTCGAACGGACAGAACGAGTGTAGATATGACAAACCAACACTTCGGTCCACCACGCCGCACCACCCGCGTCACCGGCCCCGATTCGGTGATTCCGGCCCCGACCAGGTACTGTTCTCGGTGTCAGCAGGCGCCGCTAGCTCAGTTGGTTAGAGCAGCTGACTCTTAATCAGCGGGTCCGGGGTTCGAGTCCCTGGCGGCGCACAGACACCCTGAGGGGCTCCTCGCAGCAGCGAGGAGCCCCTCAGGCGTTTCCCGTCGCACCACGCCGACCGCGGCCGCTATCCTGGCCGGCGGCACGGCCCTGAACGGAGGGCTACGAGATGCGAGTCGGAATCACCGGGTACCAGGGGCTGTCGGACGTCACCGAGCTGCTGGTCCGCGGCGAACTGTGGCGGCTGATCACCACCTACGGCCCCTACGAGCTGGTCGGGGTGACCGCGCTGCGCCCGGGCCCGGAGACCTGGTTCGCCGAGGCGGTCCGGGAGCACGGCGGCAAGGTCGAAGTGGTGCTGCCCGCCTCGGCCGGCCCACTGCCGGACACCGAGCTGGCCCGCGGGGCCACGGCGGTGCACCGGCTCGCCCCGGCCGAACGCGGAGGCCTCGGCGACGACCTCGGGCGGGCCCTGGTCGGCATGATCGACGAACTGGTCGCGGTCTGGGACGGCGGGTCGGACGGCGAACCCGCCCGGATCGCCGCGCTGACCCGCCGGGCCGGCCTCTGGGTGCACGAGATCTGGCCGGCCGGCTGCGAGCGCCCGGCCTGAGCCGCTCCGTTTGCCGGGTCCCGGGGCGCACCAAAGGATGGGCCTGTGAGTGGTTACCTGCGATTCCCCCACCTGCGCGGCGACCTGCTGGCACTGACCGCCGAGGACGACGTCTGGCTGGCCCCGCTCTCCCCCGACGGTGTGTCAGGACGGGCCTGGCGGCTCAGCGCAGACCGCACCCGGGTCTCCCACCCCCGCCTCTCGCCGGACGGCGCGACGGTCGCCTGGACCTCCTGGGCCGCGCTCAATCCCGAGGTGTGGACGGCCCCGAGCACCGGCGGCCCGTCGGTCCGGCTGACCTACTGGGGCAGCCAGGACACCCGGGTGCGCGGCTGGCTGCCGGACGGCGAGGTGCTGGCCGTCACCTCCTACCACGAGCCGTTCGCCCACTACACCTGGGCGCACGCGCTGCCGCTGAACGGCGCGCCCGGCCGGCGCGAGCCCTGGGGGCCGGTGCGCGACGTCCAGGTGACGGCCGAGCACACCCTGCTGCTCACCGGCGCCGCCCCGCACGAGCCGGCCGCCTGGAAGCGCTACCGGGGCGGCGCCACCGGCCGGCTCTGGCTGGACGGCGAACTGCTGCTGCCCGACCTGCCCGGCCACCTCTCCTCGCCGATGCTGGTCGCCGACCGGGTCGCCTTCCTCTCCGACCACGAGGGCATCGGCAACCTCTACTCCTGCGCCCTCGACGGCTCCGACCTGCGCCGGCACACCGACCACGACACCTTCTACGCCCGCGAGGCCAGCACCGACGGCCGCCGGGTGGTCTACCAGCACGCCGGCGACGTCTGGCTGCTGGACCGGCTCGACTCCCCCGCGCCGCGCCGCCTGGAGGTGCCGCTCGGCGGCTCCCGCACCGGGCGCCGCCCCTACCAGGTGACCGCCTCCCGGTTCCTCAACGACCTGGTCTGCGACGCCACCGGACGCACCGGCGTGGTCGGCGTGCGGGGCAGCCTGTACTGGCTGACCCACCGCGACGGCCCGGCGCGGGCGCTGGCCGACACGCCCGGGGTGCGGGCGCGGCTGCCCGCCGTGCTGGGCCGCACCGGCGAGGTCGCCTGGGTCACCGACGCGGAGGGCGAGGACGCGCTGGAGCTGGCCCCGCTGCCCGGCTCCGCCGCCCGGGGCGACGCCCGCCGGCTGGCCGCCGGGCGGCTCGGCCGGGTGCTGGAAATGGTCAGCAGCCCGGACGGCGGCACCCTGCTGGTGGCCTCCGACGACGGCCGGCTGCTGCTGGTGGACGCGGGCGACGGCGCGGTGCGCGAACTGGCCCGGTCCGCCTGGGGCCCGATCCGCGGCCTGGCCTGCTCGCCGGACTCCCGCTGGGCGGCCTGGTCGCAGCCAGTGGCCGGCCGCTCGCTGCGCCGGATCCGGCTGCTCCGGCTGGACCGGGCCGAGGCGCTGCCGCTGGACGTGACCGACGGCCGGTTCGAGGACGAGCAGCCGGTCTTCACCCGGGACGGCCGCTACCTGGTCTTCCTCTCCTGGCGCGGCTTCGACCCGGTGCACGACGTGCACACCGGCGACCTCTCCTTCCCGCTCGGCTGCCGCCCGTACCTGGTGCCGCTGGCGGCCGACACCCCGTCACCGTTCGCCGCGCCGGTCGGCGACGAGCCGGACCCGGCGCCGGGCGACGGCACGGTGCTGGTCGACCCGGAGGGGATCGGTGACCGGCTGGTGCCGTTCCCGGTGATCGCCTCCAAGTACTCCACCCCGGCGGCGGTCCGCGGCGGCCTGGTCTGGCTGCGCTGGCCGATCTCCGGCGCGCTCGGGCAGACCTTCGCCAGCCCCTCGGACACCTCGGGCCGCCCCTCGCTGGAGCACTTCGACCTGACCTCCGCCACCCGCTCGACGCTGCAGGAGCAGGTCGACGGCTTCGCGGTGGCCGGCGACGGCTCGGCGGTCTCCACCTTTTCCTCCGGCCTGCTCAAGCTGCTGCCGCTGGTCGGCGCGGCGGTCCCGGTGGACCTGCGCCGGATCACCCACACCGTGTACCCGGGCCCGGAGTGGCGGCAGTCCTTCCACGAGGCTGCCCGGCTGGTCCGCGACCAGTTCTGGGACGAGGGGATGGGCGGCCTGGACTGGCCGGCCCTGGTCGCCCAGTACGAGCCGCTGCTGGACCGGATCGCCTCCCCCGACGACTTCGCCGACCTGCTGCGCGAGCTGCTCGGCGAGTTGGGCACCTCGCACGCCTACGTCACGCCGGCCCGGCGCGGCGAGGGCCCGGCGCCGGTGCAGCAGCCGATCGGGCTGCTCGGCGCCTCGATCCGGCACGCCGAGGACGGGCGCTGGCTGCTCGGCCGGGTGCTGCTCGGCGAGACCTCCGACCCGCGGGCCCGGGCCCCGCTGGCCGGCCACCAGGTGCGCGAGGGCGACGAGTTGGTGGCGGTGGCCGGCCGGCCGCCGGACCCGGTGCGCGGCCCCGCCCCGCTGCTGGCCGGGGCCGGCGGCAGCACCCTGGAGCTGGCCTTCCGGCGCGGCGACGGCCCGGTGCGCCGGGTCGCGGTGACCCCGCTGACCGACGAGCGCCCACTGCGCTACCAGGACTGGGTGGCCCGCCGGCGGGCGCTGGTGCGGGAGTTCAGCGACGGGCTCTGCGGCTACCTGCACATCCCCGACCTGGGCGGCTCGGGCTGGGCCCAGTTCAACCGGGACCTGCGGCGCGAGCTGGACCGGCCGGCCCTGGTGCTGGACGTGCGGGGCAACGCCGGGGGCAACGTCTCCGAGCTGGTGCTGGAGAAGCTCAGCCGACGGGTGCTGGGCTGGGACCACACCCGGGGCCGCCGCCCGGTGCGCTACCCGAGCCACGCGCCGCGCGGCCCGCTGGTGGCGCTGGCGGACGAGGCGACCAGCTCGGACGGCGACGTGATCATCCTGGCGGTGAAGCTGCTGGGGCTGGGCCCGGTGGTCGGGCGGCGCACCTGGGGCGGGGTGGTCGGCACGATCGGCCGGCACGTGCTGGGCGACGGCACCCAGATCCAGATCCCGGCCAACGCCTCCTGGTTCACCGAGGGCTACGGCTTCGGGGTGGAGAACCACGGGGTGGCGCCGGACATCCGGGTGCTGCGCGGCCCGGCGGACTGGGCGGCGGGGCGCAACACCGAGCTGGCCGAGGCGGTCCGGGTGGCGCTGGAGCTGCTGCGCGAGCACCCGGCGGCGGCTCCCCCGCCGGCCGGCACCCCGCGGCCCGACCTGCGCCGGCCACCGCTGCCGCCGCGGGGTTGAGCGGGCGGACGGCAGCGGACGGGGCGCCCCTTCCGGGGCGCCCCGTCCGCTGCCGCGGTCAGCCGGTCACCGCTCCCACTCGTGGCCGCCCTCCTCGGTCATGTCGGACTTGGCCTGCTCGACCTGGTCCTCGTTGCCCGGGGCGGCCTTGCTCGACATGTTGCGCATGGCGTCTGCGGCCGGGCCCGGCATGTGATCGGCGGCCTGCTGGCCGGCGTCGGCGGCACGCTGCCGGGCGGCCTCCTCGACCTGGGCGGCCTTGTCGCTGTGGCCGCCGAGCATCTCCTTGATCCTGTCCATCATGCCCATGTCTCCTCCTCGCGGTTCGTCCGACCTGGGCAGTCACCAACATGTCACCGGTCGCACCGGCCCGCATGTCGGGCGGACGGGCGAGCGGCTCAGGCGATCCAGGCGGAGGTCACGGCCTGGACGGCGGAGCCGTCGGTGTCGGCCAGCTTGAGGGCGGCGACCGCCTTGGCGCGCTCGGAGGTCTGCACCCGGAACGGCGGCTGCTCGGCGGTGAGGGTGGCCACGATGACCTCGGCCGCCTCGCGGACCGGCTGGGCGGCGGCGAACGCGCCCTGGACGTGGGCCAGGTAGGACTGGAACGGCTTGCCGTAGCGCTCGTCCTGCTGGAGCTCCGGGCCGATCCCGCCGACGTTGGCCACGAACTCGCTGGCCACGGCGGCCGGCTCGATCACGCTGACCGTGACGCCCTGCTGTGCGGCGACGGGGGCCAGCGACTCCAGGTAGCCCTCGACGGCGAACTTGGCGGCGCAGTAGGCCTCGTTGAACGGCTGGCCGACCACGCCGCCGACGCTGGTCACGGTGAGCAGCCGGCCGCCGCTCGCCCGCAGCAGTGGCAGGGCGGCCTTGGAGACGGTGAGCACGCCGAAGAAGTTGACCTCCATGACGCCCCGGACCTCCTCGATCGAGTCGAGTTCCAGGGTGCCGACGTGGCCGGCGCCGGCGTTGTTGACGACCGCGTCCAGCCGGTCCAGGCCGTCCAGGCAGGCGGTGACGGAGGCCGGGTCGGTCACGTCCAGCGCGCGGACCTCCAGGTTGGCGCGCTCGCCCGCGGCGGCCAGCAGCGCGCCGGCCTTGCCGGTGTCGCGCATGGTGGCGATCACGTGCCAGCCGGCCTCGGCCAGTGCCACGGCGGTGGCCAGCCCGATTCCGGAGGAGGTCCCGGTCACCAGCACGGTCTTGGTGGTCATCGTCCACTCCTACTTACTTATTGGCCATAACTACTGTTCGCCATAACTATGCTCAGGGACAGTTCACCATGTCAAGCACTTCGTTAGACTGACCCGCATGCCAGCCACTCCCCCGGACGACCTCACCCGGCAGCTCGTCGGCCTCTTCGCCGCGGCCAACCGCCGCTACGCCCGGGAGATCGAGACCGCCGCCGCCGCGCACCGGCTCACCGCGCTGCAGGCCAAGGCCCTGCTGGCGGCCGACCGGCCGGTGCCGATGCGGACCATCGCCGACACGGTGCACGCCGAGCCGTCCAACGTGACCGCGATCATCGACAAGCTGGAGCAGCGCGGACTAGTGGAGCGCCGGCCCGACCCGGCCGACCGGCGGGTCAAGCTGGTCGCGGCCACCGAGGACGGCCACCGGGTCAGCGCCGACCTGCTGGCGCGCACGCCCTTCGTCAACGACCCCTTCGCGGCGCTGGACGACGCCGAACGCGAGCGGCTGCTGGACATGCTGCGGCGGGTGATGGAGAGCTGAGCGCGCACCGGAAACGCCGCGGCGCCCACCCCCTGACGGGGGTGGGCGCCGCGGTTCGGGCGGGTGCGGATCAGCCGCTGACGCTCGGCGCGCCGCTCTCCAGGTGGCCGGTGAACCGCTGCGACCAGCTGCTGTCGCCGCTCACCGTGACGGTGAAGTCGTACCAGCCGTTCTGGTAGGCGACGGCGTTGAAGTAGTCGCTGGTGCTGGCACCGGGCTGGACGGTGTACGTCCACGGGCCGTCGGTGCGGTAGTTGGTCGAGGTGATGGTGAAGGTCACCGCGCTGGTGCCGGTGTTGGCCAGCTTGAACCAGAGCGCGAGCTTGCCGGTGTCCGGAGCGGCGGCATAGGAGGCGGTCACCGCGGCGGTCTTGCCGGACTTGGTGGTGTCGCCCTGGAAGCGGCGCAGGAAGCGGTTGGGGCCGACCACGGTCAGGTCGTACTTGCCGTTGCCGTAGTTGGTGCCGCAGTTGAAGAAGTCGCTGGTGCTCGCGCCCGGGTCAACCGTGTACTGCCACGGGCCGCCGCTGCGGTAGGCGTTGGCGTAGGCCGCGAAGTGCGCCGAACTGCCGCCGGTGGCCGCGCTGTTGTCCATCGCCAGCCAGACCTTGGTGACGCCGCCGGCGTCGAACTCCAGGTGGTCCAGGTTGGCGTTCGGCTGGTAGGCCAGGGCGCGGGCCGGGCGGGTGCCGCTCTCCTGGGCGGGCAGCGCGTTGGTGACTGGCGAGGGGTTGCCCAGCGGGCCGCAGGTGGCCAGGCCGATGGTCTGCGAGGTGTCGGGCAGCGACGGCATGCCGTAGACCGGGTTGGCGAAGTCGAAGACGCTGGTCAGGTCGCCGCAGACCTTGCGCCGCCAGGCGCTGATGTTGGCGCAGGTGGCCGGGGTGCCCAGGGCCGCCGTCCAGGTCTCCAGGAAGCGCAGCACCGAGGTGTGGTCGAAGACCTCGGAGTTGACCCAACCGCCGCGCGTCCAGGGCGAGATGGCGAGCATCGGGACCCGGAAGCCGAGGCCGATGTTGGTCGAGTTGTAGAACTCGCCGGCGGTGCCGGCCGGGGCGACCGGCGGCGGCACGTGGTCGAAGAAGCCGTCGTTCTCGTCGTAATTGATCAGCAGCACGGTGGAGTTGAACACGTTGGGGTCCGCGTTCAGCGCGTTCATCACCATGTGCACGAAGTGCGCGCCGTCCTCCGGGGTGGCGTACGGGTGCTCGGAGGACTGCTGGTCGGCGACCACCCAGGAGACCTGCGGCAGGGTGCCGGCGAGCACGTCCGCCTGGATCGCGGCGGCGATGTCGTCGGGGGTGCGGCCGGTCACGCTGGGCACCGAGCCCATGCCCTTGACCGCCAGGTCGCTGCCGGCCGGGGCGTTGGCGAACTGGCTGAAGTAGGCCAGGGCGTTGTCGCCGAAGTTGTCCGAGGCGTTCTGGTAGACCTTCCAGCTCACGCCGGCGTTCTCCAGCGCCTCGGCGTAGGTCTGCCAGGTCAGGCCGGACTCGTCGCCGCCGTCGTAGGCCGGGCCGCCGGCGGTGCCGGACGGGTCGATCATGCCGGACCAGTGGTAGGTGCGGTTCGGGCCGGTGGCCGAGAGCACCGAGCAGTGGTAGGCGTCGCAGATGGTCCAGTTGTCGGCCAGCGCGTAGTGGAACGGGATGTCCGAGCGCCGCAGGTAGCCGAGGGCGCGGTTGGTGCGCTTGGCCGAGACCCAGGAGTCCATCTTCCCGGTGTTCCAGGCGGCGTGCTGGTCGCTCCAGGCGTGCGAGAGGTCGCCGTTGCACTGCGAGACCTGCTCGGAGCTGCCGGCGCTGAACGCCCACGGGTACTGCCGCGCGGAGCCGTTCGGCTGGTTGAAGACCGAGTAGCCGCCGGAGAGCTGGATGGTGGCCTTGTCGCCGAAGCCGCGGACCCCCTTGAGGGTGCCGAAGTAGTGGTCGAAGCTGCGGTTCTCCTGCATCAGGACCACCACGTGCTGGACGTCGGTGATGGTGCCCGTGCCGGTGGTCGTGGCGGCGGGCGCGGGGGTCGCGGCGCCGACCGTGCCGGCCACCGCGGCGCCGGCCGCGGTGGCCGCCGAGACGGCCATGAAGGTCCTGCGGCTGAGGTCAGTCATCGGGAGGGCCAACCCTTCGGTTGTGTGTACAACATGGGCCGCGCACATCCTGGCCCCTGCGGCCCGGCGGCACCAGGCTCCCGACGCAATGCTTGGCGGACTGTTCTTGTGCCGGTCAGCGAGCGGCCCGGGGGTTAACTCCGGGCCGCCACGGTGTGTCCGTTCACGCCTGCGAACCAGTCAGTCCCGCACCTCGACGCCGAGCGCCCGGGCGAACTGCGGGGCCAGCTCGATCAGCTGGGCGGAGGAGATCAGCGCGCCGCTCAGCCCCTCGTGGCCGTCCGGGAGTTGCAGCCGGGTGGCGCCGCGCAGGTCGGTGCGCTGCTGCCGGGCCCGGCCGAACCGGACCTCCTCCAGCGAGCTGCCCGGGAAGGACACGCCGGTCAGCCGGGCCTCGGAGAAGTCCACGTCGACCAGCTGGCAGTCCTCGAAGACCACGTCCCGCAGCACCGCGCCGCGCAGGTTGACGGCCTGCACCTTGCACTGGCGCAGCGTCAGCCGCCGCAGCTGGGAGCCGTAGGCGGCGACGCCGGCCAGCAGCGAGCCGGTCACCGTGGTGTCCTGCCATTCGGTCTCGGCCAGGTCGGTGGCCACCCAGCGGGTCCGCTCCACCCAGCACTCGGTGAACCTGGCGCGGCGCAGCCTTCCCTGACTGACCGTCAGGTCGGTGAGCGCGCACTCCAGGAAGGCCGCGCCAGCGGCCTGCGGGGCGTCCAGCTCGCGGTCGGCGAGCCGCACCGTGTCGTAGCGTTCGTCGGCGCGCAGCGGACCGTCGTGCGGGCGCAGCAGGTGGGCGTAGGGCTGGTCGGCCAGGGACATGGGCGGTGCTCCGCTCGGTAGGGGTCAGTCGATGCTGGCATCCGGCACCGACGGGCGGGTGCTCAGCCACAGCCCGGCCGCGATGGCGGCGGCCGCGACCAGGCCGGCGGCCAGCACTCCCCCGTCGCCGAGCGCGGTGCAGGCCAGCACCAGTGCGGCCGCGACCGGCAGCACCCACTGGGCCGGGCCCGACTTGCCGTGCCGGGCGTGCAGCAGCCAGACGGTGAACAGGTAGACGGCGCTCGGCACGGTGACGGTGGCGGCGGCGGCCTCGGCGGAGATGTGCGCCTTGCCGACCGCGTGCTCCACCGCGACCTCCAGCCCGGCGCCGACCGCGGCGGCCGAGCCGAAGACCAGGTAGTGGCCGTAACCCCACAGGAAGGCCTGCCGGTTGCCGCGCAGGTGCTCGTGGATCGGGGCGGCGAAGTAGATCCACCAGGCGGCGAAGCAGATCAGCAGCCCGCCGACGGCGATCGGGATCAGCTCGTGCAGCGCCTCGTGCTCGTCCACCGCGCTCTGCATCGCCACCGTCGCGGCGGAGACCGTCTCGCCGAGCACGATCAGGGTGAACAGGCCGTACCGCTCGGCGATGTGGTGCGGGTGCCAGGGGCTCTGGGTGCGGCGCTCGGCGACGGCCGGCACCGACAGTTCGGCGATCGCGCCGATCGGCAGGAACCAGTTGACCGCCGACTTGGGCACCAGCAGCATCACCACCCAGAACAGTTGCACCAGGGCGACGCCGAGCGCGTAGCTGCGCGCCATCGCGCGGGCCGCGCCCTGCTCGCCGCGGGCCGCCCGGAGCCACTGGGTGAACTGGGCCAGTCGCATCACCACGTAGCCGAAGACCGCCAGCTTGAAGTCGGCGTTCAGGAAGAGCCGCGGGATGCCGGCCGCGAAGATCAGCGCGCCGGTGATCTGCACCAGGGTGGTGAGCCGGTAGGGCACGTCGTCGCAGTCGTAGGCGGAGGAGAACCAGGTGAAGTTCATCCAGGCCCACCAGACGGCGAAGAAGGCCAGCGCGTAGTGCAGCAGCGCGCTGCCGGTGCCGTGCCCCTCGGCCAGCGCGCCGGCCAGCTCCCGGCCGGCCTGGCCGACGGCGACCACGAAGCAGAGGTCGAAGAAGAGTTCCAGCGAGGTGGCGACCCGGTGCGGCTCGTCGCGGCGGCGCGGCCGCATCGGGCGCACCAGGGGTTCGGTGTGACGGGTCGACGGCATTCGGCTCGGACTCCCAGCGGGCTCGGCGGACGGGGACGTTCCGCCCCCGGGGCCCCGATGGTGACAGTCCGCAGTGGTCGGCGCACGCACCGGAGCGCCGTGGCACGCCAGCCGTCCGTCCGGGGCCGCGCGGCGACCGGCCGGACGGTCAAGGTGAGTTGACGGGTGAGTGCGCGAACCGGGTGACACCGTCCATGGCGGGCCGAGTGCCCGGGTGTCGTGGGGTGCAATCGCCCTGATTGCCCGGTTACATTCCCTTCCAGTGGAACGGCGAGAAGGGCGTGCGGGCAACGCGGAAGGTCAAGGCCGGTGCGGCGGCGGTGGAGGGTAGCCCTCCACCGGCGGACCGCACCGGCCTCGTGATCACCGCGCTGCCCGGCAGCGCGCCCTCACCACCCGGTCCCGACCGGACGGCGGGTCACTTCTGCCAGCCCACCTTGGTGTAGTCGAAGTCGGCCAGGCCGGCCGAGCCGTAGTTGGCCAGGCCCTTGCGGTAGGCCACCACGTAGGGCCGCTGGTACAGCTCGACGGTGTGGCCGAGCTCCCAGATCTTGGCGTCCGCCTCGTTGTAGAGCTTGGCCGCCTGGCTCGGGTCCAGGGTCTGCGAGGCCTGCTTCAGCAGGCTGTCGATCTCCGGCGTGCTGAGCTTGGAGTAGTTCTGGAAGACGTTGTCGCCCTGCGGCATCTGGTACGAGGGGATGATGTTCGCCGGCGGGAAGGAGCCGGTGTTCCGCCAAGTCGCCAGGTCGAACTTGCCGACGTTGAGGTACTTCTCGTCCAGGTCGTTGGCCGGCACCTTGTCGACGTCGATCTTCACGCCGGCCTGCCCCAGCATGTTCTGGACCGCGGTGGCCAGGTCGATGGTCTGCTGGGAGGTGGCGTCCGAGATGATGAAGTGCAGCTCCAGCGGCTGGCCGTCCTTGGTGCGCGGCTTGCCCGCCCCCGCGTCCTGCCAGCCCGCCTGGGTGAGCAGCTGCTCGGCGCCGGCCAGGTCGTACTTGCCCCACTGCCCGGAGTTGTCCTGGTAGCCGAACTGGTTGGTCATCAGCAGGTGGTTGCCAAGCAGCGGGAACGGCACCGGCACCCCCTGGTTCTCCACCTTGGTCAGGGCCTGCCGGTCGAGCGCCTTCTCCAGCGCCTGGCGCACCTTCTGGTCGGCCAGCGCGCCGTTGGAGCCGAAGGAGATGTGCACCTCGTCCCACGGGAAGGAGGTGCGGATCACCCCGTCCTTGTAGTCCTTGAGCTGGGCGTAGGCGTCCGCCCGGCCGGCGCTGGCGTAGTCGACCTCGTCGTTGAGGAAGGCCTGGGTGGTGGCCGAGGCGCTCAGCACCCGGTAGGTGAACTTGTCCAGCTTGGGCTTGTTCCCCCACCAGTTGGGGTCCGGCACCACGGTGAGGGTCTGCGCCGACTTGTCCATCGAGCCGATCTTGAAGGCGCCGCCGGTGATCGGGACCTTCTCGACCCAGCCCTTGTTGAAGTCGTCCGGGGTGGAGATCCCGGCGGCCGGCAGCAGCGGGTAGAACAGGCTCTGCCAGTCCGCGAACGGGGTGCTGAAGGTGACCTTGACCTGGGTCGGGTCGTCGCCCTGGGAGACGTCGCTGATCTGGTTGTAGCCCAGCGTGCTGGCGGTGTTGAAGGCCGGGTTGGTGCCGCTGGCGGCCTGCCAGACGGCCTTGAAGTCCTGGAAGCCCAGCTGCTTGCCGTCCGACCACTTGGCCTTCGGGTTGAGCGTGTAGAGCACCACCTGCGGCGAGGTGGAGACCACCTTGGCGGACTGCAGGAACTCCGGGACCGGCTGGTAGACGCCGTTGGCGTCGACCCGGAAGAGCAGCGGCTCGATCATCTTCATGATCTCCACCGAGTCGCCGTAGGTGCCGTCCACCTGGAGCGGGTTCCACTGGTCCGGCCACTGCTGCAGCGGGATTCTCAGCTCCCCGCCGTCCTTGACGTTGCTCAGCGGCTGCGGGTTGATGTCCTCGGCGCTCATCGGCTGGGCACTCGCGCTGCTGCTCGCGCCGCCACCGCCACCGCCCGAGCTCGAACTGCAGCCGCTCAGCACCAGGGTGAGTGCGGCGGTCGCGACCAGGCTGCGGGCGACGAGCCGGCGGCGGCGGACGGTGGCGTCCATGACGGGTCCCTCCTCGGGTTTTCGGGGTGCGTCGGTGGATTCGGTGCCCGCCGGGTGTGGCGGGAGTTGATCGCGGGCAGTCAATGGGGTGTGCCGCGGAAGGAACCTAACAGCGGATCAGTTCAGCCACCAGAGGACCGTGTTCATTGCTGATCGAATCGCCATCGACGGCAACACTGCGGCAACATCCTCGTCGTGACCGACTGATTCACTCTGACCTGCGGGTTCGACCAACCGGACGAACCGGCGCTGCGCGAACCCTTGACCGCCGGATCGGCCGGTCGCAGAATTCCGCTGCTCGGTCTTGCGTGAAACCCCGTCAAAGCGAAGGCATTTGGTCATGACGAACCGTCGCACCACGCGCCCGAACGGCTGCTGATGCTGCGTTATCTGGCGAAACGCCTCGCCTACTACCTGGTCCTGCTCGTCGTCTCGGTCTTCCTGGCCTACGCCCTGGCGAGCAGCGCGCTCAACCCGCGGGCCTACTTCGAGAACAAGCAACCCCGCCCGGCCGCCGCCGCCGTGGACCGCCAGCTCACCGCGCTGAACATCAACGACCACACCCCCGTGGTCGTCCGGTTCGGCCACTGGGCCGACGGCGTGCTGCTGCACGGCGACCTCGGCGAGACCATCCACGGCACCTCGGTCAACGCCGACTTCGGCCGCCGACTGCTGGTCTCGATGCGGCTGCTGGTGATCGGCAGCGTGCTCGGCATGCTCCTCGGGGTGGCGATCGGCGCCTGGAGCGCGGTGCGGCAGTACCGGATCTCCGACCGGGTGCTCACCTTCACCTCCTTCGTGCTGCTCTCCACCCCGGTCTTCCTGTTGGCGCTCTTCCTGAAGAACGGCGCGATCGCCCTGAACCAGGCCACCGGTCACCAGTTGATCAACTTCACCGGCTACGAGACCCCGGGGCTGACCGGCGGCCTGGGCGCGCACCTCGCCGACTGGGGCGTGCACCTGCTGCTGCCCACCCTCTCGCTGACGCTCATGGGACTGGCCGGCTACAGCCGCTACCAGCGCGGCACCATGCTGGACGTGCTCGGCTCCGACTACCTGCGCACCGCCGAGGCCAAGGGCCTGACCCACCGCCAGGCACTGCTGCGGCACGGGCTGCGCACCGCCGTGATCCCGATGTCCACCCTGTTCGCCTACAACTTCCTGGGCATCTTCACCGGCGCCACCTTCACCGAGAAGATCTTCGGCTGGCACGGCATGGGCGAGTGGTTCATCGACTCGATCCAGGAGAACGACACCAACTCGGTGGTCGCGGTGACCCTGTTCACCGCCGTCACGGTGCTGCTCTCCGGGCTCTTCGCGGACGCGCTGCACGCGGCGCTCGACCCGCGGGTGCGTGCCTCGTGAGCGCCCCGCGCAGCCGCGGGCGGCTGGTGCTGGCCCGGCTGCTGGCCTCCAAGGGCGTGGTGGTCGGCGGATCGATCGTGCTGCTGCTCTTCCTGCTCGCCTTCGTCGGCCCCTACCTGACGCACTGGCGCTACACCGACATCGACTACGCGGCGATGCGCCAACCACCCTCCGCCCAGCACTGGTTCGGCACCGCCGGGCTCGGCCAGGACGTCTACGCGCAGACCCTGCGCGGACTGCAGAAGTCGCTGATCATCGGTCTGCTGGTGGCGCTGCTCTCCACCGGGCTGGCCGGCCTGGTCGGCGCCTGCGCCGGGTACTTCGGCGGCTGGACCGACCGGCTGCTGATCTTCTTCGTCGACCTGATGCTGGTCTTCCCGAGCTTCCTGATCATCACGATCATCTCGCCCCGGCTGAAGAGCAGCGGCTGGATCGCCTTCGTGGTGCTGCTCGCCGCGTTCAACTGGATGATCACCGCCCGGGTGGTGCGCTCGATGACCATCTCGCTCAAGGAGCGGGAGTTCGTCCGGGCCGCGCGGTTCATGGGCGTGCGGCCGATGCGGGTGATCTGGCGGCACATCCTGCCGAACTGCGCCTCCTACCTGATCGTGGACGCCACCATCGCGGTCGGCGCCGCGGTGATGAACGAGACGGCGCTCTCCTACTTCGGCTTCGGCGTGCAGCCGCCGGACGTCTCGCTCGGCACCCTGATCGCCGACGGCACCGACTCCGCGTCCACCTACCCGTGGCTCTTCTACTTCGCCGCCGGACTGCTGGTGCTCTTCGTGCTCGCGGTCAACCTGGTCGGCGACGGGCTGCGGGACGCGCTCGACCCGACCGCCGACGCCGGCCGGCGGCCCTCCCCGCGGGCCCGGCGGCGGGCCGCCGCCGTCCCCGCGCAGGCCACCGCCGCCGTCGACCCCGTGAACGACGCCAAGGACCACGACCTCAAGGAACGTGCGTGACCACCACCGCCACCCCGCTGCTCACCGTCCGCGACCTGAGGGTGGAGTTCGCCGGCGGGCGGGCCAAGGCCGCCGCCACCGCCGTGCGCGGGGTCGACCTGACGCTGCGCCAGGGCGAGACCCTGGGCATCGTCGGCGAATCCGGCTCCGGGAAGTCGGTCACCGCGCTCGCCGTGCTCGGGCTGCTGCCCGGCACCGCCACGGTGCGCGGCTCGGTCGCCCTGGACGGGCGCGAGCTGGTCGGGCTGCCGGCCGGCGAGCTGGCGAAGATCCGCGGCGACCGGATCGCCATGGTCTTCCAGGACCCGCTCTCCGCCTTCACCCCCGTCTACCGGATCGGCGACCAGATCGCCGAGGCCGTCCGGGCGCACCACCGGGTCGACAAGGCCGCCGCCCGCCGCCGGGCCGCCGAACTGCTCGACCTGGTCGGCATCCCCGACCCGCAGCGCGCCCTGGACGCCTTCCCGCACGAGTTCAGCGGCGGCATGCGGCAACGCGCCATGATCGCCATGGCGGTGGCCAACGAGCCCGACGTGCTGCTCGCCGACGAACCCACCACCGCCCTGGACGTCACCATCCAGGCCCAGGTACTGGACGTGCTGCGCACCGCCCAGCGGGAGACCGGCGCCGCACTGGTGCTGGTCAGCCACGACCTCGGGGTGGTCGCGCAGATGGCCGACCGGGTCGCCGTGATGTACGCGGGCCGGGTGGTCGAGACCGCGCCGGTGGACGAGCTGTTCAGCGCGCCGCGCCACCCGTACACGCTCGGCCTGATCGGCGCGGTGCCCCGGCTGGACCGCACCGGCGGGCCGCTGGTGCCGATCCCCGGCCAGCCGCCGGCGCTCAGCGACCTGCCACCCGGCTGCCCGTTCGCCCCGCGCTGCCCGCTCGCCGGGCCGGACTGCCTGACCGCCGAACCGCCGCTCGCGGGCGGGGCCGGCGACGGCGCGCACCTGGCCGCCTGCCTGCGGGCCGACCGGCTGGCCGCCGACCGGCCGGCGCCCGCCGAGGTCTACCCGGTGCCCCAACTGCCGCCGGTCGGCGGGGCGGTGGACCGCGCCGAGCTGCCGCCGGTGCTCAAGGTGAGCGGACTGGCCAAGACCTTCCCGGTACTCAAGGGCACCGTGGTCAAGCGCCGGGTCGGCGAGGTGTACGCGGTCGACGGCGTGCACCTGGACATCCGCCGCGGCGAGACCCTCGGCCTGGTCGGCGAGTCCGGCTCCGGCAAGTCCACCACGCTGTTCGAGGTGCTCGGCCTCGCCAAGCCGCAGCGCGGCCGGATCGAGATCCTCGGCCAGGACACCGCCACGCTCTCCCGCGCCGCCGCGCACCGGCTCCGCGCCCAGCTGCAGATCGTCTTCCAGGACCCGATGGCCAGCCTGGACCCCCGGATGCCGGTCGGCGACATCATCGCCGAGCCGCTGCAGGCCCAGCGCGCTGCGCGCGAGCGGATCGCCGCCCGGATCCCCGAACTGCTCACCCAGGTCGGCCTGGACCCCGAGCACGCCGCCCGCTACCCGCACGAGTTCTCCGGCGGCCAGCGCCAACGCATCTCCATAGCCCGGGCGTTGGCCGTCTCCCCGCAGCTGCTGGTGCTCGACGAGCCGGTCTCCGCGCTCGACGTCTCGATCCAGGCCGGGGTGCTGAACCTGCTCCAGGAGCTCAAGGCCACCCTGGACCTCTCCTACCTGTTCGTCTCGCACGACCTCTCGGTGATCCGCCACCTGGCCGACCGGGTCAGCGTGATGTACCTGGGCCGCACCGTCGAACAGGGCCCGGTGGACGCCGTCTTCACCACCCCGCGGCACCCCTACACCCGCGCCCTGCTCTCCGCCGTCCCGCTCCCCGACCCCGTCGCCGAACGCGCCCGCACCCGCGTGCTGCTCCCCGGCGACCCGCCCTCCCCCACCTCCCGCCCGACCGGCTGCGCCTTCCGCACCCGCTGCCCGCTCTACCCGGAGCTGGGCGAGGACCAGCGGGCGCGCTGCGAGGGCGAGGCGCCGGCGGTGGACCTGACGGAGGATCACGGGGCGGCCTGCCACTGGGGCTGACCCGGCCTCACCACCATGGCCGGACGAGCGCATCGGGGCGTGTCCCGATGGGTGCACGATCGATCGCATGCGAGAAATGACTCCATGTATCGAATCCATGACGCAGTGCGGCCGGGCGGTGCCGGATGAACGCCATCGACGTGTGGGTGCTGGTGGGGTCGCTGCTGTTCGTGGCGGTGGTGCTGGCCGTGGTCACGAAGTCGTTCCCGCACACCAGCCGGGAGCCGCACAACGACGTGGCGGGGTTCATCTTCGCGGTGGTGGGGGTGCTGTACGCGGTGCTGCTGGGGTTCGTGGTGATCACGGTGTGGGACAACTCGGCCGCGGCGAAGGGGACCACCTTCAAGGAGGCCGACGCGCTGGCGGGCGTGTACTGGATGTCCCGGCAGATGCCGATGCCGCTCGGGGCGCAGCTGGAGGACCAGACGCTGCAGTACGCGCACGCGGTGATCGGGCCCGAGTGGCGCGACATGGAGGACCACCGGAGCGACCCGGGGGCGACCCAGCTGATGTACGACATCCGGGCCTCGGCGCTCTCCTTCCAGCCCTCGAACGCCCGGGAGCAGGTGCTCTACCAGCGCACCGTGGACGACGTGGAGGAGTTGGCCGGCCAGCGGCGGGCCCGGCTGAGCGAGATCGAGGACCTGGTGCCCACCCTGCTGTGGGTGTCACTGGTCGGCGGCGGCGCGCTGACCATCGGCTTCACCTTCCTGTTCGGGCTGTCCAACACCTGGGCGCACCTGGCGATGGTGCTGATCCTCACCAGCCTGGTGGTGGTCCCGCTGGTCGCGATCAAGGAGATGGACTACCCGTTCAAGGGGGTGAACGCGGTCCAGCCGATCGCCTACCAGGTCTTCCTGGCCAGGCTTCCCCCCGAGCGCTGACCCGCCGTCACCCGTACGCCCGAACCGTCGGGCGGGTCGGCCGGGCGCGGCCTAGCGTGACAGCGAGGATGTGACCGTCAGTCACCGACGCGAGGGTGGAGGTTCCGAGTGGCCCTGGCCGAGGAGACCGTGCCCGAGGACACACCATCCGAGCCGCCACTGCCGCGCCCGCCCGCACTGCCCCGGCCGTTCCTGCCGTCGGTGCTGGTCGCACTGCTGCTGATGCTGGCGATCGTGCTGGGCAGCCGGGGCCTGCGGGACTTCGACTCGGCGCTGGTGCCGTACGCCGCCGCGACCGTGCTGCTCGCCTTCGGGGTGACCTACCGCTATACCTCCTGGGTGAGCGGTCCGGCCGCCCGCCGGCTGTTCGTGCAGGGCTGGCGCACCGCGCTCTCCCGGACCAACCTGCGGGCGGCGCCGACCGCGCTGCCCCGGCTGGCGCTCACCTACCTGGGCTTCCAGAAGTTCCTCGGCGCCCGCTCGCACGCCCGCTGGATCGCCCACCAACTGGTCTTCTGGGGCTGCCTACTGGCGGTGCTGATCACCTTCCCGCTGACCTGGGGGTGGTTCACCTTCACCGCCGCGAGCCCGCAGGGGCCCGGCTACCAGATGCGGCTGTGGGGGTACCGGCTGTTCAGCTTCCGCCAGGACAGCCTCCTCGGCTGGTCGATGTTCCACGGCCTCGACCTGGCCGCCGTGCTGGTGATCGGCGGGGTCGGCTACTTCCTGTGGCTGCGCACCCGGGACCGGCGGGCGGTGACCGGCCAGCGGTTCGGCTACGACTTCGTGCCGCTGATCGCGCTGCTCACCGTCTCGGTCACCGGCCTGCTGCTGACCTTCTCCGAACTCGCCCTGCACGGCGGCGGGTACGAGTTCCTGGCGATCCTGCACATGGTCTCGGTGGTGCTGACGCTGATCTACCTGCCGTTCGGCAAGTTCTTCCACATCGTGCAGCGGCCGGCCGCCGTCGGGATGCAGCTCTTCAAGGACACCGCCCGCCGCAAGGGCGAGGCGCTGGCCTGCCGGCGCTGCGGGGAGCCGGTGGACACCGCGCCGGCCGTGGCCAACCTGCGGGAGACCATGCGGGAGTTGGAGCTCGGCTGGGACCACGGCGCCGAGTACTGCCCGCGCTGCCGCCGGGTGCTGCGCGGCGGCGCCTACCTCGACCAGGTCAAGCGGGGGTTCCGGTGACCGTCCCCGACGGACCGCACCCGGTGCTCGCCGAGCGCACCGGCGAGACCCTGGTGCCCACCCACTGCTGCTTCTGCGGCGTGCAGTGCGGGATGTACCTGCGGGTCGACCGGCGCGGCAAGGTCTTCGGCGTGGAGCCGCGCGACCACGACATCAACCGGATGCGGATGTGCCCCAAGGGCATCAACGCCTACCAGCAGATCAACCACCCGGACCGGCTGACCGCCCCGCTGCTGCGCGAGCGCCGGGACCAGCCGTTCCGCGCGGTGGGCTGGGAGGAGGCGCTGGACCACACCGCCGAGCGGATCCGGCGGATCCAGCAGGAGTCCGGGCGGGACGCCTTCGGGGTGCTCGGCGGGGCCAGCCTGTTCACCGAGAAGGCCTACCTGGTCGGCAAGTTCGCCCGGGTCGCGGCACGCACCCGGCACGTCGACTACAACGGCCGGCTGTGCATGGTGAGCGCCGCCGGGGCCAACAAGCTCGCCTTCGGCATCGACCGGGCCGCCAACCCGTTCGCCGACATCCTGCAGACCGACTGCCTGCTGATCGCCGGGGCCAACGTGGGCGAGTGCTTCCCGGTACTCACCCAGTACCTCTGGGGCGCCCGGGACCGCGGCGCGAAGCTGATCGTGGTGGACCCGCGGGAGACCGTGATCGCCCGCACCGCCGACGAGCACGTGGCGCTGCGCTCCGGCACCGACGCCGCCTTCTTCAACGCCGTACTGCACGTGCTGGTCCGCGAGCAGCTGACCGACGAGGACTTCCTGGCCGCGCACGCCACCGGCTGGGCGGAGCTGAAGGCCAAGGTGAGCGAGTACCCGCCGGACCGGGCGGCCCGGATCTGCGGCGTGCCGGCCGAGCAGGTGGTGCGGGTGGCGCGGATGTTCGGCTCGGCGCCGCGGGCCATGGCCTGGCACGCCCGGGGCATCGAGCACCACACCCAGGGCGTGGCCAACTGCCTGACCGTGATCAACCTCTGCACCGCCACCGGCAACCTCGGCCGCCCGGGCGCCGGTTACGGCACGCTGACCGGCCAGGGCAACGGGCAGGGCGGCCGCGAGCACGGCCAGAAGTCGGACATGCTGCCCGGCGGCCGGTCGATCTCCGACCCGGTGCACCGCGCCGAGGTGGCCGCGATCTGGGGCATCGCCGAGGCCGACCTGCCGCCGGCCGGCACCTCGATGATGGAGATGGTCTGGCAGATGCAGGCCGGCGAGATCCGCGGCCTGCTCGGCGTCTGCAACAACCCGTTCGTCTCGCTGCCGCACTACGCGACCGTCAAGGACGGCTACGACAAGCTCGACTTCCACGTGCAGCTGGACTTCTTCCTCTCGGAGACCGCCGCCAACGCCCACGTGGTGCTGCCCGTCACCACCTGGGCCGAGGACGAGGGCGTGATGGCCAACGCCGAGGCCCGGGTGGTCAAGCACAACAAGGCGCAGGAGCCCCCGCCGGGCGTGCGCACCGACACCTGGGTGCTGTGCGAGCTGGCCCGCCGGCTCGGCCACGGCGACAAGTTCGACTTCCCCGGCTCCCGCGAGGTGTTCGAGGAGCTGCGGCGCGCCTCGGCCGGCGCGGTCAACGACTACTACGGCATCACCTACGAGCGGCTGGAGGCCACCGGCGGCCTCGCCTGGCCCTGCCCGGACCTCGAACACCCGGGCACACCAAGGCTGTTCGAGGACGGCCGGACCTACCACCCGGACGGCAGGGTGCACCTGCAGACGGTGGACTGGCACCCGCCGGCCGAACCGCAGGACGCCGAGTACCCGCTCACCCTGACCACCGGCCGCACCGTGGCGCACTTCCTCTCCGGCAACCAGACCCGCCGCCTCGACCCGCTGGTGGCGCAGACCCCGCGCCCCTGGGTCGAGCTGCACCCCTCCCTCGGCTACGCCAACGGCCAGCCGGTCAAGGTGAGTTCGCGGCGCGGCTCGATGGTGCTGCCGGCCCTGGTGACCGAGGCGATCCGGCCCGACCACGTCTTCGTGCCCTACCACTGGGCCTACCCGGTGGCCGCCAACGAGCTGACCATCGACGCGCTCGACCCGCGCTCCAAGATCCCCGAGTTCAAGGTCTGCGCGGTGCGGATCGAGCCGGCCGCCGCCGTCGACCCGGTCGCGGCGCCGCCGCGGCCACCAGGGCGCGCAGCACACCCGGCACCTGACGACATGTCACCACCCACCGCCCCGCAAGGGCGCGGCACCGACGACCGGAGGTAACCGTGCTCGGCCGCACCCTCTTCATCGACCCCGGACGCTGCATCGGCTGCCAGGCCTGCGTGTCGGCCTGCCGGGAGTGCGACTCGCACCGCGGCACCTCGATGATCCACGTGGACTACCCGGACGCCGGGCACTCGACCGCCGCACTGCCGACCGTCTGCATGCACTGCGAGGACCCGGTGGCACCGTGCGCCGAGGTCTGCCCGGCCGAGGCGATCCTGGTGACCGCCGACGGCGTGGTGCAGACCGCCGACCCGACCCGCTGCATCGGCTGCGGCAACTGCGTGGGCGCCTGCCCGTTCGGCGTGCCCCAGGTGGATCCGGCGCAGAAGCTGCAGCTCAAGTGCAACCTCTGCTACGACCGCACCTCGGCCGGGCTGGCCCCGATGTGCGCCACGGTCTGCCCGTCCGGCGCGCTCTTCTACGGCACCCTGGAGCAGCTGACCACCGAGCGCCCGGGCGTCTCGGTGGTCACCGAGTTCGCCTTCGGCGAGGTGGTGGTGAGCACCGGGGTGGCGATGGTCGCGCCCGCCTCCCACCGGGGTCCGGTGCCCGGCGGGCTGCCGCTGGTCGAGGTGAACGGCCGACCGGCATGAGTGAGTTCGAGGAGGAGCGGGTCCGGGCCGACTCGCTGACCACCCGTCGGGACTACCTGCGGATCGTCACCACCGTCTCCGGCGGCCTGGCCATCGGCTCGACGGTGATCGCCGCCGGGGTGCTGCCCCGGCACGGGGACGGCGGCGCGCCGCCGATGCTGGTGGCCGAGAAGCTGTCGCGCGGCCAGGCGGTGGCCTTCGAGTACCCGACCGACCGGGACCGGGCGATGGGCGTGCGGCTGGCCGACGGCACCCTGGTCGGCTACTCGACGGTCTGCACCCACCTGGCCTGCGGGGTGCTCTGGCAGCCCGACCGGGGCGACGAGGGCGAGCTCTACTGCCCCTGCCACGACGGGGTGTTCGACGTGCGCACCGGTGACGTGAAGTCCGGCCCGCCGCCCCGGGCGCTGCCCAAGGTGGTGCTGGTGGAGGACACCCAGGGGCGGGTCTGGGCGATCGGCACGGCCCGCTCGGGCGAGAGCGAGGAGCAGGGGCTGTGCCGCCAGTTGCGCCAGAGCGACCCGGTGGCGGCCGAGCAGGCCGGCTGCGACGGACCGAGCAGCGACCCGAACGGCGGTGCGGGCGGACCGAGTTCCGCGCCGAGCTCGGACCCGAACGAGGACCCCGATCAGGACCCGAACCAGGGCCCCGGCCAGGATCCGGGCCAGGATCCGGGCCAGACCGGGACCAACAGTCTGACCGGAGTCCGGACATGACGGACCAGCAGGACGACCAGGACGACCGCCCGCCCACGTACACCGCGCACAGCACCGAGGCCCGGTTCAACCGCCCGCTGCACGAGCGCTACCCGCAGATCCGCCCGAACAGCGGCTGGGCCGACTCCCGGGTGCGGGCCAGCGGCCCGGGCCGGGGCGCCGGCGGCGAGCGCGAGCCGGAGCGATCGGCGCTGCTCACCGCCCGGTTGGCCATCGCGATCACCGTGGTGGTCGGCCAGCTCTGGGCACTCACCGTCGCCACCGACGCCTGGATGCGCGGCGACACCCGGACCGCCTGGTGGACCACCGCGCTCTCCGGCGGCTCCTTCCTGGTGGTGCTGCTGGTCTGGGCGCTCGGGCCGCGCCGGGATCGGTGAATCGACAAGGCCGGTGACGCCCGGTGGCCATCCGATGACGATTCGGTGTTTCCCCGCAGGCCGTGTAGTGTTCTCGTCTGTCAGCAGGCGCCGCTAGCTCAGTTGGTTAGAGCAGCTGACTCTTAATCAGCGGGTCCGGGGTTCGAGTCCCTGGCGGCGCACAGACACCCTGAAGGGCTCCTCGCAGCAGCGAGGAGCCCTTCAGGCGTTCGGCGGCGTTTCGCGGCGATCGGCCCGGGCATGCAGGAGGCCTGATCCCTCCACCCAGAATCGAGGCCGAGATGGCTGTGAAGGTGCTGATCGTCACCGGGGACGCCGCCGAGTCGCTGGAAGTGCTCTACCCCTACCAGCGGCTGCTCGAAGAGGGCTACCAGGTGGACATCGCCGCGCCGCAGCGCAAGAAGCTCCAGTTCGTGGTGCACGACTTCGTGGAGGGCTTCGACACCTACACCGAGAAGCCCGGCTACACCTGGCCCGCCGACCTGGCCTTCGCCGAGGTGGACCCGAGCGAGTACGTCGCCCTGGTGATCCCCGGCGGCCGGGCACCCGAGTACCTGCGCAACGACCCCGAACTGCAGCGGATCACCCGGCACTTCTTCGAGGCGGAGAAGCCGGTCGCGCAGATCTGCCACGGCCCGCAGATCACCGCCACCGCCGGGGTGCTGGCCGGCCGCACCACCGCCGCCTACCCGGCGCTGGAGCCGGACGTGCAGGCGGCCGGCGCGACCTTCCGGGACGGCGAGGCCGTGGTGGACGGGGTGCTGGTGTCGGCCCGGGCGTGGCCGGACCACCCGGGCTGGCTGCGGGCCTTCGTGGAGGTCCTGCGCAGCAAGGCGCCGGCCAAGTAGGCAGCGCCGTTTCAGTAGGACTGCAGCTCGATCAGCCGGCCCTCCGGGTCGCGCAGGTGCGCGGTCCGCAGGTTCGGCCCCCAGTGCGGGCGGTCGGTGGCCGGTGCCACCACCGTCCCGCCGTGGGCCAGGCAGTGCGCCAGCGCGGCGTCCACGTCGGCGACCCGCAGCGCGAGCATCGTGGCGTCCGAGGCCGGGGCCCGGACCTCGCCGAGCACCTCCGCGAGGCCCGCCCGGTCGAGCAGCGAGAGCACCGCCTGGTCGTCCAGGTCCCAGTTGGCGTACGGCCCGCCCGCGTCGCCCTTCTGCCGGACGGCGCCGCACAGCTCGGGCAGCACGGCGTCGTAGAAGTGGAAGCAGGCGGCGAAGTCGCCCACCAGCAGACGGGGGTAGAGCGCGTCCATGGTCCCTCCCGGAATATTCGTGGGTGAACACCCATTATTGGTCGTCACCCTACACTTCCCGCATGCAGACCATCCCGCCGAGCCTGCTCGACCTGACCACCTTCCTGCTCGCCCGCACCGGCCGGACCGCCCGCGCCCGGCTCGCCGAACGGCTGGCCGAGCAGCAGCGCAGGCTGTGGCACCTGGCCGTGCTCGCCGCGCTGCACGACTTCGGCCCGCTGGTCCAGCGCGACCTGGCCGAGCGGCTGGCGATCGACCCCAGCGACCTGGTCAAGGTGCTCGACGACCTCGCCCGGGCCGGCCAGGTCGAGCGCACCCGCTCCACCGCCGACCGCCGGCGGATCCAGGTGGACCTCACCGCGGCCGGCCGCACCGCGCTCACCGAGCAGCTCACCGCGGCCCGGGCGGTGCAGGAGGAGGTGCTGGCCCCGCTGGACGCCGCCGAGCGGGCCGCGCTGCACGGGATGCTGGTGCGGATCGACGCCGCGCAGTCGATTTCGGCATCCGGCCGCTGATCAGGTAATGTTCACCGCGTTGCACAGGCGCCGCTAGCTCAGTTGGTTAGAGCAGCTGACTCTTAATCAGCGGGTCCGGGGTTCGAGTCCCTGGCGGCGCACACCAACGGAAAAGGCGCTCCTTCGGAAGAAGGAGCGCCTTTTCCTGCTTGATCGGAGACGCCCCATGAGCCTCCTCGACCCGGTGCGCCGCAAGCGCTTCCCGGCCTGGCTCGGCGACCTGCTGCTGGTGGTCCCCGCCCTGCTGGACGCCCTGCTCAACTTCCCCCCGCCGCGCGACTGGCACTTCTGGGTGTCGGCCGCCGCCGCCCTGGTGCTGCTGGCCCGCCGCCGGTTCCCGCGCGCCGTGCTGCTGCTCACCCTGCCCGGGCTGTACGCGGGCAGCGCGCTGGTCGCCCCCATGATCGCCGTCTACACGGTGGCCCGCGGCGGGCTGCCGGCCTGGCAGAAGCGGATCGGCGCGCTGCTCGTGGTGGTCGGCAGCTTCCTGCCCTGGCCGATCACCTACCTGGCCAAGGAGTCGCTGAGCGACCTCACCCAGCACCTGATCTACGCGACCATGCTGGGCCTGGGTCCGGTGGCGCTCGGGCTGCTGGTGCAGACCCGGCTCGACCTCTCCCAACGGGTCGCCGAGCTGGCCGAACTGCGCGACCACGAGCGCCGGCTCTTCGCCATGACCGTGGTCGCCGAGGAGCGGGCCCGGATCGCCCGGGAGATGCACGACGTGGTCTCGCACCAGGCCGGCCTGATCGCGGTGCAGGCCGGCGCGCTCCAGGTGACCACCCAGGACCCGCGCGCCCGGGAGATGGCCGGCACCCTGCGCCAGCTCGCGGTGGCCACCCTGGAGGAGCTGCGCTCGATGATCCTGGTGCTCCGGGCGGCCGGCGCCGGGCCGACCGAGCTGGTGCCGCAGCCCCGGCTGGCCGACCTGCCCCGGCTGGTCGGCGCCGCCGAGGTGGCCGCCACGCTGCGGTTCGAGGGGCTGGACCCGGCCGAGCGCCCGCTGCCCGAGCCGGTCGAGCGGGCCGCCTACCGGACCGTCCAGGAGGCCCTGACCAACGTGCGCAAGCACGCGCCCGAGGCGGCCACCGACGTACTGGTGCGGATCGAGCCGGACTGCCTGCTGGTCACCGTGCACAACGGGGCGCCCCAGCGGGAGGCCGCGCCGGCCGACGAACTGCCGGGCGGGCAGCACGGGCTGGTCGGGCTGCGCGAGCGGGCCGCGCTGCTGGGCGGGCGGATCCGCGCGCAGCCGGCGGGCGCCGGGTTCGAGGTGGCGCTCTGGCTGCCGCTGCCCGAGGTGCCGGGCGGCCGGGCGGCGGACACGGGAGCGGACACAGGAGCGGGAGCGGGAGCCGGCGCGACCGGCTGATCCGGTGTCACATAACGGTCGATCGGTCGCAGGTCACAGCAGAACCTGACGGAAAGGGACAAAAGTCCCTACCGGGTGGCGAAAAGCCCCCGGCAGGCTGACTTGACCCCTGTTCCCCGTTCCACCGACCGCCCGACCGCGTGCACGCACCAGCACGGGGCTCGCAGAAAGGCCTGCTCCCGTGCCGCGACCGACCGACGCCCCGCCCTGGCCCCGCCGACTGCTGCACTCCGGCCGGCCGCACCGCCGCGGCTGGCGCCGGCTCGTGCCGACCTGGCGCTTCGCCCTCTTCTCGGTGCTCGGCGTGGTGCTGCTCACCGCCGGCTTCCTGGCGCTCGGGCTGGCCCTGGTCAAGGTGCCGGACGCGCACGCCGCCGCCGTGGCCCAGCGCAACACCTGGCTCTACCGGGACGGCACGGTGCTGGCCCAGACCGGCGAGACCAACCGGCAGAGCGTCGCCCTGGACCAGGTCTCCCCCGCGGCGCAGCACGCCGTGCTGGCCGCCGAGGACCGCGGCTTCTACCGCGAGGGCGCCGTCAACCCGGGCGCGCTGCTGCGGGCCGGCTGGAACACCGCTACCGGCAAGGGCGCGCAGGGCGGCTCGACGATCACCCAGCAGTACGTCAAGAACGCCTACCTGAGCCACGAGCGGACCGTCGGGCGCAAGGTGCGCGAGCTGTTCATCGCGCTCAAGGTGGACGCCACCCAGGACAAGGACGAGATCCTGGCGAACTACCTGAACACCACCTACTACGGGCGCGGCGCCTACGGCATCCAGGCCGCCGCCCAGGCCTACTTCGGGGTCGACGCGGGCAAGCTGGACGCCGCCCAGGGCGCCTACCTGGCCACCCTGCTGAACGCGCCGTCCGCGTACGACACCGCGACCGCCACCGAGGCCGGCCGCAAGGCCGCGCTGAACCGGTGGAACTACGTGCTGGACGGCATGGTGCAGGAGAAGTGGCTGCCCGCCACCGACCGGGCCGAGCTCGCCTTCCCCGAGGTGCGCGCGCCGCAGCCGGCCCTCGGCCTCACCGGCCAGGCCGGCTACCTGGTGGACGCGGCCAAGTCCTACCTGGTCTCGCACAAGCTGCTCGACGAGGCCGCGCTGGCCCGGGGCGGCTACCGGATCACCCTGAGCATCGACAAGGACCGGCAGGCCGACCTGCAGGACGCGGTGCAGAACCGGCTCACCTCGCAGCTGGACCCGAAGGCCCGCCCCGGCGACGCCGACATCCAGGCCGGCGCCGTCTCGGTGGATCCGGCGAGCGGCGCGGTGCTGGCGATGTACGGCGGGGCGGACTACACCTCGCACTTCGTCAACAACGCCACCCGGCGCGACTACCAGGCCGGTTCGACCTTCAAGCCGATCGCGCTGGCGGCCGCGCTGGAGAGCGGGGCGAAGACCCAGGACGGCCGCACCATCACCCCCGACAGCGTCTACGACGGCGCCAACCGCCGCCCGGTGCAGGGCGGTTCGGCCAAGCCGCCGTACGCGCCGCCGAACGAGGGCGAGCGCGGCTACGGCCGGATCACGCTGCGCCAGGCCACCGACTGGTCGGTCAACACCGCCTTCGCCCAACTCGCCCAGGACACCGGGCTGGAGAAGGTGCGGCAGACCGCGATCGCGCTCGGCCTGCCGGCCGACACCAACGAGCTGGACGCCGTGCCCTCGATCCCGCTCGGCGTCTCGATGCCCAGCGTGCTCGACCTGGCCGGGGTCTACGCGACGCTGGCCGCCGACGGACAGCGCACCGAGCCCTGGCTGGTCCAGTCGCTCCAGGCCGACGGCGCCGAGGTCGCGCTGCCGCCGCACCAGAGCTCCCGGGCGGTCGGCCAGCAGACGGCCCGTCAGGTGACGGACATGCTTCAGGGCGTCGTCTCCGACTCGGGCGGCACCGGCTGGCGGGCGGCCGCACTGGGCCGCCCGGCGGCCGGCAAGACCGGCACCACCGACGGCAACCGCTCGGCCTGGTTCGCCGGGTACACGCCGGGGCTGACCACGGTGGTGGCGATGTTCGGCGAGCAGGACGGGACCGGCAAGCAGGTCACGCTCTCCGGCGCGGCCGGCGGCGGGCACGTCGCGGGCGGCGGGTACCCGACGCAGATCTGGACCGACTACATGAAGGCGGCCCTCAAGGGGCAGCCGGTGCAGGGCTTCAGCTCCCCGGGCCGGTCCGCGACCACCGAGGACGCGCCGCCGGCCACCCCGTCGCGCGGCGCCACGCCCACGCCCGGCGCCACCCCGACCCCGGCGCCCGGCACCGGCGAGCCGGCCACGCCGGTGGTCCCGGCCGACCCGGAGACCACCGCGCCCGCGCCGCGCCCCACGCCCACCCGCACCCCGCCCACCCCGCAGCCGACGCCGACCCCGGACCGGCCGACGCCCACCCCGACGCCCACCCGCACCCCGACGCCGACGCCCACGCCGACCCCGACGGCGGGCGCGACGCTCCTCGGCTGAGCACGCCTCCGCCCCCGGGGCGCGCCGGCCGATCCGTGCGCCCTTGTGCCGGGGCGCCCCACTCCGCCCCCTTTGTTCGTGTCCTGGCAGAATGCCCGGATGCGCAGCACCTCCCCGACCGCGCCGGCGTCCTCGCGACGGGCCGTCGGCCTCACCCTCGCCCTGATCTCCGCCATCTCCTTCGGCGGCTCCGGCACCGCCGCCAAGCCGCTGATCGAGACCGGCCTCTCGCCCCTCCAGGTGGTCTGGCTCCGGGCCTCCGGCGCCGCCCTGGTGCTGCTGCCGCTGGCCTGGAAGCACCGGGCGATCGTCCGCGAGCGCCCCGGGCTGCTGCTCGGCTTCGGCGTGTTCGCGGTGGCCGGGGTGCAGGCCTGCTACTTCGCGGCGATCTCCCGGATCCCGGTCGGCATCGCGCTGCTGATCGAGTACCTCGGGCCGCTGCTGCTGCTCGGCTACGTCCGCCTGGTGCAGCGCAAGCCGGTCAGCCGGCAGGCCGCCATCGGCGCGGCCGTCGCCGTCACCGGCCTGGTCTGCGTGGTGCAGGCCTGGCAGGGGATGCGGTTCGACGCGATCGGCGTGCTCTTCGCGCTGGCCGCCGCCTGCTGCCAGGTCGGCTACTTCGTGCTCGCCGACGCCGGCAGCCGCGGCGACCGCCCGGCCGACCCGCTCGGCGTCAGCGCCTACGGCCTGCTGATCGGCGCGCTCGTCCTGACCGCCGTCGCCCGGCCGTGGGAGGCCGACTGGTCACGGCTCGGCGGCTCCGCCGTGCTGGCCGGCCACCACGTGCCGGCCCTGCTGCCCGCCGCCTGGATGATCCTGGTCGCCACCGTGCTCGCCTACCTGACCGGTGTGGTCTCGGTGCGCCACCTGTCGCCGCCGGTCGCGGGCGTGGTGGCCAACATCGAGGCGGTGGTCGCCACCGTGCTCGCCTGGATCCTGCTCGGCGAACACCTCGGCGCGCCCCAGCTGTTCGGCGGCGCGCTGGTCCTGCTGGGCGCCCTGGTCTCGCAGACCACCCGCACCGCGGAGTCCGAACCGGAGCCCGTCCCCGTCGCCCCGGCGCAGCGGCTCGCCGCGTCCGAGGAGCGCGGCTAGCGCCTCCCGGGCGGGTCGGTCGGCGGGTTCGGGCCGCCGCTCGGCGGCGGCGGGTTGCGCGGGCCGGGCGGGGGCGGCGGGACGCCCGGCAGGCTGGTCGGCGATCCGGACGGTTCCTTCTGCGGGCTCAGCTGCCTGTCCAAGCTGTCGGCGGACGGGAACGGCGGGTGCGGCCGGCCCGGGCCGCGGGTCGGCCCGCGGGAACCCCGGCGGCGGCCGGGCCAGGACGGGCCCGCGGCATCGGAGGGCGGCTGTCGGCTCATGCGCGGTGCCTCTCGGTCGGCCTGCGCCCATGATGCCCGGTCAGGTCCCGCCCGCGGGCCGGAACCCGCAGGCGTGCCGCTACCGGGTGCGGACCGCCACGGCGGTGCCCAGGGCGTCACTGATCACGGATCAGCGGGCCACCCGTCAGTTCTGGCCCTCGTGGCCGCCCGCGGCATCGCTCGCGATCGCCTCGTGATGGCGGATCACCTCGGCGATGATGAAGTTGAGGAACTTCTCCGCGAACACCGGGTCCAGGTGCGCCCCGGCCGCCAGGTCGCGCAGGCGCTCGATCTGGTCGCGCTCGCGGTTCGGGTCGGCGGCCGGCAGGCGGTGCTCGGCCTTCAGCCGGCCGACCCGCTGGGTGGCCTTGAAGCGCTCGGCGAGCATGTGCACCACGGCGGCGTCGATGTTGTCGATGCTCTGGCGCAGGCCGGTGAGCTCGGCTCGGACGGCGGGGTCCACGTCGCCGATGGTGTTCAGGGGCTGCTCGCTCATTGCTTATCTGCTCCCGGGTGGGCGGGCTCGGGCCGGGCAAATCTAACAGGAGGCACGCGCGGGGGCCGGAGGATTCCAGGGATCGTCCGGCATGTGGACCCGATCACCGAGTGGCGCAGTGCGGTTGCCGAGCGTCACCGGCGGATCGATCCTGGCCCGGAAGGATCGAGCCCCAGACCGAAAGGCCCCGCCCCGATGCCCGTACGCGACTCCTACCCCGACGGCGCCCCCTGCTGGGCCGACCTGACCTGCGCCGACCCGCTCGGCGCCCAGGACTTCTACGGCCCGATCCTGGGCTGGGAGTTCGAGGAACTCGGCCCCGAGCTGGGCGGCTACACCATGTGCCTGTCCGGCGGCCGCCCGGCGGCCGGCCTGCTGCCCCCGCCGGCCGGGGCCGAGCGGCTGCCGGCGGCCTGGAACGTCTACCTCGCCGCGGCCGACCTGGCGGCCGTCTACCGGCGGGTGGCGGCGGCCGGCGGCGAGGGCGTGCTCGGGCCGCACCGGGTGCCGGGCGCCGGCCTGCTGGCGTTCGCCTTCGACCCGACCGGTGCGGCCTTCGGGCTCTGGCAGCCGGGCGGCCACGCCGGGGCGGCGGTGTACGGGGAGCCGGGCGCGATGTGCTGGAACGAGCTGGCCACCCCGGCCGCCGAGCGGGCCGACGCCTTCTACGCCGAGCTCTTCCCCTACCAGCAGAAGCAGGTCGGCGACGGGCGGGAGTTCGACTACACGGCCTGGACGGTGCCGGGCTCTGACGGGCTGCCGGTCTGCGGGCGCTACCGCACGGCGGTGCCGCGGCCGTACTGGTCCAGCTACTTCGCGGTGACCGAGGCGGACCACGCGGCCGAGCAGGTCGCCGGCCTCGGCGGCCGGGTGCTGCGGGAGCCGTTCGACTCGCCGTACGGCCGCCTGCTGCCGTGCACCGACCCGGCCGGGGCACAGGTGACGTTCTGTCAGCTTCCGTGACCGGGAGGGCCTAGGGTGGCCCTGGCGTGACCGGACCGACAACCCAATCCGCAGGAGGCACCGATCATGGCAACCGTTCGCACCGCTCGCACCGCCTGGCAGGGCAATCTGGTGGCCGGTCAGGGCGAGGTGACCTTCGCCTCGTCCGGCATCGGCACGTTCCCGGTCTCCTGGCCGGCCCGCTCCGAGGAGCCGAACGGCAAGACCAGCCCGGAGGAGCTGATCGCCGGCGCCCACTCGGCCTGCTTCTCGATGGCCCTGTCGCACGGCCTGACCGGTGCCGGCACCCCGCCCACCAAGCTGGACGTGCAGGCCGACGTCACCTTCCAGCCGGGCGTGGGCATCACCGGCATCGTGCTCAGCGTCGAGGGCCGGGTGGAGGGCCTGGACGAGGCGGGCTTCGTCAAGGCGGCCGAGGACGCCAAGGCGAACTGCCCGGTGAGCAAGGCGCTGGCCGGCACCACCATCACGCTCAACGCCAAGCTGGTCTGACACCCCGGCAGCTGACCGGGCACCAGCACCCGGAGCGCACACCCTCGGCGCACACCGCACGGTGGCCGCCGGGGGTGTGCGTTCTCCGCTGCGGCGCAGCGTCCCCGCTCCCCCGGTGCTCCCCCGATTTCCGGCGAATCACCCTGTCGGCAGTGGCCCCGCGTTCCCGTCGCGGCCTATGATCGGGCCCAGTGAAGCGAGCGTCAGCAGCGGACGGGAGCATGCCGTGCGAGGCCGGAACGAGGGGGCCGACGCACACCATCAGGGCGTGCGGCAGGCAGCGCCGTGCCCACCCGCCGATTCGAACCCGGAACCAATGGTTCCGATTCCGCTGAATCCCCCTCAATTCCCCACCGCACAGCCCCCGGCCCCCCAGGACGGCACCGCCCACTGCCCGCACTGCGCCGCGCCCCTGCCGGCCGCCCAGGCCCCCGGCACCGACCGGCTGCTCGCCGCGCTGCGCGCCAGCGAGTCCCGGTTCCGCGCCACCTTCGCCGACGCCGGCATCGGGATGCTGCTGATCGACACCGACGGCCTGGTGATCGAGGCCAACCCGGCGCTCGCCGAGATGCTCGGGCACGAGATCGCCGCGCTGGTCCGGATGCACATCAACGACATCCTCACCCCGCAGGAAGGCGCCCGCCGGCTCTACCGGGAGCTGGTCGAGGGGGTGCGCGACCGGCTGCGGCTGGAACGCCCGCTCAAGCACCGGGAGGGCCGCGAGGTCTGGAGCAGCGTCACCATCTCGCTGGTCCGGGACGCGGCCGGCGCCCCGCTCTACACCCTGGCGATGTTCGAGGACGTCACCGAGCGGCGCCGGCTCGGCGACCGGCTGGCCTACCAGGCCCTGCACGACCCGCTGACCCGGCTGCCCAACCGGGCCTTCTTCTTCGACCGGCTGAACGCCGCCTGCGCGGCCGGCCCGGAGACCGAGGGCGAGGCCGCCGGGCGCCGGGTCGGCATCTGCTACGTGGACCTGGACGGCTTCGCGGCGATCAACGACACCCTCGGCCACCACATCGGGGACCAGCTGCTGAGCGCGGTGGCCGCCCGGCTGGAGCGCGGCTTCGCGATCGGCGACCGCCAGGTGGTCGCCCGGCTCGGCGGCGACGAGTTCGCCGTGCTGGTCACCGACAGCGAGGGCAGCGAGCAGCTCACCGCACTGGCCGGCCAGTTGCTGGCGGTGCTGGAGCGGCCCTTCGACGTGGCCGGGCACCGGCTGGCGGTGACCGCGAGCATCGGAGTGGTGGAACGGCCGGTGGCCACCACCAGCCCGACCGACCTGGTCAAGGACGCGGACGCCACGCTCTACTGGTCCAAGGCCGACGGCCGGGCCCGGTGGACCCTCTACGACCGGGACCGCGGCGCCCACCAGCTGACCCGCCGACTGCTCACCACCGCGCTGCGGCCGGCCCTGGAACGCGGCGAGTTCACCGTCGAGTACCAGCCGCTGGTCGGCCTGGCGGACGGCGCCGTGCACGGCGCCGAGGCCCTGGTGCGCTGGCGGCACCCGCGGTTCGGCACCCTCTCCCCCGACCGGTTCATCCCGCTCGCCGAGGAGTCCGGCGCGATCGTGCCGCTCGGCAAGTGGGTGCTGGAGGAGTCCTGCCGGCAGGCCCGGGGCTGGCTGGCCGAGTTCCCGGACACCGGGGTCTTCGTCAGCGTCAACCTGGCGGCCCGTCAGGTCTGGGACTCCGACGTGGTGGCCGACGTCGCCCAGGTGCTCGACCGCACCGGGCTGCCGGCCCGGCTGCTCCAGCTGGAGCTGACCGAGAGCGCGGTGCTCGGCCCGAGCGGGCGGCCGCTGCAGGCGCTGCAGGCGCTGGCCGACATGGGCGTGCGGATCGCCATCGACGACTTCGGCACCGGCTACTCCAACCTGGCCTACCTGTCCCGGCTGCCGGTGCACGCGCTGAAGCTGGACGGCACCTTCATCGAGGGCTTCCGCGACCCGGCCCCGATCGGCCGCCCCGAGCCGCGCTCGCGGCGCAGCGAGGCGGACGAGCAGATCGTCGGCGCGATGGTGCGCCTCGCCCACGACCTGGGGCTGACGGTGACCGCCGAGGGCATCGAGAGCGCCGCCCAGGCCGAGCGGCTGCGCCAGACCGGCTGCGACACCGCCCAGGGCTGGTTCTTCGCCAAGCCCGGAGACCCGGCCGCGGTCGCCTCGATACTGCGCGAGGGGCGGATCCGCAGCTCGGACCCCGAGTGGTCGCCGGTGGCGCCCTAGCGGCCCGTCAGGCCGTAGGCCTCGGCGATGAGTTCGTAGGACTCCAGCCGGGCCGGCACGCCGTGGATGTGCGAGGTGACCATCAGCTCGTCCGCGCCGGTCCGCTTGCGCAGCTCCTCCAGGCCCTCGGCCACCGGGCCGGGCTCGCCGAGCACCACGTTGGCCAGCCAGGAGTCGATGAACTCCGCCTCGGCCGGGCTGTACGGGTAGGCGGCGGCCTCCTCCGGGGTCGGGATCGGGCCGGGCGTGCCGCGGCGCAGCCGGAGCATGCCGAGCGCCGCCGAGCGGGCCAGGTGGCGGGCCGCCTCCTCGCCGCCCGCCGGCACGGCCACGGCGCTCACCCCGATCAGCGCGTACGGCTCGGCGAGCACCGCCGAGGGCCGGAAGCTGCTGCGGTACAGGTCCAGCGCGGGCACCGTGTTGGCGGCGCTGAAGTGGTGCGCGAAGGCGAACGGCAGGCCCAGCCGGCCGGCCAGCCGGGCGCTGAAGCCGGACGAGCCGAGCAGCCAGATCGGCGGCCGCTGCGGCCCGTTGGGCACGGCGCTGAGCCGGGCGTAGGGGTGGCTGTCGGGGAAGTCGCCGTCCAGGAAGTGGGTCAGCTCGGCGAGTTGGGTCGGGAACTCCTCGCCGTCCGCCAGGCTGCCCCGGCGCAGCGCCCGGGCGGTGGCCTGGTCGGTGCCGGGCGCGCGGCCCAGGCCCAGGTCGATCCGGCCCGGGTGCAGCGCCTCCAGCAGGCCGAACTGCTCGGCGATCGCCAGCGGCGCGTGGTTGGGCAGCATCACCCCGCCGGATCCCAGCCGCAGGGTGCTGGTGTGCGCGGCCAGGTGGGCGATCAGCACCGCGGGGGTGGAGCTGGCCACCCCGGGCATGCCGTGGTGCTCGGCCACCCAGAACCGGTGGTAGCCGAGCCGCTCGGCGGTGCGGGCGAGTTCGGTGGTGGCGGCCAGCGCCTGCCCGGGCGTGGTGCCCGCGCCCACGGTGGCCAGGTCGAGGATCGAGAGCGGTGCGGGCGCGGTGCCGCGCACCACCCCGCGGACGTCCTCGCGCTCCGGTCCCGCGTCACCCGTCATCGGCTCCACCGCTGGCCACCTCTCGTTCCCCGCGGCCGTCCGTCGCCCGGCCGTCGGGTGGGCCAACAGCTTCCGAACCGACCGTGTTCCCGAATGGTGGGACGTATGTTGGTGCGATGCCTGACACCTCGCCGACGGCGCCGGCCACCGCCACGTCGCCCAGTCCGCCCGCCGCGACCGGCACCGCCCGGGTGGGCCTGCTGCTCATCCTGGTGCTGGGCTCGCTCAGTGCGATGGCGCCGCTCTCGATGGACATGTACCTCCCGGCGCTGCCCCGGGTGACCACCGCCCTGCACACCCAGGACGGGCTGGTCCAGCTGACCCTGACCTCCTGCATGGCCGGGCTGGCGCTGGGCCAGCTGGTCGCCGGGCCGCTGAGCGACTCGCTCGGCCGGCGCCGTCCGCTGCTCGTCGGCCTGGTCTGCTACGTGCTCTCCACCGCCGCCTGCGCCGTGGTGCCGGACGTCCGGCTGCTGATCGCCTGCCGGCTGGTGCAGGGGCTCTCCGGCGCGACCGGCATCGTGATCGCCCGGGCGATCGTGCGGGACCTCTTCGACGGGCTGGCCGCCGCCCGGTTCCAGACCACGCTGATGATGATCTCCGGCTCGGCCCCGCTGATCGCCCCGATCATCGGCGGCCAGCTGCTCCGGGCGACCTCCTGGCGCGGGGTGTTCGTGGTGCTGACCGTGCTCGGCCTGGTGCAGCTGGCGGCGGTGGCGCTGCGGGTGCCGGAGACCCTGCCGCGCGGGCGGCGGCACTCGGGCCGGCTGCCGGACACCCTGCGCACCATGCGCGGCCTGCTCGCCGACCGGTTGTTCACCGGCTACCTGCTGACCCTGGCCCTCGGCTACGGCACGCTCTTCGCCTTCCTGGCCGGCTCGCCCTACGTGCTGCAGGAGGTGTTCAAGGCCTCGCCGCAGCAGTACAGCCTGCTGTTCGCGTTGATCGAGCTGGGCCTGGTGCTGATGACCCAGGTCACCGGCCGGGTGCTGCTCGGCCGGTTCCCCTCGCACGGGGTGCAGTTGGTCGGCGTGACCGGGCTCACGGCGGCCGGCACCCTGCTGGTGCTGATGTCCTCGCTCTGGCACCAGGGGCTCTGGCCGGTGACCGGGATGCTCTGCCTGATGGCGGTCTCGCTCGGCGTCTCCAGCCCGCCCTCCTCGGCGCTGGCGCTCCAGCGGGCGCCGCAGGCGGCCGGCACCGCCTCGGCCCTGGTGGGCACGGCGCAGTTCCTCACCGGCGCGGTCGCGCCGGCCCTGGTGGGCCTGGGCGGGCACGGCTCGGCGCTGCCGATGGGCGTGGTGATCCTGGGCTTCGCGGCGGCCTCGCTGCTGGCCTTCGTGGCGCTCGTCCGGCCCTGGCAGCGGACAGCGGACCCACTGCGCTCCTGACCGGGCGCGCGGCGGGCCGCGCCGCGCGCCGGGCGGCTGTGAGCTCCGACACATTCCGCGGCCGGCGCCGCCCGGCAGCCCGACGCACCGTCAACTGTGCTGCCGGGCCGGGTCCGTTGGCGAGGGTCCGCCAGCGCGGGTTCTCGCCAGCCGGCGGGCTGGCCGCCGGGCGGCCGGATCCGGCAGGCTGGGTGACCAGTGCGGTGCCGACCAGCGCCTGCACTCCTCAGCCAGGCCAGTGGACTGGACCAGTCCTGGGCCACCCCGAGGGCCCCTGCGGCGGACACCCCGCCGCAGGGGCCCTCGGTCGTTCCCCGGCGCGGGCGGCCGGTTCGGGCACCACCGGCTCACCCGGTACCCAGGGGGCGCTGAGGAACTCCTCATCCGGGGCGGCTAGCGTGGGGGCGGTGCCACCTGTGCTCTCCGGGCGGTCCGGAGAGGGGAAGTCCGATCATGGGAAGTGCGACGGTCCTGACGTCGTCATGGTTCTGCGTGCTGGCCGTGCTGGCCGTGCTCGGCGACGCCTTCCTCCCCTTCCTGCCGAGCGGCACCCTGGTCGTCCTCGCGGTGCTGAAGACCAAGGAGACCGCGGACGCACCCTTCCTGCTCGGCCTCGCGGTGGCCTGCGCCTCCTTCCTCGGCGACGTGCTGCTGCTCTCGCTGGCCCGGCGCGGCGCGCCGTTCCTGCGCCGCCGGCTGGCCCGCAGCCCGAAGACGGCGGCCAGCGTGCGGCGGGTGCAGCGGGCCCTGGAGAACCGGACCAACCGGGCGGCCGCGACCGTGGTGATCGTGGCCCGGTTCGTGCCGGGCGGGCGCACCGTGCTGGACCTGGCGATGGGCCACCTGCCGGAGCGCTCCCGGCGGTTCCTGCACTGGTCGGCGGTGTCGGCGGCGGTCTGGGCCGGCTACATCGTGACCCTGGGCTGGCTGAACAGCCACTGGTTCAACACCACCTGGCTGTCGCTGGCGGTCTCCTGCGCCGCCGCCACCGCGATCAGCGCGGCGGTGGCCCGGCTGGTCCGGCGCAGCCGGCAGCTCTCCGTGGTGGCGCAGCTCGACGAGCCGGTCGAGGCGGTCGAAGCGGCCTGAGGCCGCCGGGCGTTCAGGTCTTCGGGCAACGCCCAGCTTTGTCCCAGGTTCGCAACAGAACCCCCTTCCCCGGAGCCGTCTGCCGACTTTTCGTCGTCGTGCCGACCAGTGTCTAGGTGTTCATCCGGGCGACTGTCCAGGAAGCACCGGCGGTCTTGGACCCCGGGCATACTCCATGACATCCTGATGAAAAAATAGTGATCAAATGCCGTGAATTGCCCGGTTGCTGTTGCCCGCTTGCCCACGGGCCGGCCGGGCGCGACCTGGCTGGGGAGACCATGAGCAGCATCTCGCGCAGGAACGTGCTGAGCGCCGGGGCGGCCACCGCCGCCCTCGGAGCGCTGAGCGCGTGCGGAAGCACCAGCGCCAACGGCGCCCAGGACGCCGCCAAGCCCGGTGCGAGCACCGGGGGCAGCGCGTCGCCGAGCGCCTCGCCGTCCGGCAAGGTGCGGCTGATCGGCGACGGCTCCACCTCGGACACCGGCCCGCAGCCCAACCAGCCCACGCCGGAGAAGCTGCAGCCGGGCCAGCGCCCGCCGCAGTTCGTGGTCTTCTCCTGGGACGGCGCCGGCGCCACCGACGACGGGCAGTTCGCCCGGTTCCTCAAGCTCGCCCAGGACCACAAGGCGACCTTCACCTTCTTCCTCTCCGGGATCTACTGCCTGCCGGCGGCCAAGAAGGACCTCTACCACCCGCCGCAGCACTCGGTGGGCGCCTCCGACATCCCGTACCTGTCGGACGGCGCGGTGAAGAACACCATCAAGATGATCAGCCAGGCCTGGCTGGACGGCCACGAGATCGGCACCCACTTCAACGGCCACTTCTGCGCCACCCGCCCCGACCACAACGGCGTCAACAAGTGGTCGCCGGAGGACTGGGAGAGCGAGATCCAGCAGGCCGTCGGCTTCGTCACCCAGTGGAAGACCAACACCGGCTTCACCGACGTGCCGCCGTTCCCGTTCGACTACACCAAGGAGTTGATCGGCGGCCGCACCCCCTGCCTGGACGGCCAGAAGGGGCTGCTGCCCACCGCCGCCAAGCTCGGCTGGAAGTACGACGCGAGCTCGCCGGGCGAGAAGCAGATGTGGCCGCAGAAGGTGCAGAACGGCCAGGTCTGGAACTTCCCGCTGCAGTCCATACCGTACCCGGGGCACACCTGGGAGGTGCTGTCGATGGACTACAACATCATGGCCAACCAGTCCAACGGCAACCCGAAGGGCGACCCCGGCCAGTTCGGCGCCTGGCGGGACGCCGCCCACCAGTCGTACCTGGCCGGCTTCAACCGGGCCTACAACGGCAACCGGGCGCCGTTCTTCATCGGCAACCACTTCGAGCAGTGGAACGGCGGCATCTACATGGACGCCGTGGAGGCCGTGTTGAAGGACATCGCGGGCCAGCCGGAGGTGCGGCTGGTCTCGTTCCGGCAGCTGGTCGAGTGGCTGGAGGTGCAGGACGAGGCGGTGCTGCGCAAGCTCCGCACGCTGGGCATCGGCCAGGCGCCGGCCGGGGGTTGGCAGAGCTTCCTGGGCGCGGCGAGCTGACGCACCGTCAGTTCGGCGACACGGGCGGGCCCGCACGGGCCCGCCCGTTCGGCTATCCCGCCGCCGCGGCCAGGATCCGCTCGGCGACCAGCGCCGCGCCTGCCCGCCCCATCAGCACCGAGTAGTGGTTGCTGTCCGGCAGCCGACTGGTCGTCAGCGTGGTCGCGGCCAGGTCGGCCTCGGCCAGCCGCTGTTCGTCGTAGAACCCGGTCGGCTGGTCGAGCAGGCCGCGCTCGGCCCAGATCAGTTCGGCCGGGCAGCGCAGCCGGCGCACCGCCGCCGCGGCGTCGGCGTCCAGCAGCACCTGCAGGCCGTCGGTCTGCGCCGCCTCGGGCGTGCAGGAGGAGCGCAGCCGCTCCCCGCTGCCGACCAGGTCGCGCGCGATGTAGCGCTCCCGGACGGCCGGCTCGATGCTCGGCCAGACCGGGTGGGCGGCCCAGTAGTCGCGGTAGGCGTCCAGGCTCGGGAAGGTCAGCGCGAGCCGGGCCAGCGAGGGGCCGAGCACGGTGGCCAGCACCTGGTTGCGCGGCACCCCGGCCGGCGGCGGCAGGCTCACCCCGCCGTCCACCAGCACCACGGCGCGGACCAGCTCGGGGGCGTCCGCGGCGGCCAGCGCGGTGACCCAGGCGCCCATCGAGTGGCCGGCCAGCACCACCGGACCGTCCGTCAACCCCCGCGTCAACTCCAGTACGTCCGCCGCGTGCCGGGCCAGGCCGAACGGGCCGGGCAGGGCGGCGCTGCGGGCCCGGCCGCGCAGGTCCGGGGCGACCAGCGCGACCCGGCCGGCCAGCGCCTCGGCGACCAGCGCCCAGGCCTCGGCGTTGGCCAGCATCCCGTGCGACGCCACCACGGTGGGCGCGGCCGGGTCCGCGGCGGGCCAGCGCAGCGCGGCCAGTCGGCCGCCGGACACCGGGACCGTCAACTCCTCAACAGGCATGGCCGGATACCTTCCCCGCGGCCGGAGCGCGGAACCGTCGGGCAGATCCACCCGAAAGGGTGATCACCGGGACGGAACCTCCGCCCGCTGACGAGGCCCTGACGGAGAGTTGGGCTGATATGAACAACGTCAGCACGAGGCCGGCGCCGCCCGCTCCCACCGGCCGCTACGACTACCCCGGGTTCAGCCGGCTCGCCGGTCCGCTCACCGAGCCCGACCCGCACCGGCCCTACCGGGTCGCCTACCGCGGCCTGCTGCGGGCCGAGCCGCACCGGCTCCGGGCCGCCCTGCTGCTGGTCGCCGCACCGCTGTTCGAGGCCGTACTGCTGGTCTGGCTGCTGCTGCCGGACCACTGGCCGCAGCGCCCGGGCGAGACCGACCCCTGGGTGCTCGGCGGCGACCGGGTGATGGTCGCCTCGGTCGCGGTGATCGAGCTGTGCCGCCTGGTGAACGTGGTCTCCAACGCGCACGCCACGCTGGTCGCCCGCGACCCGGTGCCGGTCCGCCCGCTGCCCGGCAGCCGGGTCGCCTTCCTGACCACCTGCGTGCCCGGCAAGGAACCCGCCGCGATGGTCCGGGCCACGCTGCGCGCCGCGCTCGACGTGCGCCACGACGGGCCTTACCACGTATGGCTGTTGGACGAGGGCGACAGCGCCGAGATGCGCGGGCTCTGCGCCGAGCTGGGAGTGCGCCACTTCAGCCGGGCCGGCCTGCGCCGGTTCAACCAGCGGCGCGGCCGGTTCCGGGCCCGCACCAAGCACGGCAACTACAACAGCTGGCTCCAGCGGCACGGCGAGGCCTACGACTTCTGGGTCTCGGTGGACACCGACCACGTGCCGGTGCCCGAGCTCTGCGAGCGGATGCTCGGCTACTTCCGCGACCCCGACGTCGCCTTCGTGGTCGGCCCGCAGGTCTACGGCAACTACCACTCCTCCCCCAGCTCGGTCACCCGGTTCTCGGAGAGCCAGCAGTTCCTGTTCCACGCCCTGGTGCAGCGGGCCGGCAACCGGTACGGCGCACCGATGTTCGTCGGCACCAACAACGCGGTGCGGATCGGCGCGCTGCGCGGCATCGGCGGGCTGGCCGACTCGATCACCGAGGACATGGCCACCGGCCTGGAGTTCCACCGCGCCCGCAACCCGCTGACCGGGCACCGCTGGAAGTCCGTCTACACGCCCGACGTGCTGGCGGTGGGCGAGGGGCCGAGCTCCTGGACCGACTTCTTCGCCCAGCAACTGCGGTGGAGCCGGGGCACCTACGAGACCCTGCTCACCCAGTACTGGCGGGTGGCCTGGCGGCTCGGCCCGGGCCGGCTGCTCAACTACACGCTGATGGTCTGCTTCTACCCGATGGCGGCCGTCACCTGGCTGCTCGGCGGCCTGTCCAGCGTGCTCTACCTGGGCTTCGGCGCCTCCGGGGTGCACGTGCCCTCCCAACTCTGGCTGATGCTCTACGGCGACGCCGCCGCGCTCCAGGTGCTGCTCTACACCTGGAACCGCCGGCACAACGTCAGCCCGCACGAGCCCGCGGGCTCCTCGGGCGTGGCCGGGATGGCGATGTCGGCGCTCTGCGGGCCGGTCTACGCCGCCGCACTGGTGCAGGCCCTGCTGCGGCGCCGCAGCCGCTTCGTGGTCACGCCCAAGGGCGCGGCCGGCAGCCCCGACCGGGCCGCCTCGTTCCGCATCCACCTCGGCTGGGCGCTGGTCTTCGCCGGCGCGCTGGCCGCCTCCGCGGTCACCGGCGACGGCCAGCCGGCGATGCGCGTCTGGGCCGCGATCGCGCTGCTCAGCTGCCTGCTCCCGATGGCCGTGCACCTGATGGACCGGGCCCGGCAGCGCCGCGCCCGGCAGCCCGAGAGGCATCTCCCGTGAAGGATCCGATGAAGCTCCGCAACCGCACCAGGCGGTGGGCGGTCTCCGGCACCGCCGCCCTGGCCGTCGCCGGGATGAACGCGCCCGCGCTCACCGACTTCGCCGCCCAGCAGTACCACCAGTACCTGATCCGGCAGCCCGCCTACCGGGCCCGCTACGGCTCCTGGCAGACCCTGCTCTTCCCGGCCGCCTTCCGGATCAGCGCGGTGCACGCGACCCTGCTGCGGACCGGCAAGGTACTGATCGTGGCCGGCTCCGGGAACGACACCGCGGCCTTCGCCGCCGGCACCTTCAAGAGCCTGCTGTGGGACCCGGAGAAGAACACCTACAAGCTGATCCCCACGCCCGACGACATGTTCTGCGGCGGGCACACCTCGCTTCCGGACGGCTCGGTGCTGGTGGCCGGCGGCACCCAGCGCTACGAACAGTTGGACGGCACGGTCACCAAGGCGGCCGGCACCATGCGGGTGCGCAACGAGAACCCGGACGGGCCGGTCACCCTGCCCAAGGGCAGCGTCTTCACCGCGCCGGACGGCCGCGCCTACGCCAGCACCGCGCCGGTCACCGTGCCCGCCGCGGTGAAGACCGGCAGCGGCGCCGCCACCAAGGTGGCCGCGAGCGAGCAGCACGTCTTCGTCGAGTCGCTCACCGCCGGCCAGGGCTCGGTCAGCACCACCACCACGACCTACCACGTGCGCGGCCTGTCCGGCGCGGCCGCGCGCAACGTGTACGGCATGGCCGACTCGCTCACCCTCGCCAAGCAGGACTTCCAAGGGCTGCGCACCGCCTGGGAGTTCAACCCGGACAGCGAGGAGTACGAGCCGGTGCCGCCGATGCGGTACGCGCGCTGGTACCCGACCCTGACCGGGCTGGGGGACGGCCGGGTGCTGGCCGTCTCCGGGCTGGACGACACCGGGCAGATCCTGCCCGCCACCGGCAACGAGCTCTTCGACCCGGCCAGCCGTACCTGGTCCCCGGGGCCGGACGGCTACTTCCCGACCTACCCGACGCTCTTCCTCACCGAGAGCGGGGAGTTGTTCTTCACCGGCTCCAACTCCGGCTACGGACCGGCCGACCAGGGCCGCACCCCGCGGCTGTGGAACCTGACCACCGACACCTTCCGCACCGTGCCCGGGCTGCGCGACCCGGACCAGCTGGAGACCTCCTCCTCGGTGCTGCTGCCGCCGGCGCAGCGCCAGCGGGTGATGGTGCTCGGCGGCGGCGGGGTGGGCGAGTCGGACAAGTCCACGGCGCGCACGGCGATCGCCGACCTGAGCGTGCCGAACCCGAGCTTCGCCCCGGGCCCCGACCTGCCGGCGGGCGGCACCCGCTACCTGAACAGCGTGATCCTGCCCGACGACACCGTCTTCACCACCGGCGGCTCGGCCGACTACCGGGGCAAGCAGCTCAGCGACCGGCTGAAGGCGCAGGTCTACCACCCCGATACCAACAGCTTCACGCCGGCTGCCGATCCCACCGTCGGGCGGGACTACCACTCGGAGGCGCTGCTGCTGCCCGACGGGCGGGTGGTGGTGCTCGGCTCCAACCCGCTGTTCGCGGACCGGGCGGACACCGAGCCGGCCAAGTTCGAGCAGCGGGTGGAGATCTGGACGCCGCCCTACCTCTACCACGGCGACCGGCCGAGCCTGACCGCCGCGGACGCCTCCGTCAAGCTCGGCGGCACCCTCACCGCCGACTCGCCGGACGCCGCCTCGATCGCCACCGCCCGGCTGATCCGGCCGAGTTCGGTCACCCACGTGACCGACGTGGAGCAGCGCTCGGTCGCGCTCACGGTCACCGCCGCCCCCGGCGGGCGACTGGCCCTCGGCGTCCCGGCCAACCCGAACCTGCTGCCGCCGGGCTGGTACCAGCTCTTCGTCACCGACCACAACGGCACCCCCTCGGTGGCCCGCTGGGTCCAGGTGACTACCTGAGGAACGGTGCGTCAGATCCCAATGATCTGACGCACCGTCACTTCGCCAGCCCGAGCGCGTAGTCCAGCCAGAACTCGCCCGCCGGCGGCTCGCCCCGGCCGCAGTCGCCGTCGGACTCGCCGGGGTTCTTGACCCACAGGAAGGCGTCGACCGACGGGTCGCCGGTGGCGGTGGTGGGCGGGGCGCCGAGCGCGCGGCCGGGCGGGTTGCACCAGGCGGTGGGCGCGAGCGCGCCATTGCCGTTGCGGCTGGTGTCGATCACGAAGTGCTTGCCGCCGAGCAGCCCGGAAAGCTGCCGGCCGTACGCCGAACTCTGCGGCGTGGTGTAGAAGTTGGAGACGTTCACGGCGAACCCGTCGGCCCGCTGCAGGCCGGCCGCCCGCAGCCCGTCGGCGATCTGCGCCGCCTGGCCGGCGTACCCCGGGTTGCCCGCGTCCAGGTACACCCGCACCTTCGGGTGCGCCTTCAACTCGCCGACCGCGTAGGCCAGCAGCTGGTAGCGGTCGGCCCCGGCCGTGGCGCAGCCGGTCACCGTCAGCGCCACCGCGTCCGGCTCCAGCACCACCCAGGCCGCCCGGTCCCCGATCGCCGCGGCCAGCCGGTCCACCCAGGCCCGGTAGGCCGCCGGGTCCGCCGCCCCGCCGCGCGAGTAGGCGCCGCAGTCCCGCCCGGGGATGTCGTAGGCGACCAGCACCGGCAACTGACCAGCCGCCGCTGCGCCGGTCACCACCTGGGCCGCGACGCCGGCCGCGTCGTCCCCGGTCAGCCAGCGCGCCACTGGCTGCGCCGCCAGCCGGCGCAGCGCCGGCAGGTCCGCCGTCCGGCCCTGCTCCTGGGCCAGCCGCACCGCCTGCTCAGCGGCCGTGCCGGGCCAGCGGTAGAACCCCGGGGCGGGCGGCGGCGGCGCGCCCGCGCACCCGGCGGCCAGTGAGCCGGCCAGTAAGCCCGCCAGTGCCGCCGCCACCCGCCCCCGACGCACCGTCAGTTGCCCGCCAGGTCGGGGATCCGCCAGTCCACCGGCTCGCCGCCGAAGCCCGCGAGCGCCTCGTTGATCTGCGAGAACGGCCGGCTGCCGAAGAACAGCTTGGCCGACAGCGGCGAGGGGTGCGCCCCCTGCACCACCACGTGCCGCGAGGTGTCGATCAGCGGCAGCTTCTTCTTGGCGTAGTTGCCCCAGAGCACGAAGACGCAGGGCTCCTCGCGGGCGCTGACCGCCTTGATCACCGCGTCGGTGAACTTCTCCCAGCCCTTGGCCTTGTGCGAGTTGGCCTCGTGCGCGCGCACCGTCAGCACCGCGTTGAGCAGCAGCACGCCCTGCTCGGCCCAGGGCATCAGGTAGCCGTTGTCCGGCACCGGCAGCTCCAGGTCGGCGTGCAGCTCCTTGAAGATGTTCCGCAGCGAGGGCGGCGTCTTGGTGCCCGGCAGCACCGAGAAGCTCATGCCGTGCGCCTGGCCGTCGTCGTGGTACGGGTCCTGGCCGAGCACCAGCACCCGGACGTCCCGGTAGGCGGTGGCGGCCAGCGCCGAGAAGACCTGCCCGCGCGGCGGGAAGACCTGGTGCTCGGCCCGCTCGGCCGCGACGAACTCGGCCAGCTGGGCGAAGTACGGCTGCTCGGTCTCCCCCGCCAGCACCTCCCGCCAGGACCCGGGCAGTTCGAACTCGTTCTCCAGCACGGCAGCTTCCACCTCAGCGACCTCGGTCACCGCATCATCCTCTGTCTCGGACCCGCTCGTTCACCCCGCACGCTACACAGCCGCGCCGACAGCGCCTATTCGGCCGCCGGCCGCGGCGCCGGGGCCGCCGCCACCGCCGCCCGGGCCCGCCGGATCCGGGCCTCCTCCACCGCGGTGAGCAGCACCAGCAGCACCGCCAGGGTGCTCAGCACCGCCAGCGCGGGCAGCCGCAGCACCGCCATCGCCGGCACCAGCAGCAGCACCACCGCGGCCGCCACCAGCCGGGTGTGCGCCAGCACCCGGAACATGACCCACCGGGTGTACCCGAAGGTGAGCAGGTAGAGCGCGCAACCCCCGTGCAGCAGCGTGAGGGTGCCGAGGTCGAGGCGCTCGCCGGGGTGGGCCACCGTCATGTGGAAGCCGACCGCGATGGTGATCACCGCGGCGACCAGCACCAGGTGCGCGTAGGAGAACACCCGGCGGACCAGGTCGCGGCGCGCGGGTGCCACCGTCACCGCGTGCCGCATCGCCTCGTTGGCGTGCGCGAAGTAGCTCCACCACAGGCCGCAGGAGATGGTGAACGCGGCCACCACGGCCAGCAGTTCACCACTGGTCAGGTCGGTGGCCGCGGCCGCCGGGGCGCCGGTGCTGACGATCGACTCGCCGAGCGCGACCAGCATCAGCAGGCCGAACCGCTCCGGCAGGTGCCCGGGGTGGTAGGTCACCCGGGCCAGCCGGGAGCGCAGCAGGGTCGGGCCGGCCAGGTCGATCAGCGCGCCCGCCGCCCAGAGCCCGAGCCGGGCGTCGCCGTGCAGCAGCCCGCCGGTCAGCAGCAGCGGTCCGCTGATCGCCGCGCCGATGCCGAACGGCCCGCGCCAGACGCCGCCGCGCAGCCGCAGGATCAGCCCCAGCAGCACCAGCCGGGCGCCCCAGTAGGCCGCGCCGAACAGCACCCCGCGGGTGCCGTAGGCCTGCGGCAGCGCGAGCGCCATCAGCAGGCCGCACAGGCCGACGGCGAAGATCCCGACCCGGTCCCGGGCACTGTCCACGTCCCGCACGTTGGCCTGCACGGTGGTGCCCACCCAGCACCAGTAGACCGGGATGAAGACCACCAGGGCGCGCAGCAGTCCGCCGCCGCCGTGGTGGTCGTAGAGCAGGTTGGAGACCTGGGTGATCGCGAAGACGAAGACCAGGTCGAAGTAGGCCTCCGCCCAGGTGACCCGCTTCTCCGGTATCTCCCGCCGCTCGCTCTCCCGCTCGCGGACGCTGCTGTCCACCGCCGTCACGTCTCCCCCATCGCCTGCGCAGCACCGGGCTCAACGGCGGCCCGGTGCTGCGCATGGTAGTGGGGAACGGCCGGTCAGCCCGCCGGCGTCCAGCTCCGGTCGCGGCCGAGCAGCGCGAGCGCCCGGTCGAAGGCGTCGGCCTCCTGCTCGGCCTCGCGCACCTCGGCGAAGAACTTGCCGGGCCCGCGGTCGGCCGGCTCGGCCGGCACCTTGCCGGCGACCGCCAGCAACACCTGGGCCAGCTCGGCCGGGGGCTCGAACGGCAGGCCCAGGGTGGCGGCCAGGTCCCAGCCGTGCACCAGGGTGTCCAGGTAGTGGAAGGAGATCGCGATGTCGGCCGGGATGTCCACGCCGGGCCGGATCTCCGGGATCCGGAACGGCTCCTCGGCGGTGGCGAAGGCGGCGGTCAGCTCGGCCGCCGAGATCGCCCACGGCGCCACCGGGGCGCCCTCGACCGGCCGGTCGCGCCACTGCTCGTGGTCGTCGCCGAGGCCGCGGGCGGCGGCGGCGAAGCCGTGGTTCTGGCCGATCATGTGTGCCAGCAGGGTGCCCAGGGTCCAGTCGGCGCAGGGGGTGGGCAGGTCCAGCTGGTCGGCCTTGACCTGCTCGACCACCTCGGTGGCCAGGGCCAGGGCCTGGGTGTGCAGGGCACGGATGTCCATCGGTACTCCTCGTGTGACGCGGTGACGCTCCGACACCCTCGGCATCGTCGCGTGCGACTCGGGCGCGCGCGGCTCGCCGCGCCCTGGGGGGAACTCAGCGAACTCGGCCAGCTCGGCGAACTCGGCGAACTCAGCCGACTCGGCGACTCAGCGGCCGGCCCGCTCGCGCACTCCGATCGACGAGACGGCCGCGGCCCCGGCGCAGATCGCCGAGGCGAGGAAGGCGCGCAGGTAGCCGTGCGGCCCGATCATCCCGGCGTTGGAGAGGATCGCGGCGAAGACCGCGATGCCGAGCGCGCCGCCGACCTGACGGGAGGTCATCAGCAGCCCGGTGCCGGCGGCGAACCGGTCGGCGGGCAGCGCGGCGGCGGCGGCGTTGGAGATGCCGGTGAGCGCGGCACCGATGCCGACGCCGGCCACGATGCCGATCGGCAGCATGATCTCCAGGTACTTCTGCTCGGTGCCGAGCAGCCCGTAGAGCGCGGCCAGCGAGCCGCCGAACATCGCGGAGCCGATGCCGACCGCCAGCCACTGCCGGCTCGGCCCGGCGAACCGGCCGACCACCACGGCGCCGAACGCGGCGGCGAAGGCGCCGGGCGAGACCGCGAGGCCCGCCTTGAGCTCGCTGTAGCGCCACACCGTGTTGAGGAAGAGCAGGCTGGAGAGCAGGTAGGCGTACATCGAGGCGCCGAAGAAGAAGGAGCTGACGTTGGTGCCGGCGAAGACCCGGCTGCGCCACAGGTCCCACTCGATGGCCGGCGAGGAGTGCCGGCGGGAGAGCACCAGGGCGAGCACGGTGCACACCGCGCCGCCGATCAGCAGCCCGAGCACCCGGGAGTCGGTCCAGCCCCAGTCGCTGCCCTGGGTGACGCCGAAGACCAGGCCGCCCAGGCCCAGGGCGAGCGCCACGGTGCCGATCGGGTCGGGCATCCGGCGGCCGTCGGTGCGGTCGGCGGCGAGCTTGCGGACCGTCAGGAAGGTGATGGCCACGCCGAGCGGAAGGTTGATCAGGAAGACCGCGCGCCAGCCCCAGACGTCGACCAGCAGGCCGCCGAGGCTCGGGCCGACGGCGGCGGCCAGCGAGCCGACCGCGCCCCAGACGCCGATCGCGGCGTGCCGGCGCGGCGCGGGGGTGTGCGCGAGCACCAGGCCGAGCGCGGACGGGATCATGCCCGCCGCCCCCAGGCCCTGCACGGCCCGGGCGATCACCAGCATGTCGAGCCCCTGGGCCGCGCCGGAGCCCAGCGAGGCGAGGGTGAAGAGCACGGTGGACCAGAGGAAGAGCCGGCGGCGGCCGACCACGTCGGCGACCCGGCCGGCCACCGCGAGCAGGGCCGCGAAGACCACCGTGTAGGCGGTGACCACCCAGGTCAGGTTGGCCAGGGCCTCGGTCGGGAAGCTCTTGTGCAGGTCCGCGAAGGCGATGTTGACGACCGTGGTGTCGAGCACCGCCAGGAAGGTGGCGCCCGAGGCGAGGGCCAGGGCGACCCGTTCCATCGGTGTTCGGGGCGGCGCGTCGGGTGCGGGGGTGGTCGCGGCGGTGGCCGCGGACTGGGACGTGGTCATGAGCCCCTCCGGTTGGCGGGCGCGGCGGATCAGCCGCGATCGGGCGACTACCCGAGAGTACCGCTTGGACGAACGATCGTGCAGTTTAACTTTCGGCAAAGCGGCCATGATCATGCCCGGCAAGCAATCACTGCCCGTCAGCACCCTCTCACGCCCCTGCGACAGCCTCCCCCGACACACCCCCTCCCCATATGGGAGAACACCGTGCGAACGTCCCGCGAACCAAAAAAAGCGCGACCGGTCGTGCTCTAGACTCGCCGCGGCTGTTGGGCAGGAGCGCGAGACCAAGCCACCAACCACGAACGATTGCGAAGCGACGTCATGCTGAGCGAGCAACTGAGCGGCGAAGCCGCCGACCCCTACTGCCTACGCGAGCACGAGGCCGAACGCCTGCTCGCCGGACACCCCTGGCGGCGGTTCGCCGTCCTCGGCGACAGCGTCGCCGAGGGGCTCGGCGACCCCGTCGCCGGCTACCCCGACGAGCCCTGGGCCACCCGGATCGCCCGTGAACTGACCGCCGTGCGGCCCGACCTGACGTACCTCAACCTGGGCCGGCGCAACATCCCCGCCGCCAAGGTCCGGGCCACCCAGCTGGCCGCCGCCCTGGAGTTCGGACCCGACCTGGCGCTGGTCGCCTGCGGCGGCTACGACATCCTGCGCCAGTCCTTCGACGCCGCCGCCACCGCCGACGAGCTGCGCGCCGTCATCACGCCGCTGCGCGAGCACGGCGCCGACGTGATCACGGTGAGCATGTTCGCCGGCGCCCGCTCGCCCCGGCTCTCCCCCGAGGCGCAGCGCGAACTCGACCGGCGGCTCGCCGAACTGACCGCCGCCACCCGCGCGCTCGCCGCCGAACTCGCCACCCTGCACCTGGACCTGACGGACCATCCGGCCGCCGGCGGCGACATCTTCAGCGCCGACGGCCGGCACGGCAACCGCCGCTGCCACGCGATCTCCGCCGCCGAGGCGGTCCGCCGCCTCGGCGCCCACCTGTCCGCCGCCGCCCCCGCGACCCCCGGAGCCCCCGAATGACCGAGCGCACCCCCGGATACGCCGAGCGCGTCGCCATGTTCGGCGTGCTCACCGGCGGCTGGACCGCCCAGTGCTGCTACGCGCTGACCCGACTCGGCGTGCCCGACCTGCTGGCCGACGGCCCCCGCCCGGTCGCCGAACTGGCCGCCGAGACCGGCGCCGACCCGCACGCGCTGCGCCGGGTGCTCGGCGTGCTCGCCGCCGCCGAACTCTTCACCGAGGACCGGGACCGCTACGGGCTCACCCCCGTCACCCGGCTGCTCTGCACCGGCACCACCCGCTCCAGCGCGGTCGCCGCGACCCTCTTCGGCGAGGAGGTGTACCAGTCCTTCGGCGAGATCCTGCACACCCTGCGCACCGGGCAGCCGGCCTTCGAGAAGGTGCACGGCGCGCCGTTCTACAGCTACCTGGAGCAGCACCCCGAGACCAGCGCCGCGTTCTCCGCCGCGATGGGCACCGCCTCGGTGCCGACCGCACTGGCCGGCACCGACCTGTCGGGCCTGGGCACCCTGGTCGACGTCGGCGGCGGCGACGGCGGGCTGCTGGCCCGGGTGCTCGCCCGGCACCCGCAGGCCCGCGGCGTGCTGGTCGAGCTGCCCAAGGCGGTCGACCAGGCCCGCACCAAGCTCACCGAGGCGGGCCTGGCCGACCGGGTCGAGTTCGCCCCCGGCAGCTTCTTCGACCCGCTGCCCACCGGCGGCGACGTCTACACGCTCACCCGGGTGCTGCACAACTGGGACGACGAGCAGGCCGTCGCGATCCTGCGCCGGGTCCGCGAGGCGATGCCCGCCCACGGCCGGCTGCTGGTCTTCGAGCGGCTGGAGGAGGAGCCCGGCGCCGCCGTCGAGCCGCCCGCGAACGAGCGGGCCGCGCAGGCCGCCTTCCAGGGCCGGCTGATCGACCTGCTGATGCTGCTCACCCTGGACGGCCGGGACCGCACCGAGGCCGAGTACCGCACCCTGCTCAGCACCGCCGGCTTCGAGGTCCGGGCGGTCCGCTCCGCTCCGCTGCGCTCGGCGCGCGCGGAGAGCCTGATCGAGGCCGTGCCCAGTTCCGACCAGTGACCGACGGAGGGTCAACAGCCATGCAGAGCAGTGAACGGACAGCACTGCTGAGCAGCGAACGGCCGGCCCCGCGCAGCGGCGGGCGGACGGCACCGCCGCGCAGCGAGCGCACCGCACCCCCGAGCGGTGGACCGGCGGCACAGCTGACGGAGCGCCTGCTGGTGGTCGGCGTCGGCACCGACCCGGCGTTCCACGACACCGTGGCCGCCGCGCTGCGCGACGCCACCGGCGACCAGCCGGCCCACCGGCCGGACGCGGACCCGGTCCACGCCGAGACGGTGCGCCGGGCGCGCCGCTTCCTCAACCGCGCGCTCGCCGACCAGCGGGTCGAGCAGCTGACCGCGGACACCCTCGCCGAACTGCCGGCCGTGCTGGCCGCCGCCGCCTCGGCCGGACACACCGACACCCTGGCCCTGCTGCTGGTCGACGCCGCCGGCGCCGGCCTGAGCACCGACCCGCTGGCCGACACCGTCGGCCCCGCGCTGGCCGAGCTGGCCGAGCGCCTGCCCGCCGGGCTGCGGGCCGACCTGTCGGCCTACACCGTGCACGTCTACACCGAGCCCGAACGCGCCGCCGACCCGACCCGGCTCGCCCCGCCGTACGCGGTCCGGCAGCTGCCCGGGCGCCCCGAACTGCTCGCCGCCGACGTGGTCCGGGCGCTCGCCGACTTCGTGCAGATGCACGACGCGGCGGACGCGCTGCGCGGCTCCGCGCCGGCCCAGCGGGCGCTGGCCGGGGCGCTGACCGGGTTCCTCACCGCCCGGGCCGGCCACGACTGGGGGCTGCACTACTACACCGGCTCGCTGGTCACCGGGCTGATCGGCGAACTGGAAGTGCTGGCCGAGCAGGGCGGCAACCCGGTGCTGCGCGGGCCCAGCGAGCACGCGCTGGCCGCCGGGGCGCTGGCCCGCTGGCAGCTGGACGCGGCGCCGTTCCTGATCGTGGTCACCAACGGCATGGTGGACGAGTTCCGCGGCACCCTGGCCAACCTGCGCGAGTCCCGGGCCCGCGGGTTCATCGTCTGCGCCGACTCCCCCACCGACGCCTGGTTCCCGTTCCAGGGCACGGTGCACGCGGCCGAGGACTCCCGCGAGGTGCTCAGGGCCCGCCGGCTGGAGGGCGTCTACCTGGACGACCCGGCCCGGCTCACCGAGGACCTGGCCACCGCCTTCGAGGCCTACCGGGCCGACCGGGGGCCGGTGGTGCTGCTGGTCTCCAACGCGGTGCTGGACGCCGCGACGCCGCCCGACCTGGTGCTCCCCGAGCCCCGGCCGGCCGGCGAACTGCGGGTCGGCGAGGACGTGTTGGCCGAACTGGCCCGGCTGGTCGGACAGCAGCCGGTCCGGATGCTGTGGCAGTGCGGACCGCTGGACGAGCAGCAGCGCGAGCTCACCTACGAGCTGGCCCGCACCGCCGGCATCGCGCTGGCCGACTCGCCGACCCGCCCCGGCACGGTGGCCCGCTACCACCGGGGCGAACGGGTGCCGGAGTACCTGGGCACGCTGGGCATGTTCGGCTGCTCGGCCCGGGTGCACGACTTCCTGCACCAGCAGGGCTGGCTGCGCCGCCGCGCCGACCAGTCGCTGCTCTTCCTGAACAGCCGGATCCCGGAGCTGGCCACCCCGTTCCAGCCCCGCCAGTTGGACCGCTCCCTGCACATCGCCCAGGTGACCAGGGACGCCTCGCACCTCGCCCCGTTCGCCGACCTCAAGGTGCACGCGGACGCCACCGGTCTGCTGCGGGAGCTGCGCGACCGGGTCCGGGTGGATCCCGAGGTGCTGGCGCTGCGGCGCGCGGCGATCGACGAGACCCGGGACAGCGCCTCGGACATGGTGCACCAGCTGCCGCTGCTGCCGATGAGCCCCAACTACTTCTACCACCACCTCGGCGGCCTGCTCGACGAGTTGATCACCCGTCACGACTACCGCTACACCGGCCTGTACGACGTCGGGCGGGGCGCCATGTCGGCGATCCGCAACCTGCCGCGCACCGGCACCGGCTTCTCCGGCTGGTACGGCCGGGCCCTGATGGGCGACGCGCTGCAGGCCGTGCCCTCGGTCGCGCTCACCCGGGAGGGCAACGTGCTGGCCTTCGTCGGGGACGGCGCGACCGGCCTGGTGCCCGACATCCTGCCCACCCTGATCCAGCAGTCGGTGCTCTACGGCGCCCGGCCGGCCGGCAACCTGACCGTCTTCCGGCTGGTCGACGGCGGCCACTCGGTGATCCGCACCTACCGGGAGACCCAGGCCGGCGCCACCGCCGACCGGCAGACCCGGGTGCTGCACCTGCTGCAGCCCGAGGGCGAGCAGCGCTACGGCGACCTGACGGTGCGCCACCGGCACATCGAGGACGTCGCCGGGTGCCTCGACGAGCTGGGCGAACGGCTGCGCACCCCCGGCGTGGTCGACGTCTACTCGGTGCTGCTCTCGCACAACAACGAGGGCGACGGCATGAGCCCGGCCGGCGCCTCCGGCTGGCAGCGCGACGAACTGCACGAGGTGGCCTTCACCATCGCCCGCACCGCCCGCCGGGCCGGCGAGGCGGCCCGCCGGAGCGGCCGCGCCTGAACACGGGACTGCCGCGCCCCGTTCACCAGGGCGCGGCAGTCACCGATCGGCTCTCCCGGGTCAGCTCGCTCAGATCGGCTCTCCCGGATCGGCTCGCTCAGATCGGCCCGCTCAGATCAGCTCGATCAGGTCCGCGATCGACTTCACGATCCGGGTCGGCCGGTACGGGAAGCGCTCCACGTCCTCGGCCGCGGTCAGCCCGGTCAGCACCAGCACCGTCTCCATGCCGGCCTCCATGCCGGCCACGATGTCGGTGTCCATCCGGTCGCCGATCATCACCGCGCTCTCCGAGTGCGCCCCGGCGGTGTTCAGCGCCTCGCGCATCATCAGCGGGTTCGGCTTGCCGACGAAGTACGGCTCCACGCCGGTCGCCTTGGTGATCAGCGCGGCCACCGAGCCGGTGGCCGGCAGCACGCCCTCGGTGGACGGGCCGGTCTCGTCCGGGTTGGTGCAGATGAACCGGGCGCCGGCGTTGATCAGCCGGATCGCCTTGGTCAGCGACTCGAAGCTGTAGGTGCGGGTCTCGCCCAGCACCACGTAGTCCGGCTGGTTGTCGGTCAGCACGTACCCGGCCTGGTACAGCGCCGTGGTCAGGCCCGCCTCGCCGATCACGTACGCCGTCCCGCCCGGCCGCTGCCCGCGCAGGAACTTCGCGGTGGCCAGCGCCGAGGTCCAGATGCACTCCTCCGGCACGTGCAGGCCCATCCCGGCCAGCCGGGCCGCCAGGTCGCGCGGCGTGTAGATCGAGTTGTTGGTCAGCACCAGGAACGGCTTGCCCGACTCCCGCAGCCGCCGGATGAACTCGTCCGCCCCCGGGATCGGCGTGCCCTCGTGGATGAGGACCCCGTCCATGTCGGTCAGCCACGACTCGATGGGCTTTCGCTCTGCCACGTCGGTGTCTCCTTGCGATGGTTCCAACAAATTCCCGACTGGCACCGAACCGGACACCCGCGGCCGGCCGGAGCGCCGGATGGCTGCCCCAACGCGCCCAGCCTATCGGCCGGGCCCCGCTCCCGTCAGGGGCCGCCGACTGCCGGACAACCGAGGTCAGGGGCAGTGCACCAGCGGGCCCTCCGACCGGTCAGCCCACCGGTCAGCCCGCCGACAGCGACCGGCTCGCCCGCTTGAGCAGCTTGGGCACGGCGATCTGGTGGATCGGCTGGGCCGTGCGCCAGACCACCCGTCCCACCGGGCTCTTGAAGCGCACCGCGGTGGCCCCCAGCACGCTCGCCTCCCGCACCACCACCACGTTGTAGGCGGCGACCAGCCCCGAGCTCTCCCGGAGTGCTTGCGGCACCTCGACGCGTCGCACCCTCACAGTCGCCACTCGACGAGTCTACCCGCGGAGCGCCCGCCGGCACCGGTTCGCGTGATTGCCGGAAATCATGAAGTCGGATACAGAAAAGCATTGTTGACGATTCATCAGACATGCTCGACGAGCCTCGTGCCACCTCGCGGCGGACGCGCCCTCCCGGCTCCCGACCACCGCGTGTGATGGACTCGCCGGTATGACTACCGCTTCCCCCGCCCCCTACCGCGTCGCGCTGCTCGGCTACGGGCTGGCCGGCGCCGCCTTCCACGCCCCGCTGATCGCCACCACACCCGGGCTGCGGCTGGCCGCCGTGGTGACGGCGAACCCCGAGCGGCGGGCCGAGCTGGCCGCAGCGCACCCGGAGGCCAAGCCGCTGGACCGGCCCGAGCAGGTCTTCGACCGGGCCGACGAGTACGACGTGGTCGTGGTGGCGACGCCCAACCGGACCCACCTGCCGCTGGCCCGGGCCGCGCTCACCGCGGGGCTGGCCACCGTGGTGGACAAGCCGCTGGCCACCTCCGCCGCCGAGGCGCGGGCGCTGTGCGGGCTGGCGGTCTCCCGCGGCGCCCTGCTGACGGTGTTCCAGAACCGGCGCTGGGACAACGACTTCCGCACCGCGCGCCGGCTGGTCGAGGACGGCGCGCTCGGGCGGGTGCACCGGTTCGAGTCGCGGTTCGAGCGGTTCCGGCCCAAGCCCAAGGCCGGCTGGCGCGAACTGGCCGACCCGGCCGAGGCCGGCGGCACCCTCTACGACCTGGGCAGCCACCTGGTGGACCAGGCGCTGACGCTGTTCGGCCCGGTCTCCTCGGTGTACGCGGAGATCGACGTCCGCCGGGACGGCGCGGTGGTCGACGACGACGCCTTCCTCGCGCTCAGCCACGCCTCCGGCGTCCGCTCGCACCTGTGGACCAGCGCACTGGCCCCGCTGGCCGGCCCCCGGCTGCGGGTGCTCGGCGACACCGCCGGCTACGTCAAGTACGGCCTGGACCCGCAGGAAGCCGACCTGCGGGCCGGGCTGCGCCCCGACACCCGGATCCCGTGGGGCGCCGAGGACCCGTCCCGGCACGGCACCCTCGGCACCGACGAGGCGCACACCACCGTCCCCACCGAGCTCGGCGACTACCCCGCCTTCTACGCCGAGCTGGCGCACGCCCTGACCACCGGCACCCCGCCGCCGGTGGACCCGATGGACGCGGTGGCCACCCTCACCGTGCTGGAGGCCGCCCGGCACTCCGCCGCCACCGGGCAGACCGTCATCATCGACTGACGTACCATCACCTCAGAGCGCCCTGCACCAGTTGCCCCGAGGAGGCCCGGCGATGCCCACCCCGCATCCGTTCGCGCTGCTCCTCGGCCTGCTGCGCCTGCTCACCGCGGCCCTGCTGCCCGGCGACCCGCACTCCTCCCTCGGCCTGACCGTGCTGGCCGCCGCCACCGCCCTGGTCGCGGCCGCCGGCACGGTCGCCGCGCTGCAGGTGCTGGGCCGGGTGCTGGCCCGCCTACTGGGGGCCCGCGCCCCGCAGGCCGTCCGCGACGGCACGCTGCGCCGGCGGGCCTGGCGCACCGCCTTCCTCCCGCAACGCGATCCGGATGCCAGGGGCCGCCGACGGCCCAGGGCACCGGGCGCGGCCCCGACGGCCGCGTAACGCACCGTCAGGCCACTGCCGCCGACACGCGGCCGTCCGCCGTCTCACATCCCGTCAGACGCCGGAGGGCACCCCCAGCATGTTCCTCTTCACCTTCATCGACCCCGCCGTGGGTCTCGCCCACACCGCGGTGACCACCCTGGCCGGCTTCGTCCCGGCCGCCGCCGCGATCGTCTTGTTCACCCTCTGCGTGCGCCTCGCACTGCACCCCCTGGCCCGCGCGGCCGCCCGCGGCGAGCGGGCCCGGGCCAGGTTGGCACCCCGGGTCGCCGAGCTGCAGAAGCAGCACAAGGACCGGCCCGAACGGCTGCGGGCCGAACTCGCCGAGCTCTACAAGGCCGAGCAGGCCTCGCCGTTCGCCGGCTGCCTGCCGATGCTGGTGCAGCTGCCGTTCTTCTCGGTGATGTACCGGCTCTTCACGCTGGCCCGGGTGGCCGGGCGGCCCAACGACCTGCTCGGCCACACCCTGGCCGGCGTGCCGCTCGGCCTGCACGTCACCGCCGCGCACACCCCCGCCCAACTGGCCGTCTTCGGCGCGCTCTACGCGGCACTGGGGTGCCTGGGCCTGCTCGGCTACCGCAAGGCCCGGGCAGCGGTCACCGCCGGTACCCCGGGCGCGGGCATCGCCCCGTACCTGGCCTTCGGCACCGTACTGTTCGCCGCCCTGGTCCCGCTCGCAGCCGCCCTCTACCTGCTCACCACCACGGCCTGGACAGCCGCCGAACGGGCCTGGCTGCACCGGGGCACCCCCGCCCCGGCGCAGCCGAACCCGGGTCAGCCGCGGGTCCAGCCCGCCAGGTAGGCGTCGATCTCGCCGTTCAGCCGGGTCTTGCCGGCCTGGTCCAGGAACGAGGCCTCGACCGCGTTCTTCGCCAGGCCGGCCACGCCCGCCTCGTCCAGGTCGAGCAGCTCGGCCGCCACCGCGAACTCGGTGTTCAGGTCGGTGCCGAACATCGGCGGGTCGTCGCTGTTCACGGTGACCAGCAGGCCGGCGTCGACGAACTTGCGGATCGGGTGCTCCTCGATCCGCTCGACGACCCGGGTGGCCAGGTTGGAGGTCGGGCAGACCTCCAGCGGGATCCGGTGCTCGCCCAGGTAGTCCATCAGCGCCGGGTCCTTGAAGCTCTGGGTGCCGTGGCCGATCCGCTCGGCGCCCAGCTCGCGGATCGCGTCCCAGACCGTCTCCGGGCCGGTGGACTCGCCGGCGTGCGGCACGCTGTGTAGGCCGGCCGCCCGGGCCCGGTCGAAGAACGGCTTGAACTGCGGCCGCGGCACGCCGATCTCCGGACCGCCCAGGCCGAAGCTGACCAGCCCGTCCGCGCCCACGTCCAGGGCCAGCCGCGCCGTCTCCTCCGCGGAGACCAGGCCGGCCTCGCCCGGGATGTCGAAGCACCAGCGCAGCACGATCCCGAAGTCCCGCTCGGCGCTGCGCCGGGCGTCCTCGATCGCCTCCATGAACGCCACGTCCGGGATGCCCCGGCGGACCGAGCTGTACGGAGTCACCGTCAGCTCGGCGTAGCGGATCCGCTGGCGCGCCATGTCCTCGGCCACGCCGTAGGTCAGCGAGCGGACGTCCTCCGCGTCCCGGACCAGGTCCACCACCGAGAGGTACACCTGGATGAAGTGCGCGAAGTCGGTGAAGGTGAAGTACTCCGCCAGCTTCTCGGGGTCGGCCGGCACCTGAGTGCGGCCCTCGTAACGGGCCGCCAGGTTGGCCACCACCCGCGGCGAGGCCGAGCCCACGTGGTGCACGTGCAGCTCGGCCTTGGGCAGTCCCGCGATGAACGCGTCCATCCCGCGCGTCATTTCCCACTCCTCACAGATCGTTCGTCGATCAACCCATTAGACCCCCTCAGCCACCCAGCGCGGTGCTGACGGTGTGGATCAGCAGACCGGCCAGCGCGCCGACCACGGTGCCGTTGATCCGGATGAACTGCAGGTCCCGGCCGACGTTGGCCTCGATCTTGCGGGAGGCGTCGTCCGCGTCCCAGCCCGCCACGGTGTCCGAGATCAGCGAGGTGATCTCGGCCCGGTAGGTGTCCACCACGTAGGCCGCCGCGTCCTGCAGCCAGCCGTCGGTCTTCTGCTGCAGGCGCCGGTCGGTGGTCAGGCGCGTGCCGAAGGACCGCAGGCCGTCCCGCAGCCGGCGGCGCAGCTCGCTCTGCTCGTCCTCGGCCGCCGCCACCACCAGGCCGCGCACCGCGCTCCACGAGGAGGCGATCAGCTCCTGCACCTCGTTCCTGGCCAGCAGCTCGGCCTTGGCCCGCTCGACCCGCTCCTTGGTCGCCCCGTCGGTCTGCAACTCCACCGCGAAGTCGGCCAGGAAGGTGTCGATCGCCCCCCGGGCCGGGTGGTGCGGGTCGTCCCGGACGGCCGCGGTGAACCGCAGCAGCTCCTTGTGGACCCGCTCGCCGACCTGGTGGTCGATGAACTTGGGCGTCCAGCCGGGGGACTTTATCGCCACCTTGTCGACCACCTCGCCGTGGTGCTCGACCAGCCAGTCGTGCGCCCGCACCGCCACCAGGTCCACCACGCCGTGGTGGCCGCCGTCCGCGACCACCCGGCCCAGCAGTCGGCCCAGCGGCTCGGCGACCTGGGTGGCCGCCGCCCGCCGGGTGACCGCCTCGCCCACCACCGCCTGCACGTCCTCGTCCCGCAGCACCGCCAGCACCCCGCGCAGTGCGGCCGCCGCCTCGGTGGTCACCCGCTCGGCGCTGCCCGGCGCGGCCAGCCACTCGCCCAGCCGGTGGGCGATGCCGAGCGAGCCCAGCCGGGTGCGCACCACCTGCGCGGAGAGGAAGTTCTCGCCCACGAAGGTGCCGAGCGAGCGGCCGAAGGCGTCCTTCTTGGTCGGGATGATCGCGGTGTGCGGGATCGGCAGCCCGAACGGCCGCCGGAACAGCGCGGTGACGGCGAACCAGTCGGCCAGCGCGCCGACCATCCCCGCCTCCGCGGCCGCCGCCACGTACCCCGTCCAACTGCCCCAGCCGGCCGCCTTGCCCCAGGTCGCCAGCGCGAACACCACCGTGGCCGCCACCAGGAACCCGGTCGCGATCGCCTTCATCCGCCGCACCCCGCGGCGCTTCTCCTCGTCCGCCGCGGTGAACCGAACCCCCACCGCCGTCGACCCACTGCGCTGACTCTCCACCGCTCCAGTGTCACCGATCCGCCCCTGACAGCGGCTCAGCCACCACGCCCGGCAACGCGATGATGATGATTGTCCTACGTACCGTCACCATTTCCCGGCTAGGCTCTCCCCGACTTCTAGGGGGGAGCACCACCGATGGACCTCGCCAGCCTGCGCGACGCCGACTTCACCGGCCTGTACGCGACGGCCGACGCCTACGACAAGCTCTGGACGGCCTTCGCCGACCACACCACCGACTGGTACAAGGGCACCGACCAGGCAGCCCACGGCGGCGGCTGGACCGGCACGACGGCGGACACCGCCCTGTCCGCCGTCGCCACCACCACCAACCAGCTGAACGCGGCGGAGATCGAGCTCGGCCTGATCGGCGGTCAGCTCCGCGAGAGCGCCGACGCCTTCCAGCTCGCCCAGTCCAAACTGCTCAAGGCCCTCTCCGACGCCCAGACCCAGCACCTCACCGTGGACGCCACGGGCGCGGTCAGCTGGTCGGCCCCGGACCAGGCCCAGACCCCCGACGACGCCGCCACCTGGGACGCCCAGCAGAAACCCCTCGCCACCGCCCTCGCGGGCCGCATCTCCGCCGCCATCAGCGAGGCCGCCACCGCCGACGCCTCCCTCACCTCGATGCTGGCCACCTACACCCAGCGCGCCACCAGCGGCGCCGGCCTCGACCTCACCACCGCCAACGCCGACCAGTACGTCGCCAACTTCGGCGGCGCCACCCCCGACTTCATGAGCGGCGTCCCCGGCGACAAGGCCACCCCGGCCGAGGTGAAGGCCTGGTGGGACGGACTGACCCCCAACGAGCAGCAGTGGTTCATGACGGAGCACCCGGACCTGATCGGCAACCGGGACGGGATCCCGGCGGACATCCGGGACAAGGTGAACCGGGCGTATCTGGACAAGACGCTGAACGACCTGGCGTCGAAGAAGAAGCCGCTCAGCCCTGCGGACCAGGACACCTACGACAAGCTCGCACCCATTGCCGCCCGACTTGATCAGGACAGCAAGATCCAGGACGGCCGCCCCCACGACTACCTGCTGCTCATCGGCACCGACGGCCAGGGTCGCGCGGCGATCTCCTTCGGCAATCCGGACACCGCCACCGACATCTCGGCCTACGTCCCGGGGATGACCACCGACCCGGCCAGTCTGGGCCCGGGATACGGCGTCACCGACGGCTCCAACGAAGCCGAGAACGCGCTCAACACCTGGCGCGCGGCCCAGGCCAAGGAACCGCCCGGGCGCTCGGCCGCCTCGATCGTCTGGCTGGGCTACGACCCGCCGCCGATGCCGGGGTTCCCGGACACCAATCCGTCCGACTACGGGGCCGTCAGCAAGGGTCGGGCCGAAGCCGGCGCGCCTGCCTTCGCCCAGTTCGTCACCGGCCTGCGCGCCACCAACACCACCGGCCAGCCCCCGCACGTCACCTCGATCGGCCACAGCTACGGCTCCCTGCTGGTCGGCGACGCGACCAAGCTCTCCACCCGCCCCGGAGCGCCGTACAGCCCGCCGGACGACGTGGTCCTGATCGGCAGCCCGGGAGTCGGCGTGAACCACGCATCGGACCTGGGTGTGCCCGGGCACGTCTGGGACGGCGCGGCCCGCAACGACCCGATCACCTACCTGCCCAGCAAGACGAACCTGGTGACCAGCGCCGCCGGCTTCGTCGTAGACCCGAGCGAGCGCTGGTTCGGCGAGGATCCGTCCAGCAGCGCCTTCGGCGCCCACCGCTTCACCGTGAACAACAGCAGCGGCTCGGGACTCTTCGGCCCGCACACCAAGTACCTGACGCCCACCCTCGGCGGACCGTCACTGGACAACATCACCAACATCGTGACCGGCCACTACGACCAAGTACACCTGGAGTCAGGACGATGAGCACCGACTTCACCGTCCACCCGGACGCCCTGCAGGCCGCGGGCCAGAACGCCCAGACGGTGGCGGGCAAGATCCCCGACGAGGCGAAGACCGTCGGCACCCCGACGGACACCGCCGTTGCCGGACTCAAGGGTTGGCAGAGTGCCCCCGCTCTCCAGGGCTGCACGAGCGCGTGGCGGGGTCTGCTGGCGAGCCTGTCGGACACCATGGGCCAGCAGGGCCGGAACCTGGTGGCCACCGCGCAGAACTACCGCAACGGCGACGTCGCGGCCGCCAACCAGTTCCCGACCGGACCCTCGCCGTACCAGGGGAAGGCGGTCCCCGACCCGTTCGGCACCGCGGTGAAGGGGCAGGGAGTGGCATGACTGACACGTGGACAACTCCGGTGCCCGCCCCGCGCAAGCCCCTGCACAAGCGCAGGGGCTGCCTGAGCGCGATCGCCGTAGTGGCGCTGCTCCTCGGACTCGGGCGCTGGGCCTACGTCGACGGCTACGGGCCGCAGACGCAGCGCGAGCACTACTCGGCCTCATCGACCCAGGTGAAGGGCTACCTCGACCGAGCGATGCAGGCGACGACCGCTGCCACCACACCGGCCCTCTCGTTCGACGCCCCCACCTACGAGGTGTACCGGCAGAACCGCTACCCGGACGGGGAGATCAGCAACATCTCCACGGTCTTCTGCCGCTTCGCAGTCACCACCCGGATCGCACCCGCCAAGGTCCAGGTCCTCGTCGGCCAGGTCAGCACGGCCTGGCAGCGCATCAGTCTCCAACCCGTCAAGCAGTCCGGACCGGACGGTTCAACCGTCACGGAGCTCACCACGACCACCAGCGACCTGGTGACGCTCCTCCTGGTCGTGGAGAAACCGCCGGCCGCTGCGGACTACCTAACGGTCCGCGTCGTCATGACCTACTACGACGTCCGCTACCAACCCGCCCACGACTACGGCACCCCCACCCCTGCCTCGGGCGCCCCCACCGCCGCCACCCTCGACGACCCCTACTGGTCCCACTGACCCCTCCCCTCCCCCTCACCCCCACCGCGCGTACGCCCGTTGCGCGAACCCCAGCCACACCGGCCGCCGCCGCAGGCTGCGCCGCACCTGGGGCGGCACCAGGCCGCGCCACACCTGGAGCGGCAGCGACGGGGTGGGCGGCGACGGCGTGGCCGGCGGTTCGGGGGTGCCCAGGATCCGGGGTGCCAGGAGTTCGCCGTAGGCGGCCTGGTAGCGGATCAGGCGGCGCAGGGCGGCGATCCGGCCGCGGCGGGCGAGGTCGAGGCGCAGGCGGTCGCGGACGGTGAGGTGTTGCAGGGCGGCCGGGTCGCCGTGGTGGTCGACCAGGCGGCCGACGCCGGCGCAGACCCGGCGTTGGACGGGCTCGTCCAGGGTGAGGAAGTCGGGGCGGAGCAGTCGGGGGAGGTCCCAGCCGAGCAGGCGGGCGCGCAGGGCGGTGAGTTCGGTGCCCGGTTCGGCGAGCTGTTCGGCGATGGTGAGGGCGGCGGCGAGGGCGCGCAGGCGGTCCTCGTGGCGGGCCCGGGCGGTGGCCGCGCCGGGGTCGGGGCGGGGCGGGCGCAGGCAGTCGTAGTCGTCCAGCACCGCGACCCGGTGCGCGCGCAGGCAGGCTTCCAGGGTGAACGGCAGGCGGGCGTCGACGGGCAGGTCGGCCCGGTGCCGCAGTGCGTGCCGTTCGAGGAGTTCGCGGCGGAGCAGGGCGATCCCGCCGAGTGCCCAGCCCGGAGGAGGAGGATCGGCGTCGCCGCCGGTGCGGCCGAGCACCACGTCGGCGCCGGTGCGGTCGGCCAGGTCGACCAGCCGTTGCAGAGCCTCGGGGGCGGCGCGGTCGGCGGCGTCCAGGTGGAGCAGGTAGCGCCCGGCGGGGTCGGCGCCGGGCGCCAGGACCTGGACGGCGTCGGGGTGGCGGCGGCGCAGGGTCTGGTCGGCCAGCGCCGCCAGCGCATCGGCCGGGTCGGGCTCGCGGCCGGTGACCAGCACCGTGACGTCGGGCCGGCGGCGCACTGCGATCACTCCTCAACCGTCGGATCGAACGGGCCCGGACGACCCACGGCACCGAGCTGCCACGGCATCAACCCGCCGCGGGCCGTCCGGGTTACGGTCCGTCAGGTGGGCTCAGCCGATCGGGACCCGGGCGTACATCCGCGCGATCACGTCCTCGATGGCCGGCTCGCGCACCGACAGGTCCCGCAGCGGGAAGCGTTCGGCGACGGCGGCGACCAGCGGCGCCGCGCTCTGCTCGGCGGGGAAGGCCAGGTACTGCCGGCTGCCCTCGGTGCGGACCACCCGCACGCCGGGCAGGTCGATCGGCGGCTGCTCCTCGACCAGGTCCACCACCAGGGTGCGCTCGCTGCGTCCGGCCAGGTGCAGTCCGGGCAGGTCGCCGTCGTAGACCACCCGGCCGTGGTCGATCACCATCACCCGGTCGCAGAGCTGTTCGATGTCGGTGAGGTCGTGGGTGGTGAGCAGCACGGTGGTGCCGGCCGCGTTGACCTCGCGCAGGAACTCCCGGACCCGGTTCTTGCTGACCACGTCGAGCCCGATGGTGGGCTCGTCCAGGTAGAGCACCCGGGGGTCGTGCAGCAGCGCGGCGGCCAGGTCGCCGCGCATCCGCTGGCCGAGCGAGAGCTGCCGGACGGGGGTGTCCAGCAGGTCGCCGAGGCTGAGCAGTTCCACGCAGCGCGCCAGGTTGGCCGCGTACCGGGCGGGCGGGATCCGGTAGAGCCGCCGCACCAGCTCGAAGGAGTCGCGCAGCGGCAGGTCCCACCAGAGGGTGGTGCGGTGGCCGAAGACCACGCCGATCCGGCGGGCCAGTGCGACCCGCTCGCGGGCCGGGTCCACTCCGGCCACCCGCAGCCGGCCGCTGCTGGGCACCAGGATGCCGGTGAGCATCTTGATCGTGGTGGACTTGCCGGCCCCGTTCGGGCCGAGGTAGCCGACGCACTCGCCGGCCCGCACGGTGAAGCTCAGGTCGTCCACGGCGCGCACCTGGCGGCGTTCCCGGCGCCACCGGCCGGCCTTGGTCCGCACGGTGAAGCTCCGGGTCACCCGGTCGAGTTCGATCAGTTCCACGGGGGTCTCCTCTCCAAAGCGAATCTCGACGGAAGGTCAGCTGCCGGTGCCGCGGTAGGCCCGCAGCCCGGCCCGCCAGGCCAGCCCGGCGGCGCCCGCGCAGAGCGCGGCGGCCAGCGGCGAGGCGTACTCGAAGGCGGCCGGCAGGCCGAGGGGGTCGGGCCGGCCGAGGATCCTGCTCAGCGGCAGCCAGTTGACGAAGGCGAGCGGCAGGCCGAAGGTCACCCCGGCGACCAGCTCGCGGGCGTAGATGCTCGGCGGGTAGCGCAGCAGGGTCGCGCCGCCGTAGGTGAAGGAGTTCTGCATCTCCTTGGCCTCGCCCCACCAGAACTGGATGGCGGCCCCGCCGACGAACAGCGCGCCGAAGATGACCGTGCCGCTGACCAGCAGCTGACCGAGCATCAGCAGGTGCGCCGCGCTCCACCGCCCGGGCAGCCGGTGCACCGCCCAGCCGAGCACCAGCAGCGACTGCAGCGGCCGCCCGAGCCGGCGCAGGGTGAACCGTTCGGCGCAGACCATGGCGAGTGCGGGGGCGGGCCGCAGCAGCAGGGTGTCGAGCGCGCCGCTGCGGATCTGCCCGCCGAGCCCGTCGACGCTGCCGACCAGCAGGTCGGCGGCGCCGAGGGCGAAGGCGGAGGTGGCGTAGAGCAGCGCGACCTCGGGCAGCGACCAGCCGCCGAGCCGGTCGGTGTGCCGGAACATCAGCACGAGCACGGCGAAGTCGAGCGAGGTGATCAGCAGGTTCCCGGCGGAGGTGAGCAGGAAGGAGGCCCGGTAGGAGTACTGGGCGCGCATCCACATGGCGGCGGCCAGCCGCCAGGAGGTGACCGCCCAGCGGGCCCGCGCGAGCGGGGACTCGGGCAGCAGCGGGTCAGCCACCCTGCACCACCACCTTGCGGGCGGCCAGCGCCTGGGCGGCCCGCCCAGCGGCGAGCAGCAGCACGGCCCAGCCGGCCTGGAGCGCGAGTTCGGCGGGCACCCGGTCGCCGCCGCGCTCCAGGAAGATGTCGCACGGGGCCTGGATCAGCGCGGCCCAGGGCAGCAGTTGGGCGGCTTGGCGCAGCCCGTCGGGGAAGAGGGTGAGCGGCAGCAGCATCCCGGAGAGGAACATCGAGACCACCACGCTGACGGCCCGCAGCCCTTCGGCGTCCATCAGCCAGAAGCTGCTGACCGAGATCAGGAACCGGATCCCGAAGCTGACCAGCAGTGAGAGCAGCACCGAGCCGAGGAAGAGCGGCCAGGTGAGCGGGGAGTGCGGCAGCCGGGCGTGGCCGACCAGCACGCCGACGGTCAGCGGCACCGCGCCCCGGGTGAGCAGTTGGAAGGCGGCCCGGCCGAGGTCGCCGGCCAGCCACCAGCCGAGGAAGTCGCAGGGGCGGTGCAGGTCGAGGGCGATGTCGCCGGTGCGGAAGCGGTCCTGCAGGTCGTCCTGGAAGCCGCCGCCCCAGGCGGCCACGGCGACGAGCAGGGCCTGGCTGACCCAGATGTAGGTGACGGCCTGTCGGGTGTCGTAGCCGCCCAGGTGCGGTTTGGCGTGCCAGAGCGCGAGGAAGCCGGAGGCGAGCACGAAGCCGAAGACGGTGTTGGTGAAGGCACCGGCCGCGGTCGCCGCGCGGTAGGTGGAGTAGCGGCGGAATCCGCCACGGGCGATGGCCAGGTAGAGACCGGCCGATGAAGCCATGACTTGTCTCCTTATCGACTTTTTGGACGCGGCACCGGCGCGCCCGGTGGAACGCGGGCACAACGACCCGGGCCCCGAACGACGGACCCTGGGGGGTACCCGGGTGTCGTTCGGGGCTCGGTGCCGCGTCTGAAGTTGTGTCAGCTCACGCTAGCGGCAGGCGACCCGCCGCGCAGCCGAAATAGCCGACGGCCACCCGACCGGGTGGCCGTCACCCGCCCAGACCGGGAATGGTCGGGATGGTGATCGGCAGACCGAGACCGCTGAGCAGGCTGCCGATGGTCGACAGCAGACCGTTCAGCAGCTTCAGCAGCGCGCTGGTGTCCGGTGCGGCCGCACCGGTCGGCAGCGCCAGGCCGGTGGGCAGCGCGGGCAGGGTCGGCAGGGCGGCCGCGGCGCCCTTGACCGGCCGGCCGTCGACCAGCCCGGGGAACGAGGGTTCCCCGGGCATCGACGGAACCGCCGGGCCCGACGGCGCGGCCGGGGCCTTGGGGGCGGAGGGGGCCGCCGGCCCCGCACCGTCCTGCGGCGCGGGCAGTCCACCGAGCGGCCGGGGCGCCGCCGGCGCCGCCAGCACCCGGGAGTCGTCGGGATCGCGGAGCGGGACGGCGGCGGTCGCGACGGTGACCGAGGTCAGGCTCAGCGCCGCGCCGATCGCGGCAGCCGTCCATATGGCACGCATGAGGGTTACTTCTCCTGTCGGGGTTGGAGCACACCGAGCGGATTCGCTCTGCTCCACACAGTGAGCTCCCCGCGCCGCCCGGGCCACCGCGACTAGCCCGAACGCATGGCCCCGCCCCTGGAAGTCGGCCGCCCCGACGACCCGTCAACAGGCCTACAGGTACAGCCCCGTGGACCCCTCGGCGTCCTTCAACCGCTCCGCCGCCACCGCGTGCAGGTCGCGCTCGCGCAGCAGCACGTACGTCGCGCCGCGCACCTCGACCTCCAGCTTGTCCTCGGGGTCGTACAGCACCCGGTCACCGGGCTCCACCGCCCGCACGCTCTGGCCGACCGCGACCGCCTCGGCCCAGGTGCACCGCTTGCTCAACTCCGCGGTCGCCGGGATCAGGATGCCGCCGGTCGAGCGGCGCTCGCCCTCACCGGTATCGGTCCTCACCAGCACCCGGTCGTGCAGCATCCGGATGGGGAGCTTCTCCCCCAGCCGGTCGTGCCGGCCGTGCTCGGACTGCCTGATCTGCTCGTCGTCGTTCGCGCTCACGCCCAGACCGTACCTGGCCCGGGCCCGCGCCCGTGCGCGGACCCGGGCGATCCCCGCGGGCCTCAGTCCTTCTTGCGCCGCTTCGCCGAGGCGATCAGCAGCAGCACACCACCGCCGACCAGCACCACCGGCACCACCCGCTCCGGGCGCGGCCGGCCCTGATCGTCGGTCAGCTCGGCCCGCAGCCGCTCCACCCCGCGGCTCGCCGCCACGTAGCAGCGGCCGACCCGCTGCTCGACCGCGCCCAGCACCTTGGCCCGGGTCTGCGCCGCGATCGTGGTCGGGTGCACCCGCATGGCCAGCTCGTCCAACGTGTCGGCCAGCTGGTTGCGGGTCCGGGCGATGTTGGCCTCGATCTCGGCGGTGGACCGCCCGGCATCGTCCCTGACGCTGTCCTTCGACTTCCCCTTGCCCACCCGGGCCACCTCACTCACCTGACGTCACGGTCTGCTCCCGGTCAGTCTGTCAGCTCCCGTTCCTCCCCGCGCAGTCCCACCCACCATCAGGGGTAGGTTTGCTGTCGGTACGACCACCTGTCCCGCACGAGGAGAGAACCGAACGTGAGCCAGCGCCTCCAGGCGGGGGACACCGCCCCCGCCTTCTCCCTGCCCGACGCCGACGGCAACCAGGTGTCGCTCGCCGACCACCTGGGCCGCAAGGTGATCGTCTACTTCTACCCGGCCGCCCTCACCCCCGGCTGCACCACCCAGGCCTGCGATTTCACCGACAACCTGGAGGTGTTCGCCGGCGCCGGCTACGACGTGATCGGCGTCTCCCCCGACAAGCCGGCCAAGCTCGGCAAGTTCCGCGAGACCGAGGACCTCAAGGTCACCCTGGTCGCCGACGAGGACAAGAAGGTGCTGGAGGCCTACGGCGCCTTCGGCGAGAAGAGCAGCTACGGCAAGACCGTGGTCGGCGTGATCCGCTCCACCGTCATCGTGGACGAGCAGGGCAAGGTCGAGCGGGCGCTCTACAACGTCAAGGCCACCGGCCACGTCGCCAAGCTGCTGCGCGACCTCAAGATCGAGGGCTGACCGGGCGTCAGCCACGCCGAAGCGGCGGCCCCGGCTCCCCCACACAGGGGCCGGGACCGCCGCTTCGTCCATGACACGGGTCGGGTCAGGCTGGCAGGCCGACCGCCCGCTCGCCGCTGCGGCGCTGCTGGATCACCACGGCGACCACCAGCAGGGAGCCCTGTGCCACGTTCTGCCAGAACGAGTTGATCCCCTGCACGGTGAGCCCGTTCTGCAGGGCGCCGAGCAGCGCGACGGCCAGCAGCGTGCCGCCGATGCCGCCCTTGCCGCCCTTGAGCGCGCAGCCGCCCAGCGCCGCCGCGGTGATCGACTGCAGCTCCAGGCCCTCGCTGCCGGAGACCGGCTGGCCGGAGCCGGTGCGCGCGGTCAGCAGGATGCCCGCCACCGCGGCCACCGTGCCGGCCAGCGCGTAGGCCGAGATCAGGTACTTGTTCAGGTTGATGCCGGCCAGGCGCGCGGCGGTGTCGTTGCCGCCGATCGCGAACACGTTGCGGCCGATGTCGGTGTACTTGAGCATCAGGTGCACGCCGAGGGCGACCACGATCAGCAGCCAGACCATCACCGGCAGCCCGGCGATCTTGCCGCGGCTGAGGAAGATGAAGACCGGGTCGTTGAGCACGTAGCCCTGCGCCGCGCCGTTGGAGACCAGGTCCGCGACGCCCTTGTAGGCCGCCAGGCCCGCCAGGGTGGCGATGGTCGGGTTGACCCGGCCGTAGACGATGATCACACCGTTCAGGATGCCGATCACCAGCCCGACCCCGATCGCGGCGGCCATGCCCGCCCACGGGTTGGCACCCGAGGAGGTGAAGGCCATCGCGCTGATCACCGACGCCAGGCCCGCCTGCGAGCCGACCGAGATGTCCAGCGCGCCGCAGATGATCACCACGGTCTGCACCACGGCCAGCAGGCCGCTGATGGTCACCGCCTCGGCGATCACCTGGATGTTCGCCCAGGACAGGTAGTTGTCGTTCAACGAGCCGAACAGCGCCAGCAGCACGACCAGCCCGCCGGCCAGGCTGAGGTTCTGCCCGCCGACCGCGGCCAGCAGGCGCAGCCCGCCGCCCTTGTTGGCCGCCGGCACGCTCTGCTCAGCGGTGGAGGTGGTCATGCTTGCCTTCCTTCGTTACTCAGGCCTTCGTTACTCAGGTCGTCGGCCATCGCCAGGGCGAGGATCTTCTCCTCGGTGGCCTCGGAGCGGTCCAGCTCCCCGGTGATCCGACCGTTCTGCATCACCACGATCCGGTCGGACAGGCCGAGCACCTCGGGCAGCTCGGAGGAGATCACCAGCAGCGCGACGCCCTCCTTCGCCAGGTCCGCGATGATCTGGTAGATCTCCGCCTTGGCGCCGATGTCGATGCCGCGGGTCGGCTCGTCCAGGATCAGCACCTTGGGCTTGCGGGCCAGCCAGCGGGCCAGCACCACCTTCTGCTGGTTGCCGCCGGACAGCTTGCGCACCTCGTGCTCGATGCCCGGGGCGCGCACCCGCAGCCGGTCGGTGTAGGACTGCGCCAACTGCCGCTCGGCCGACCGCCGGACGAACCGGAAGCGGCGCAGCCGCTCCAGCACCACCAGCGAGGTGTTGTCCCGGATCGAGCGGTGCAGGAACAGCGCCTGCGCCTTGCGCTCCTCGGGCGCCAGCCCCAGGCCGGCCGCGATCACCTCGCCCGGACGGCCCGAGCGCAGCTTCTTCCCGTCCAGCGTCACCGTGCCCGAACGCACCGGCAGGTCGCCGGCCAGCGCCAGCGCCAGCTCGGAGCGGCCGGCCCCGATCAGGCCGGCCAGGCCCACCACCTCGCCCGCCCGGACGGTCAGGCTGATGTCCCGGACGTCGTCGGTGGTCAGCCCGTCGACCTTAAGCACCACCTCGTCGGTGGCCACGTTCTGGCGGACGAACAGCTGGGACAGGTCGCGGCCCACCATCAGGCGCACCAGGTCCTGCTCACCGGCCTCGGCGGCGTCCAGCACCCCGGCCAGACTGCCGTCGCGCAGCACCGCGATCCGGTCGGCGAGCTGGAAGATCTCCTTCATCCGGTGCGACACGTAGATCACCGCGACGCCCTGGTCGCGCAGTCGGCGGATCAGCGCGAACAGCGCCTCCACCTCCTGCTCGGAGAGCGAGCTGGTCGGCTCGTCGAAGGCGATCACCTTCGCCTCACCGGTCAGCGCCCGCAGGATCTCCACCAGCTGGCGCTGGGCCGGAGTGAGCTCGGAGCCCAGCAGGTCCGGGTCGAGCACCCGGGCGAAGCCGAGCCGGTCCAGGTCGGCGGTGATCCGCCGGCGCAGCTCGGCCCGGTCCAGCCGGCGCCCGGCCCCGTGGGGCAGGGCACCGGCGTACACGTTCTCGGCGACCGAGACGTGCGGGATGATCTCCGGCTCCTGGGGGATGATCCGGATGCCGGCGGCCCGCGCCCGGGCCGGCGAGCCGAGCGACAGCTCGGCCCCGTCCAGCAGCACGGTCCCCTCGGTGGGCTGGTGATCGCCCGTCAGGATCTTGAGCAGGGTGGACTTGCCGGCCCCGTTCTCACCCATCAGCGCGGTCACCTGGCCGGCCGGGAAGTCCAGGGTCACTCCGCCGAGCGCCCGCACCTCGCCGAACCGCTTGCCGAGATCGCGGACCCCCGCACCGGTGGTCGTGGTCGTGGTCGTCACTGTGACTGCCTCAGCTGCACTGGACGCCGGAGGACTGCCAGTTGGTGGCGTCGACCATCTGGGTGGGGGCGAAGGCCTCCTGCGGGAACGGCTTGCTGTTCTTCAGCTTGTCGTACATGGTCTGCACGGCCAGCGCGCCCACGTCACTGCCGTTGATGAACAGCGCGGCCTTCATGCCCGACGGCTTGCCGCTGCCCCAGTCCTTGCACGCCAGGTAGGCGCCCAGGCCGACACCGTCGATGTTGTCCGGGCTGATGCCCGCGTTCTGCATCGCGGTGACACCGCCCTGCACGTTCTCGTCGTTGCAGCCCCAGATGACCCAGTGCTTCACGCCCGGGTTCGCGGTCAACGTCGCCGCGACCTTGTCCTGCGCACCGGTCGGGGTGTTGTCGGTGCCCACGTCGATGCTCTGCACACCCGGCACGACCGCGTTGAACGCCGTCTTCGCCGCGTTGACCCGGTCACCGCAGACCGTCACATCCTGCTGCCAGGCCGAGATGATCCGGGTGTCCGCGGCCGCCCAGCCGGCCTTCTGGAACTCCTGCGCGGCGCGCTGGCCGACCTGCTGGCCCATCTGCTGGCCGGAGAACCCGATCCGCGGCAGCAGGGCCGAGGCCGCGCACTTGGACGGGTCCGGACCGGTCGCGCAGACCTGGTCGTCGGAGCTGATCAGCGCCACACCCGCGTCCTTGGCCGTCTGCACCACCTGCGGACCCACCGACGGGTCCGGCGGAACGATGATCAGACCGTTGGTCTTCTGTGCAATGGCCGACTGCACGTCGCTGACCGTCTGGTTGGCGTCGTTGCCCAGGTTGACCACCTTCAGGTCGACGCCCAGCTGCGCCGCCTTCGCCTTCGCACCGGCGGCCTCGCCGATGAAGTACTGCTGGTCGCCCTGCTTCTGCAGGTAGGTCATGCTGATCTTGCCGGTCACGGGCGCCGCTTGGGCGTTGCCGCCCCCGCTGGTCTGGCCGGTCGAGCAGGCGGTCATGCCGAGCGTGACGAGCAGGCCGGCAGCGGCTGCGACAGTCCGACGACGGTTACGCACAGTGGTCATGGGGTCGGGCTCCTAGCGAGGGGTGGGGACCACAATCCATCAGAACCAAACAGGTTCGAACGAGGTGGGCCCTATGACACCGCCGTCCATCCACTCCCGTCAAGGGTCATCGCACAGATTCGCACAGGTCGCAACAGAACCGTTGTTTGCGTGGGAGTAAAATGTCACCGAGTGACATGGTACTGATCGCAGGAAACGGTACGGACACGAAAAGGCGGCGACGGTGCACCCCCCTACCGGGTGCACCGCCGCCGCCGTCCGTCGCCCCGTGGCGACCGGCTGATCCTGGGTCGGTTCAGCAGGCTCCGAGATCGGTCCAGACGCCCCAGGAGCCGCTCAGGCTCGGGTCGTCGCCCTTGGTCCACCACTTGTTGCTGTAGTAGTGGCCCTTCCAGCCCACCCTCGTGCCACCGACCGCGTAGGCCGTCCCGGCGTCCCAGCCCGGCGCCGCGGCGCAGCTGCCACCGGTCGGGGTCGGCGTGGGCGTGGGGGTCGGCGTGGGGGTCGGGGTCGGGGTGGGCGTCGGGGTGGGCGTCGGCGTCGGGGTCGGCGTCGGGGTTGGGGTCGGCGTGCCGCCGCTCGTGCTGCCGCGGGTGAAGTCGCCCGGGATCCCGTACAGCGACCCGCCCACGTTCACCGTCCAGTTCGACGGCGTGGAGACCGGCAGGTAGTAGACGAAGTCCACGTCCACCGAGGCCCCCGGCGCCAGCGACTGCCAGGCCGGCAGCTTCAACGAGACCCGGTTGTACGTGCCCTTCAGCCCGCCCGCGTTGCCCGGGCCCGGATTGTCCGCGCTGATCACCTGGGAGTTGAAGCCCGACTGGTCGTGCGCGTTGCCCGGCGCCGAGTTGGCGTAGTCGAACTGGAACTCGGTGCCGCCCGGCAGGGTCACCGTCGAGTTGTTGACGATGTGGATCTTCGGGTTGATCGGGTAGTTGTTGTCGCCCAGCGCGAAGTTGGTGAACGACACGTCGATCGGCAGGGTCTGCGCGGGCATCGCCACGGTCGCCCGGGTCGCACCGTACGGGGCGGCCGACTTGAACCTGTCGTACAGGTCACCGGTCAGCGTCGAGCCCGCCACGTACTCGCCCTTGCCGCCGTTGGCGCTCGGATCGAACCGGTAGTCGCCGGCCAACTCCCAGATCATCGCGCCGCCGGCCCCCTGGTTGACCAGGTAGTCCGCCTTGGCGTTCACCGACTGCTCGTCCTCGGTGGACAGGAACACCTTCTTCGTCGCGTTCCACAGCCAGGGCGCGACCAGCGAGGAGCTGTAGTTGCGGGCGTACGTGCCGGTCAACGCGGTGTCCTTGACCCCGTACTTGCCCAGGTAGTCCGGCAGGATGCCGTTCTGCAGGTTCATCGCGTGCCACATCGGGTTGGAGCCCGCCGGGGCCTCCTTCCCCGCGGAGTCCAGGTCGTGCCAGATGTTGTCGACGCCGACGGCGCCGTCACCACAGGTGGTCAGGCCCGAGCCGGCCGGACAGCTGGTGGTGGCGGCGCTCCCCCACAGCCCGTTGGTGCCGCCCTGCACGTTCTCGAAACCGCGCGTGTAGTACGGCAGGCCGAGGTTGATCCGGCCCGCCGGCATCGAACCGCGGAAGTAGTGGAAGGCCCAGTCGCCGTTCAGGTACCCGATCCCGCCGTACTGCGAGGTGCCGTAGACGTTGGCCGCCTTCAACTCGGCGTCGCTGCCGTCGTCGTAGAGCGAGGCGTTCGGTCCGACGTACTGGTTCCAGGCGCCGTGCAGGTCGTAGGACATGATGTTGACGTAGTCCAGGTACTGCGTCACCTGGAAGGTCTCCATGCCGCGCAGCAGGTAGCCGGAGGACGGCGCCGCCACCGACAGCAGGTAGTACCGGCCGTCCGCCGCGCTCGCGGTGTCCAGCTTCTGGCGCATCGTCCGCAGCAGCGCCGCGTACCCCTGCATCAGCGAGGCGCGCTTGCCGTTGGCCAGCGTCCAGTCCGCCGGGTTGCCGGCGTTGTTCATCGAGGTCGGGTACTCGTAGTCGAGGTCGACCCCGTTGAAGCCGTACTTCTCGACGAACTTCACCGCCGAGTCGGCGAAGGTGTTGATGCCGGCCTGGTTGACGCTGCCGTCCGGGTTGACCGTCATCGAGTAGAAGCCGCCGGACGCGACCCGGTTGCCCGAGTCGTCGAAGTAGCCCCCGGTCTCGGCCCAACCGCCCACCGAGATCATCGTCTTGACGTTCGGGTACTGCTTCTTGAACTTGCTCAACAGGTTGAAGTGCCCCTGGTACGGCAGGCTCGGGTCCAGCTCCGCGCCGGGCACGCCGGGGAAGGCCATCCCGGTCGCCGCGTTGTTCGGCCCGTCCGCGCCCACCGAGATGGTGTTGTCGCCCGCCACGTGCGCGAAGGCGTAGTTGAGGTGGGTCACCTTGTCCCACGGGATGTTGTTCACCAGGTAGGCGGGCGTCCCGTCCTTCCCGGTGCGCCAGCCGGTGAAGTACCCGATCACCCGGCGCTGGTGGTCCGGGCCCATCATCTCGCGCCCGGCGGTGTCGTAGACCTGGCAGTACGGCACGTTCACCCCGGGCGTGGTGTACATCCCGTCCGGCCGGCACGCCTGGTTGTCGACGGCCGCCGACGCCTGACTCGGCACCGCACCGACCGCACCGAGCACCAGCCCGGCCAACCCGGCCACCACCGCGACCACGGAACGGCCGCCTGCGCCACGACGGCGCCGTCCGACCTGACTGCGATTCAACACTCGGTCCTCCAGCAGAGAGTGCCC
>NZ_VIWT01000001.1:900000-1075000 GCF_007829815.1 Kitasatospora viridis | reverse complement strand
CACGGTTGCTCATGGGTGGAACGTTGACTATTCGGCACACTGGTTGATGGTTCGTCAGTACTGCTCTTCGGGGCGTGGAACGCGGATGTTGATGCTGGTGTGTCGGGCACGTTGTTGGGTCCTGAGGGAACGGAAACGTTGTCTCAGTGCCGGTCCCATGTGAGGTGCCTTCGGGTGTCGAGTGTGGGTGTCTGGTCGTTGTTTGAGAACTGCACAGTGGACGCGAGCATCTGTGGCCAAGTTTTTAAGGGCGCACGGTGGATGCCTTGGCACCAGGAACCGATGAAGGACGTGGGAGGCCGCGATAGGCCCCGGGGAGCTGTCAACCGAGCTTTGATCCGGGGGTGTCCGAATGGGGAAACCCGGCAGTCGTCATGGGCTGTCACCCATACCTGAACACATAGGGTATGTGGAGGGAACGCGGGGAAGTGAAACATCTCAGTACCCGCAGGAAGAGAAAACAACCGTGATTCCGGGAGTAGTGGCGAGCGAAACCGGATGAGGCTAAACCGTAGTGGTGTGAGACCCGGCAGGGGTTGCCACTTCGGGGTCGTGGGAAAGTTCTTCAGTCGTCTGCCGGCGGCTGGGTGAGTCAGAAACCGTATGGGTAGTCGAAGGACATGCGAAAGGTCCGGCGTAGAGGGTAAGACCCCCGTAGGCGAAATCTGTACGGCTCACTTGAGCTTCTCCCAAGTAGCACGGAGCCCGAGAAATTCCGTGTGAATCTGGCGGGACCACCCGCTAAGCCTAAATATTCCCTGGTGACCGATAGCGGATAGTACCGTGAGGGAATGGTGAAAAGTACCGCGGGAGCGGAGTGAAATAGTACCTGAAACCGTGTGCCTACAAGCCGTGGGAGCGTCGTTCGTCAGCTTGCTGGCGGGCCGTGACTGCGTGCCTTTTGAAGAATGAGCCTGCGAGTTTGCGGTGTGTAGCGAGGTTAACCCGTGTGGGGTAGCCGTAGCGAAAGCGAGTCCGAATAGGGCGGTTGAGTTGCATGCCCAAGACCCGAAGCGGAGTGATCTAGCCATGGGCAGGTTGAAGCGCGGGTAAGACCGTGTGGAGGACCGAACCCACCAGGGTTGAAAACCTGGGGGATGACCTGTGGTTAGGGGTGAAAGGCCAATCAAACTCCGTGATAGCTGGTTCTCCCCGAAATGCATTTAGGTGCAGCGTCGCGTGTTTCTTGCCGGAGGTAGAGCACTGGATAGGCGATGGGCCTCACCGGGTTACTGACCTTAGCCAAACTCCGAATGCCGGTAAGTGAGAGCGCGGCAGTGAGACTGTGGGGGATAAGCTCCATGGTCGAGAGGGAAACAGCCCAGAACACCGACTAAGGTCCCTAAGCGTGTGCTAAGTGGGAAAGGATGTGGAGTCGCAGAGACAACCAGGAGGTTGGCTTAGAAGCAGCCACCCTTGAAAGAGTGCGTAATAGCTCACTGGTCAAGTGATTCCGCGCCGACAATGTAGCGGGGCTCAAGTACACCACCGAAGTCGTGTCATTGCAGCATGAGGGCCAACGCCCGCTGTGATGGGTAGGGGAGCGTCGTGTGCCGGGTGAAGCGGCCGAGGAATCGAGTCGTGGACGGTATACGAGTGAGAATGCAGGCATGAGTAGCGATACAAGAGTGGGAAACTCTTGCGCCGATTGACCAAGGGTTCCTGGGTCAAGCTGATCTGCCCAGGGTAAGTCGGGACCTAAGGCGAGGCCGACAGGCGTAGTCGATGGACAACGGGTTGATATTCCCGTACCCGCTTTGAAGCGCCAACGCTGAACCTCTGAATGCTAAAGCCGTGAAGCCGGCCTGGAGTCTTCGGACGAAGGGACGTGGTGGAGCCGCTGATCCAACAGGGTAGTAGGTGAGCGATGGGGTGACGCAGGAAGGTAGTCCAGCCCGGGCGGTGGTTGTCCCGGGGTAAGGGTGTAGGACGTCGTGTAGGCAAATCCGCACGACATATAGTCTGAGACCTGATGCCGAGCCGATTGTGGTGAAGTGGATGATCCTATGCTGTCGAGAAAAGCCTCTAGCGAGTTTCATGGCGGCCCGTACCCCAAACCGACTCAGGTGGTCAGGTAGAGAATACCGAGGCGTTCGGGTGAACTATGGTTAAGGAACTCGGCAAAATGCCCCCGTAACTTCGGGAGAAGGGGGGCCGGAACTGGTGATGGCACTTGCTGCTTGAGCTGGGGCCGGCCGCAGAGACCAGCGAGAAGCGACTGTTTACTAAAAACACAGGTCCGTGCGAAGCCGTAAGGCGATGTATACGGACTGACGCCTGCCCGGTGCTGGAACGTTAAGGGGACCGGTTAGCTCTGTTTCGATGGGGCGAAGCTGAGAACTTAAGCGCCAGTAAACGGCGGTGGTAACTATAACCATCCTAAGGTAGCGAAATTCCTTGTCGGGTAAGTTCCGACCTGCACGAATGGCGTAACGACTTCTCGACTGTCTCAACCATAGGCCCGGTGAAATTGCATTACGAGTAAAGATGCTCGTTTCGCGCAGCAGGACGGAAAGACCCCGGGACCTTTACTATAGCTTGATATTGGTGTTCGGTTCGGCTTGTGTAGGATAGGTGGGAGACTTTGAAGCAGTGACGCCAGTCATTGTGGAGTCGCCGTTGAAATACCACTCTGGTCGTGCTGGATGTCTAACCTGGGTCCGTGATCCGGATCAGGGACAGTGTCTGGTGGGTAGTTTAACTGGGGCGGTTGCCTCCTAAAGAGTAACGGAGGCGCCCAAAGGTTCCCTCAGCCTGGTTGGCAATCAGGTGTTGAGTGTAAGTGCACAAGGGAGCTTGACTGTGAGACCGACGGGTCGAGCAGGTGCGAAAGCAGGGACTAGTGATCCGGCGGTGGCTTGTGGAAGCGCCGTCGCTCAACGGATAAAAGGTACCCCGGGGATAACAGGCTGATCTTCCCCAAGAGTCCATATCGACGGGATGGTTTGGCACCTCGATGTCGGCTCGTCGCATCCTGGGGCTGGAGTAGGTCCCAAGGGTTGGGCTGTTCGCCCATTAAAGCGGTACGCGAGCTGGGTTTAGAACGTCGTGAGACAGTTCGGTCCCTATCCGCTGTGCGCGTAGGAGTGTTGAGAAGGGCTGTCCCTAGTACGAGAGGACCGGGACGGACGAACCTCTGGTGTGCCAGTTGTCCTGCCAAGGGCATGGCTGGTTGGCTACGTTCGGGAGGGATAACCGCTGAAAGCATCTAAGCGGGAAGCCTGCTTCGAGATGAGCACTCCCACCTCCTTGAGAGGGTAAGGCTCCCAGTAGACGACTGGGTTGATAGGCCGGATGTGGAAGCCCTGTAAGGGGTGGAGCTGACCGGTACTAATAGGCCGAGGGCTTGTCCTCAGACGCTCGCGTTCACTGTGTGGTTCCCGGGTAGCGAACAGCTATCGCCGGCGAACTAGTAACACTACTTTCAACTGAAAAGTGTGTTCGCTGAATACCCGATAGGGTTTCGGTGGTCATAGCGTGAGGGAAACGCCCGGTTACATTCCGAACCCGGAAGCTAAGCCTCACAGCGCCGATGGTACTGCAGGGGGGACCCTGTGGGAGAGTAGGACACCGCCGAACAATTCTTCATAGGCCGTGGCCCCAGCGATGAGCTGGGGCCACGGCCTTTTTGTTTTCCGAACACCTGCTGAATCGGTCCGCCCGCCGCCGCTCCAGGCGCGGGGCCGGACCCGATGCTTGACAATGAAAGTGGTGCCTGGCACCGCCCCTGAGGCGGCCGGCACCCCGCCGCGAAGAACGCACCGCCTTCCAGGCCCGCGGCAACGTAGATGATGTAGAAGGAGTTACCGCGATGCCCAACCCGCCCCAGGACCGCCCCGAACGACGCTCCGGCGACGGCCGAGGCTACGAGCCGCGCTCCCGTGGCGGGTGGTCGAACGACCGCGGCCCGCGCCGGGACGACCGCGACGGCGGCCCCCGTCGTGACGACCGTCCGTCGTACGGCGACCGCGACCGTGGCCCGCGTCGCGATGACCGCCCTTCCTACGGCGACCGTCCGTCCTACGGTGACCGCGACCGTGCGCCGCGTCGTGACGACCGCCCCTCCTACGGCGACCGTCCGTCGTACGGCGACCGCGACCGTGGCCCGCGTCGGGATGACCGTCCGTCGTACGGTGACCGCGACCGTGCGCCGCGTCGTGACGACCGCCCCTCGGGTGACCGTGGTGGGTTCCGTCGTGACGACCGCCCGTCGTTCGGCGACCGCGACCGTGGCCCGCGTCGGGATGACCGTCCGTCGTACGGCGACCGCGACCGTGCGCCGCGCCGTGACGACCGCCCCTCGGGCGACCGTGGTGGGTTCCGTCGTGACGACCGCCCGTCGTTCGGCGACCGCGACCGTGGCCCGCGTCGTGACGACCGTCCCTCCTACGGCGACCGTGACCGTGCTCCGCGCCGTGACGACCGGCCGTCCGGTGACCGTGGTGACTTCCGTCGTGACGAGCGGCCCTCGGGCGACCGCGGTGGGTTCCGTCGCGACGACCGCCCGTCGTACGGCGACCGTGGCCCGCGTCGGGATGACCGCCCCTCGTACGGCGACCGCGACCGTGGCCCGCGTCGTGACGACCGTCCGTCGTACGGTGACCGTGACCGCGCGCCGCGTCGGGATGACCGGCCGTCCGGTGACCGTGGTGACTTCCGTCGTGACGAGCGGCCCTCGGGCGACCGCGGTGGGTTCCGTCGCGACGACCGCCCGTCGTACGGCGACCGTGGCCCGCGTCGGGATGACCGCCCCTCGTACGGCGACCGCGACCGTGCTCCGCGTCGTGACGACCGTCCCTCGTACGGCGACCGCGACCGTGGCCCGCGTCGTGACGACCGTCCGTCGTACGGTGACCGTGACCGCGCGCCGCGTCGGGATGACCGGCCGTCCGGTGACCGTGGTGGGTTCCGTCGGGACGACCGTCCGTCGTACGGCGACCGCGACCGGGGTCCCCGTCGTGAGGGTGGCCCGCGTGGTGAGCGTCGGCCCTATGGCGACCGGCCGTCGGGCGACCGTGGTGGGTTCCGTCGGGATGACCGTCCGTCGTACGGCGACCGCGACCGGGGTGGCTACGACGACCGTCGCGGCACCCAAGAGCCGGTGCACCGCCTTCCGATCCCGGAGGACGTCACCGGTGCGGAGATCGACGCGGACGTGCGCCAGGAGCTGATGAGCCTGCCGAAGACGCTGGCCGACGACGTCGCCCGCAACCTGGTCATGGTGGCCCGCCTGCTCGACACCGAGCCGGAGGAGGCCTACAAGTTCTCCCGGGTCGCGCTGCGGCTCGCCTCCCGCGTGCCGTCCGTCCGGGAGGCCGCCGGCTTCGCCTCCTACATGACCCAGCGTTACTCGGAGGCGCTGACCGAGTTCCGCGCCGCCCGCCGGATGACCGGCCGTGCCGACCTGTGGCCGGTCATGGCCGACTGCGAGCGCGGCCTGGGCCGCCCGGAGAAGGCGCTGGCGATGGCCGGCGAGCCCGAGGTCAAGCAGCTGGACAAGGCCGGCCAGGTCGAGATGCGCCTGGTCGCGGCCGGTGCCCGCGGCGACATGGGCCAGTTCGACGCCGCCGTGGTCACCCTGCAGAGCCCGGAGCTGGCCTCCAACGCGGTGCACCCGTGGACCGCCCGCCTGCGCTACGCCTACGCCGAGGCGCTGATCGCCGCCGGCCGCGCCGACGAGTCCCGCGACTGGTTCGCCAAGGCGGCCGAGGCCGACCCGGAGGGCAGCACCAACGCCGACGAGCGCCTGGCCGAGATCGACGGCCTGGAGTTCGTGGACGCGCTGGACCCCGAGGCCGAGGAGCTCGCCGAGGAGACTGCCGAGGAGCCGGTCCGCCGTCCCGCCCACGACCCCCGCGACGAGGGCACCGACAAGGTGATCTTCGAGGAGGACGAGGACGTCGAGGAGTTCTACGACGAGGACGACCTGGAGATCGAGGAGGCCTCGGCCCAGGAGGTCGACCAGATCGACCGGGACCGCGAGGCCCGTCGCTCCGAGCGCGACTGACGACCGGTCAGCTTGAAACGGGGTGGCCCCCGACCCGCCGCACGCGGGTCGGGGGCCACCCCGTTCTGCGTTCGCGCCCGGGCGCTCAGCCCAGGTCGAGACTGCGCAGCACCAGCCCGGTGGCCGGCTTCGGGCCGAACGAGGTGGACTTGCGCGGCATGGTCACGCCCTGCTCGGCCAGCCGGCGCACCACGCCCTCGTCCACCGGGTGCAGCAGCACCGCCGTGCCGCCGGCCCGCGCGGCCTCGCGCTCCGCGGCGGCGGCCGTGTGCAGGTAGCCGATCTCCTCGGCGCGGTCCGGCACCCGCCAGACGTGCTCCAGCAGCACCTCGTGCAGCACGGTCGCGTCCAGGTGGCGCCACTCCTCGGGCTTGTCCCGGGTGACCGTCGCGTCCAGCAGGGCCCGGTCGGGCCCGGTCAGCAGGAACCGGTCGCCGGTGCCGCCGGTCAGCACGAAGGCGTTGCCGCCCTGCCCCTTGGCCGCCGCCAGCTCGGCCAGCGCCTCGGACAGGTCGCCGGCCAGCCGGCGCAGCTGCCAGCCGTCCTGCTCCTGCTTGAGCGCCGCCACCGCCTGCTCCGGGGGCAGCCGGTAGAGCACCCGGTGGATGGCCCGCACCCGCAGCGGGTAGCGGGCGGTGTCCACCAGCAGCACCATGCCCCGGTCCCACGGGCTGAACGGCAGGTGGCGGTGCTCGCGCTGCAGCCGCAGGTACATCTCCCAGCGGTGGTGCCCGTCCGCGATCAGCGCCCGGCAGGTGGCCAGGTCGCGGCCGATCTCGGCCAGCTCGGCCGGCTCGGTGACCGCCCAGAGCCGGTGCCGGGTGCCGTCCGAGGTGGTGGTGGTGAACAGCGGCTCCCCGGTCACGGCGCGCTCGATCACCCCGGACGCACCGCCCTTGCCCCGGTAGGTGAGCAGCAGCGGCTCCAGGTTGGCCCGGGTGGTGCGCATCAGGCCGACCCGGTCGGCGACCGGCCGGGGCATCACGTCCTCGTGCGGCAGCACCACGCCGACCTCGCTGCCGCTGACCGCGAGCGCGCCGATCAGGCCGCGCTGCAGCAGCTCGCCGCTCGGGCTGTCGGCGGCGGTGAGCTGCTCGTACACGTAGATCGCCGGGCGCGGGTCCGGGGCCAGCACGCCCTCGCGCCGCCAGGCGGCCAGCAGCCGGGCGGCGTGCCGGTAGCGGGTGTCCCGGTCGGGGCGCTCGCCGGTGTCGTCCGGCTCGGGGCGCGGCAGGATGAGCCGGACCACGTTGTGCGGGTCGGACGTCTCCAGGCCGATCCGGCGGTGCGGGTCCACCACGTCGTACGGCGGCGAGGTGACGGCGGCCAGGCCGCCCACCCGCTCCGGCACGTACCGCAGGCCGCGGAACGGCGAGAGCGACAGCCCGGCGGTGGCGACGTGCCCGGGGTCGCCGGGGCCACCGGCGGCGGGCTCGGGTCCGCGGTTCGGTCCACTCATCAATCTCTCCCGAGGGTGTCCGGCCGGTCGGCCGGTGGAGACTCAGTCGGTCCGGTGCCGCGGTGGTGCCGTGGCGCCGGGGGTTCCAGGTGCACGAGGTGTCCACTCCGCTGCGCGGTGGAGCTGGTCAATCTGGGAAGGGTATCGGGGACAGAGGTTGTTCCCAGACCTTGACGAAGAATCCGTCGTCCACGGAACGGAACGAGGGCGGGCATGAGTGCTGGACAGGGGCAGGCCGGCGGCGGGGCGGGCGAAGGGCCGGTGACGGACGAGGGCCGACCCGCCGGCGACGTCTACGAGTGGTTCCGGCGCGGTGAGCAGCTGCTCGCCGAGGGGCATCCGGCGGCGGCCGAACAGCTGCTGGCCAGGGCGGCCGCGGCCGAGCCGGACTCCAAGCGGATCCGCGAGTCGCTGGCCCGGGCGCAGTTCGACGCGGGCGCCTACGCCTCGGCGCTGGAGAACTTCCGGGCCGTCGCCCAGGCGGATCCGGCGGACGACTACGCTCAGTTCGGCTGGGGCGTCACGGCCGCCCGGCTGGGCGACTTCGAGGCCTCGGTGGAGCACCTGGCACTGGCGGTGGCGATGCGGCCCAAGGACGACCGCTACCGCCGGGCGCTGCGGCAGTCCCGGGCCACCCTGGCGGCCCGGGCCGGCGCCTACGGCCCGCTGCTGCCCGGGGCACCGGGCTTCGTGCCCCAGCAGCCCGGGGACTCGACCGCCCCCGACGACCCGACCGACGAGGATGACCAGGCATGACGACCGCTCAGCTGCCCGCCGCCAGCGCCCAGCCGCTGGCCGCCGCCTACGACACCGCGCTGCTCGACCTGGACGGCGTGGTGTACGCGGGTCCGGCGGCGATCGACCACGCGGTCGAGGCGCTGGACCAGGCCCGGGCCGGCGGAATGCGGCTCGCCTACGTGACCAACAACGCCTCCCGGCCGCCCCGGGTGGTGGCCGAGCACCTGACCGAGCTGGGCGTGCCCGCGCAGCCGGGCGACGTGATCAACTCCGCGCAGGCCGCCGCCCGGCTGGTCGCCGAGAAGGTGCCGGCCGGCGCCAAGGTGCTGGTGATCGGCGGCGCGGGCCTGGTCGAGGCGCTGGCCGAGCGCGGCCTGGTGGCCGTCGAGCGGATGGCGGACGGCCCGGCGGCGGTGGTGCAGGGCTTCGACCCGTCGGTGGGCTGGGAGCGGCTCGCCGAGGCCGCGTACGCGGTGCAGGCCGGACTGCCCTGGGTGGCGTCCAACCTGGACCTGTCGATCCCGACCGCGCGCGGCGTGGCCCCGGGCAACGGCACCCTGGTGGCGGCAGTCAGCGCCGCCACCGGCGTCACCCCCGAGGTGGCGGGCAAGCCGCTGCCGCCGATGCACCGGGAGACCGTGCTGCGCACCGGCGCCGTGCGGCCGCTGGTGGTCGGCGACCGGCTGGACACCGACATCGAGGGCGCGTTCAACGGCGGGGTGGACAGCCTGCTGGTCTTCACCGGCGTGACCACCCCGGCCCAGCTGTTCGCCGCCCCGGCCGAGCACCGCCCGACCTACCTGGCCGCCGACCTGCGCGGCCTGCTCCAGGCGCACCCCGAGGTGGCCGCGCTGCCGGACGGCGGCTTCGAGTGCCGTGGCCGGCAGGCCCGGGTGGTCGACGGCGAGCTGCGGCTCGGCGGCACCGGCGACGACCGTTACGACGGGCTGCGGGCGCTCTGCGCGGCGGCCTGGGCGGCGCTGGACCGCGGCGGCGAGCCGGCCGACGGGCGCAAGGCGCTGGCCGAGCTGGGCTTCTAGCCGCCGGCGTCCCGGGCGGTCCGGGTCAGAGCAGGGCGCGCAGTCGCAGCAGGTCGCGGATCCCCGCCTCCAGCCTGACCCGCCCGGCGGCCCAGGCCTTGGCGAAGTTCAGGCCGCCGCCGACCAGCGCGACCAGGTCGTCGCTGGTCATGGTGAGCCGGATCGCCGCCTTGCCGTCCGGGGCGCCCGGGGACTGCACCACGTCGGTGATCCGGCCGTCCCGCAGGTTGCCGGTGAAGGTCAGGTCGAGATCGGTCAACCAGCAGCTCAGCGACCGGTCCAGGGCGGCGGCGCCGCGCACCTTGCCGTCGGCGCCGGCCAGGTTGCTGCTGAGCTTCTCCAGTGCGGCGCGGCACTGCTCGGGGTCGGCCATGGTCTCGCTCTCTCTGGTCCGGGCGGCCAGGTCACGCTAACCCACGGGATCGGTGCCGCGCGGCAACCGGGTCAGGGGGTAGCGTCATGACCGGGCAACGGTCCGTGGAGGAGGCAGCGGGAATGCGGCAGACGATTCGGCAGTGTGTGGACCTGGCCGCCGGCTTGGCGGAGGAGGCCGGCAAGCGGGTCGTGGTGACGGCCGCCGGGCTGCTCGACAAGGCCGGTGTGGACGTGGTGGCGGCGGAGCGCACGGTGAGCACGCTGGCCCAGGAGGTGGTGACCGTCTCCCGGGGCGGCATCGACCTCGCCGTCGGCCTGGCCAGGGCGGAGGCGGAGAAGGCGGTCGAGCGGGTCGGCAAGCTCGGCGACCAGGTGGTGAAGGTCGGCGTCGTCCTGGAGTACCTGGAGGGCAAGCTCCGTTCGCTGGAGGACCTGGGCGGCACGGCGGTCCCGCGGCAGGCGGAGCCGGAGCCGGAACCCGCGCCGGCGGCCCGGGCTGACGGGTTGTTCGGGGCGGACTGGGCGGCCGAGCCGGAGCCCGAGCCGGAGCCGGAGCCGGAGCCCGAGCCGGTGCGCGGGCGGGGTGCGGAGTCGGCCTTCGAGGTGCCGGTGGCGGTGGTGGAGCCGGCCCGGAAGACCGCGGCCAGGAAGGCCGCTGCCGAGAAGCCCGCCGCCAAGAAGAGCGCTGCGAAGAAGACGGCCGTGAAGAAGACGGCCGTGAAGAAGACCGCGGTCAAGAAGACGGCGGCCCCCGCGAAGAAGGCCACCGCCGCGAAGAAGACGACCGCGGGCGGCGCGGAGGGCGCCGTCCGCAAGGCCGCCCCGCGCAAGCGCACCCCGAAGCAGCCGGGGGAGCAGGATGTCTGAGCACCCCGGTACCGAGTCCGTCCCCGCCGCGACCCCGCTGCTCTGGGCCCCCGAGCCGGAGCCGCTGGGCGTGCCGTTCGAGCCCACCGGCCACCCCGAGGTGGACGCCGAGCTGGCCGGTCTGGAGCGGCTCGACGGGGTCCCGACCGTCGAACACCCGGCGGTGTACGAAAATGTGCAGCAGAGGTTGAACACGATCCTCACCTCGCTGGACGAGCACGCTTAGGAGCTGAACCACCCGTGGCAGTGGCACGACGCCGACTCGACGCCGAACTGGTCCGCCGCAACCTGGCCCGTTCGCGCGAGCACGCCAGCGAGCTGATCGCCGCCGGGCGGGTGAGCGTCGGCGGCACCGTGGCGACCAAGCCGGCCACCCAGGTGGAGACCTCGGCGGCCGTGGTGGTCGCCAAGGACGACAACGACCCGGACTACGTCTCCCGCGGCGGCCACAAGCTGGCCGGGGCGTTCCAGGCGTTCGTCCCGCAGGGCCTGGTGGTCGAGGGCCGCCGGGCGCTGGACGCGGGCGCCTCCACCGGCGGTTTCACCGACGTGCTGCTGCGGACCGGCGCGGCCCGGGTGCTGGCGGTGGACGTCGGCTACGGCCAGCTGGCCTGGTCGCTGCAGAGCGACGACCGGGTGGTGGTGATGGACCGCACCAACGTCCGCGAGCTCACCCCGGAGCTGATCGGCGGCGAGCCGGTGGACCTGGTGGTCGGCGACCTGTCGTTCATCTCGCTGGGCCTGGTGCTCCCGGCGCTGGCCTCCTGCGCGGCCCCGGACGCCGACCTGGTGCTGATGGTGAAGCCGCAGTTCGAGATCGGCAAGGAGCGCCTGGGCAGCGGCGGAGTGGTCCGCAGCCCCCAGCTGCGGGCCGAGATGGTCCGTCAGGTGGCGGGGCAGGCCTGGGAGTTGGGACTGGGCGTCCGGGCGGTCACGGCCAGCCCGCTGCCGGGTCCTTCGGGTAATGTCGAGTACTTCCTGTGGCTGCGGCGCGATGCCGGCCCGCTCGATCCGGCCGAGGCGGACCGGGCGGTGGCCGAGGGACCGAAGTAGCCGGACTGGCCCTGGATAAGCTGCCGTTCTGGTGCGGCAGGGGGCCGAGAGGGGGGACCCGGTGGACGTAGGGAGAGGGCAGTTGAGCGAAGCACGTACGGTCTTCCTGATCGCGCACACCGGCCGTGAGACCGCGCTGCGCAGCGTCGAGCAGCTGGTGCAGGGCCTGCTCAAGGCCGGGCTGAAGATCAGGCTGCTGGAGGCCGAGGCGGTCGACCTCGACCTCCCCGAGGGGGTCGAGACGGTGTCGGCCGGGCCGCACGCCGCGGAGGGCTGCGAGCTGATCCTGGTGGCCGGCGGCGACGGCACCCTGCTGCGCGGCGCCGAGCTGGCCCGGGACAGCGGGCTGCCGATGCTCGGCATCAACCTGGGCCGGGTCGGTTTCCTGGCCGAGGCGGAGCGGGACGACCTGGCCGTGGTGGTCGAGCGGGTGGTGGACCGCACCTACGAGGTCGAGGAGCGGCTCACCCTGGACGTGCTGGTGCGCACCAACGGCGACGTGGTGCACCAGGACTGGGCGCTGAACGAGGCCTCGGTGGAGAAGGCCTCCCGGGAGCGGATGCTCGAAGTGGTCACCGAGGTGGACGGCCGCCCGGTCTCCAACTTCGGCTGCGACGGCGTGGTGCTCTCCACCCCGACCGGTTCCACCGCCTACGCCTTCTCCGGCGGCGGCCCGGTGGTCTGGCCGGAGGTGGAGGCGCTGCTGATGGTGCCGATCAGCGCGCACGCGCTGTTCGCCCGTCCGCTGGTCACCTCGCCGGACTCGGTGCTGGCCGTGGAGGTCATGCCGAAGACCCCGCACGGGGTGCTCTGGTGCGACGGGCGGCGCTCCTTCGAGCTGCCGGCCGGGGCCCGGGTGGAGGTGCGGCGCGGGCAGGTGCCGGTGCGGCTGGCCCGCCTGCACCGGGCGCCGTTCACCGACCGGCTGGTGGCGAAGTTCGCGCTGCCGGTGACCGGCTGGCGCGGGCGCACCGGCAACTGCTGACGGGTCGTGGGGCTGACGGACCGTCGGCCCCACGAACGCCCACGGCGCCTCAGAAGGCCGGCGCCGCCGCCTCGCCCGGGCCGCCGGCCGCCCAGCCGCCGTCCCGCAGGGCCAGCTCGGCGGTGGCGGCCAGCCGCTCGACGGTCCGCTCGGCCGCGGCCGGCGGCACGGTGAGCGGCAGCCGGACGTAGCCCTCGAAGGCACCGTCCACCCCGAACAGCGAGCCGGCCGCCACCCGCACCCCGGTGCGTTCGCCGGCCCGGGCCAGTGCCGCGCCGGAGAGCCCGCCGGTGTCCAGCCAGAGGGTGATCCCGCCGGCCGGCTCGGCGAAGCGCCAGTGCGGCAGCCGCTCGCGCAGCGCGGGCAGCAGCGCCCCGGCGGCGGCCCGCAGTTCGGCGAGCCGCAGCTCGCGCAGCTCGTCCACCCGCTCGCCGAGCAGCTGGGCGCAGATCAGCTGCTCCAGCACCGGCGTGCCGTGGTCGCGGCGCAGCCGCTCGGCGGCCAGCCGGCGCACCAGCGCGGGCGCCGCGCGCAGCCAGCCGACCCGCAGGCCGCCCCAGGCGAGCTTGCTGGCCGAGCCGACGGTGACCACCTGGGCGTCGCGGTCCAGCGCGGCGACCGGGCGGGGCAGCGAGTCGGCGGGCACGTTCCAGGCCAGTTCGGCCATGGTCTCGTCCACCACCAGCAGGGTGCCGGCGGCGCGGGCGGCGGCGAGCAGTTCGCGGCGCTGCGCCTCGTCGATCAGCGCGCCGGTCGGGTTGTGGAAGTCGGGGACGACGTAGCCGAGCCGGGGCGCGGCGCCGTGCAGCACCTGGCGCCACTCGGCCAGGTCCCAGCGGGGCAGCGCCTGCGGGGTGTCGCGCTGCTGCGGCACGGCGACCAGCCGGGCGCCGGCGCGGCGCAGCGCGCCGAGTGCGTGCGCGTAGCCGGGGGACTCGACGGCGGCCCGCTCGCCGGGGCGCAGCAGGGTGTGGAAGAGCAGGTCGAGGGCGCTCATCGCGCCGCTGGTGACCAGGATCTGGTCGGGGGTGGTGGGCAGTCCGCGGTCGGTGAAGCGGCGGGCCACGGTCTCGCGCAGCACCGGCAGGCCGCTCGGGTAGTGGCCGTGCCCGTTGGTGTAGGCGGGCAGCTGTTCGACGGCGCGGGCGGCGGCCTCGCCGAACAGGGGCTGCGGGGCGGTGGGGGAGGCGACGCCGAGGTCGACCAGCCGGCCGTCGTCGCCGGGCGGCAGCGGGAAGAGCGCGTCGGCGGGCGGGCGGCAGCCGTCGGGCAGTGCCGTCCAGCTGCCGGCGCCGCGCCGGCTGTGCAGGAAGCCGGTCTCCCGCAGGTCCTCGTAGGCGGCGGCGATGGTGGTGCGGCTGAGCGTGAGGGCGCCGGCGAGTTCGCGTTCGGCGGGCAGACGGGTGCCGACGGGGAGCCGGCCCTCGGCGACCAGCAGCCGCAGTTGCCCGGCCAGGGCCCGGTAGGCGGGGCGCTCGGGGCCGTTGCGGCGGGCGGTGCGGAGCAGCCGGGCGAGCGCCGGCGGGGCGATGGTGCTCTGCCACTCGGTCATGACGACCAGTCCACCTCACTCTGATTGGCCCTGTCGCAGCGGCATGTGGACTTCCCATGATGGCAGAGCGGCCTGCACCGGCCCACGACCAAGACGCTCAAGACGACCAAGAGTCAGAAGGAGCCAAGGAGCCCCAGATGGCGATCTTCGCGCTGCCCACCGACCGTTCCGAACTGCCCCGGCGGCTGCCCCAGCTCCTCGCCGGCCTGCTGCTCTACGGCGCCAGCATGGCCGTCCTCTACCGGGCGGGCCTGGGCCAGGCGCCGTGGTCGGTGCTCAACCAGGGCGTCGCGGACCTGCTGCACCTGGACCTGGGCGCGACCGTCCTCGCGGTGGGCCTGCTGGTGCTGCTGCTCTGGATCCCGCTGCGGCAGCGGCCGGGCATCGGCACGATCGGCAACGTGCTGCTGCTCGGCGTGGCGATGGACGGCACGCTGGCCCTGCTGCCGACCCCGGCCGGACTGCCCGCCCGGGCCGGCCTGCTGGTCGCCGGCCTGCTGCTGAACGGCATGGCCACCGGCCTCTACATCGGCGCCGGGCTCGGCGCGGGCCCGCGCGACGGCCTGATGACCGGCCTGCACCGGCGCACGGGCCGCTCGCTGCGCCTGCTGCGCACCGGCATCGAACTGACGGTGCTGGCCACCGGCATCCTGCTCGGCGGCACCGCGGGCCTGGGCACCGTGGCCTACGCGCTGACCGTCGGCCCGCTGGCACAGTTCTTCCTCCGGGTGTTCACGCCGGCTCCGGCCCGCACCCGGAACGAATGAACTTCGCGGCGAGAGGTTGTCCTTCGTCGCGCTGCGGGTCCGCCTTCTCGTAAGGTCGTCTCCGTGTTGGACGAGATGCGGATACGGGATCTGGGCGTCATCGACGATGCGGTGGTGGAACTGGCCCCCGGGTTCACCGTCGTGACCGGCGAGACCGGCGCGGGCAAGACCATGGTGGTGACCAGCCTCGGCCTGCTGCTCGGCGGCCGGGCCGACCCCGGCCTGGTCCGCGGCGGTGCCGAACGCGCCGTGGTGGAGGGCCGGCTCGACCTGCCCGCCGGCTCGCCGGCCGCCGCCCGGGCCGCGGAGGCCGGCGCCGAGCTGGACGACGGCGCGCTGCTGATCAGCCGCACCGTCTCCGCCGAGGGCCGCTCCCGGGCGCACGTCGGCGGCCGCTCCGTGCCGGTCGGCCTGCTGGCCGAGCTCGGCGAGGACCTGATCGCCGTGCACGGCCAGAGCGACCAGCAGCGGCTGCTGCGCCCCGCCCGCCAGCGCGGCGCGCTGGACCGCTACGCCGGCCAGTCGGTGGCCGAGCCGCTGGCCCGCTACCGCACCGTGCACCGCCGGCTGCGCGAGGTGGCCGACACCCTGGAGGAGCTGACCACCCGGGCCCGCGAGCGCGCCCAGGAGGCCGACCTGCTCCGGTTCGGCCTGGACGAGGTGGCCGCCGCCGAGCCGGTGGCCGGCGAGGAGGTCGAGCTGGCCGCCGAGGCGGAGCGGCTCGGCCACGCCGACGCGCTCTCCTCCTCCGCCGCGCTGGCGCACGCCGCACTGGCCGGCGACCCGAGCGACCCCGACCTGGTGGACGCCGGCACCCTGCTCGGCCAGGCCCGCCGTGCGCTGGAGTCGGTGCGCGGCCACGACGAGCGGCTGGCCGCGCTGGCCGACCGGCTCACCGAGGTCGGCTACCTGCTCGCCGACGTGGCCGGCGACCTGGCGCTCTACGCGGACGACCTGGACGCCGACCCGGCCCGGCTCGCCGTGGTCGAGGAGCGGCGCGCGGTGCTGGCCCAGCTGATCCGCAAGTACGGCTCCGCCGAGGGGGGCACCGCCGAGGTGGTCGCCTGGGCCGAGCAGGGCGCCCTGCGGCTGGCCGAGCTGGACGGCGACGACGACCGGATCGGGGAGCTGGCCGAGGAGCACACCCGGCTGCGCGCCGAGCTGGCCGGGCTGGCCGCCGAGGTGTCGGCCGCCCGGCAGGCCGCGGCGGGCAAGTTCGCCGAGGCGGTCTCCGCGGAGCTCACCGAGCTCGCCATGCCGCACGCCCGGGTCACCTTCGACCTCACCCGGTTGGACGACCCGGCGGGCCTTGAGCTTGACGGCCGCACCGTCGCCTTCGGCGCGCACGGCGTGGACGAGGTCGAGGTGCTGCTCGCCCCGCACCCGGGCGCCTCGCCCCGCCCGATCGCCAAGGGCGCCTCGGGCGGTGAGCTGTCCCGGGTGATGCTCGCCGTCGAGGTGGTCTTCGCCGGCGCCGACCCGGTGCCCACCTACCTCTTCGACGAGGTGGACGCGGGCGTCGGCGGCAAGGCCGCGGTGGAGATCGGCCGGCGGCTGGCCAAGCTGGCCCGCAGCGCCCAGGTCGTGGTGGTCACCCACCTGCCCCAGGTCGCCGCCTTCGCCGACCGGCACCTGGTGGTGGAGAAGACCAACGACGGCACCGTGACCCGGAGCGGCGTCAAGACGCTGACCGACGAGGAGCGGGTGCGCGAGCTCTCCCGGATGCTGGCCGGTCTGGAGGACTCCGAGCTGGGCCGCGCGCACGCGGAGGAGCTGCTGGCCTCGGCCCGGGCCCCCAGGGAGGCCTGAGGCCTCCCGTGGTGCCGACTGTCCAAGAGCACTCGGCACCTGGCATGGTGGCGACCGGACCCTCATCCAACGGGTCCTCAACACAGCGAGTCGGAGCGAGACGACGTGGACCTTTCCTCCGTCAGGAGCGGAGCGGTTGACCGGGAGACGGGTCAGCTGCACGTGGTGCTGGTGCTGTCGGCCGGCAGCGGCGGGATCGGCGCCCATGTGCGGTCGCTGGCCCAGGGCCTGACCGCGCACGGCGTCAAGGTGACGCTGTGCGCGCCCGCCGACTCGGACCGGCTCTTCGGCTTCTCCCGCACCGGAGCGGTCTTCCACCCGGTGGAGATCACCGCCACGTCCGGGGCGCGCAGCGACGCCACCGCGATCGGCGAGCTGCGCCGCGCCTTCACCGGAGCCGACCTGGTGCACGCGCACGGCCTGCGGGCCGGCCTGCTCTCCGACCTGGCGCTGCGCACCGCCGGCCGGCTCCCCGGCCTGCGTCCGCAGACGCCGCTGGTGGTGACGTTCCATCACGCGCTGCTCGCCACCGGCCTGGAGCGTCGGCTGCAGCGGCTGATGGAGCGTCGGGTCGCGCGGGCCGCCGACCTGGTGCTCGGCGCCTCCTCCGACCTGGTCGCCCGGGCCCGCGAACTGGGCGCCACCGACGCCCGGCTCGGCCCGGTGGCGGCACCGCCGCTGGCCCCGGGCGAGCTCTCCCACGAGCAGGCCAGGGCCGCGCTGCTGGGCCCCGGCGAGTCGGGCCGCCCGCTGGTGCTGGCGATCGGCCGGCTGGTGCCGCACAAGGGCTTCGGCCAGCTGCTGGAGGCCTCCCGGGAGCTGCTCGGCGGGCCCGGCCCGGTGCCGCTGGTGCTGCTCGCCGGGGACGGCCCGGAGGCGGCCGAGCTGCGCGAGCGGATCGCCGCCGAGCAGCTCCCGGTGCGCCTGCTCGGCCACCGCACCGACGTGCCGGAGCTGCTGGCCGCGGCCGACGCGGTGGTGATCAGCAGCCGCTGGGAGGCCCGCTCGGCGGTCGCCCAGGAGGCGCTGCGGGCCGGGGTGCCGCTGGTGGCGGCGGCGGTCGGTGGCATCCCGGAACTGGTCGGGGACGCCGCGGTGCTGGTGCCGGCCGGCGACCCGGCGGCGCTCGGCGGCGCGGTGCGCGCGCTGCTGGCCGACCCGCAGCGGCTGGCGGCGCTGTCGAAGGCCGGCCCGGCGCAGGCCGAGACCTGGCCGGACGAGGCCGCCACGGTCGCCCAGGTGCTCAGCACCTACGACGAGCTGGTGCAACACGCCTGAGCCGGGCCCGCCGGTCGGCGGACCCGGCCGCGGTCAGGTCGCGCTCAGACCGGCAGGCGCACCGGCTGGCCGGCCGGCTGGCCCTGCGGCGCCAGGTAGGCCGCGCCGCAGGCGGTCAGCCGCAGCGCGGTGTCGATCAGCGGCACGTGGCTGAAGGCCTGCGGGAAGTTGCCGACCTGCCGCTTGAGCCGGGGGTCCCACTCCTCGGCGAGCAGCCCGAGGTCGTTGCGCAGCGCCAGCAGCCGCTCGAACAGGTCCCGCGCCTCGGCGACCCGCCCGATCATCGCCAGGTCGTCGGCCAGCCAGAACGAGCAGGCGAGGAACGCGCCCTCGTGGCCCGACAGCCCGTCGACGTTCTTGGTGGTGTGGCCCTGGACCTCGTCGTGGGTCGGGTAGCGCAGCACGAAGCCGTCCTCGGTGGAGAGTTCGCGCTGGATCGCCTCGATGGTGCCGATCACCCGCTTGTCGTCCGGCGGCAGGAAGCCGACCTGCGGGATCAGCAGCAGCGAGGCGTCGAGCTCGCGGCCGCCGTAGTACTGGGTGAAGGTGTTGCGCTCCGGGTCGTAGCCCTTCTCGCAGACGTCCGCGTGGATCTCGTCGCGCAGCGCCCGCCAGCGCTCCAGCGGGCCCTCGGTCTCGGTCTGCTCGATCAGCTTGATGGTGCGGTCCACCGCGACCCAGGCCATCACCTTGGAGTGCACGAAGTGCCGGCGCGGCCCGCGCACCTCCCAGATCCCCTCGTCGGGGGCCTTCCAGTGCTCCTCCAGGTAGCTGATCAGCCGCAGCTGCAGCAGGTGGGCGTGGTCGCTGCGGGACAGGCCGGTCATCTGGGCCAGGTAGAGCGCCTCGACCACCTCGCCGTAGACGTCCAGCTGGAGTTGGCCGGCCGCGCCGTTGCCGACCCGGACCGGGGAGGAGCCCTCGTAGCCGGGCAGCCAGTCGAGCACCGACTCGTTCAGCTCGCGCTGCCCGGTGATCGAGTACATGATCTGCAGGTTCTCCGGGTCGCCGGCCACCGCGCGCAGCAGCCACTCGCGCCAGGCCCGGGCCTCCTCCCGGTAGCCGGTGCGCAGCAGCGAGGAGAGGGTGATCGCGGCGTCCCGCAGCCAGGTGTACCGGTAGTCCCAGTTGCGCTCGCCGCCGATGTCCTCGGGCAGCGAGGTGGTGGGCGCGGCCACGATCCCGCCGGTGGGGGCGTAGGTGAGCGCCTTCAGGGTGATCAGCGAGCGGACCACGGGGTCCCGGTAGGGGCCCTGGTAGGTGCACTGGGCGACCCAGTCCCGCCAGAACTCCTCGGTCAGCGCGAGCGAGCCCTCCGGGTCCGGGGCCTCCGGCGGGGCCAGGTGGGAGTGCTGCCAGGTGAGCGCGAAGGTGACCTTCTCGCCGGCCGAGACGGTGAAGTCGGCGTAGGTGGTCAGGTCGCGGCCGTACGTCTCCGCCGCGCCGTCCAGCCAGACCGAGTCGGGGCCGGCCACGGCGACCGTGCGGTGGCCGCCGTCGGGCTCCTCGACCCGGTGCACCCAGGGCACGACCTTGCCGTAGCTGAACCGCATCCGCAGGGCCGAGCGCATCCGGACCCGGCCGCTGACGCCCTCCACGATCCGGATCATCTGCGGCACCGGCTCCTGCTCGCTCAGGTGCCGCGGCGGCATGAAGTCGATCACCCGAACGGTGCCGCGGGGGGTGTCCCACTCCTGTTCCAGGATCAGCGAGTCGTCCCGGTACCGGCGCCGGTCGGCGGGCACGGCGGGGGCGGCGGCGCTGATCGGCGGCACCTTGAGTTCACCCGCATCGGTGAAGGGGGCGCGCGGCGCGGGCGCGATGGACACCGGGCCCACCGGGGCGGCCTCGGCCGGGCCGATCCGCCAGAACCCGTGTTCATCGGTGCCGAGCAGGCCCGCGAAGACGGCGGGGGAGTCGAAGCGGGGCAGGCACAGCCAGTCCACCGCCCCGTCTCTGCTGACCAGGGCGGCGGTCTGCATGTCCCCGATGAGTGCGTAGTCCTCGATACGGCCGGCCACGTGAATCTCCAGTTCGCGGTAGTGCTCGGCGGTCGCCGACCGGGGCGGGAGCGGATTCTGCGGAGCCGGGGTTGACGCGGGCCCGGACCGGGGGTCCCCGGTGTCCGCTGGTGGCGGTGGTCGGGAACCGGCCGCGCGGAGCCGGTCGGGGCTCCTGGGCCTGGGCACTGCGGGGAACTGGTGGTGCGGGGGAGTCCGGTCGCGCAGCGGGGACCACGGGGTGTCGTCCGGTCCCCGGGTCCTCTGCGTTGCTCTGCTGTCGGCGATGCGTCCGTGCAGGATACGACGACGGAACGGGGCTCAGCACCCGGAAACGATCAGGTACGGCCGTCTGCTCACGGTCTCGCCGCGAAAGTAGCTCAGCCGGGTGAGGACGCCTGGTGGACGGGGCATCCGGCGGTGATCATTCCGGGCCAGTGCGGACTGATCCGATCGGCCCCCCACACCCCCTCCACATCACCCGGGCGGGTCAGTGCGGAGGTGTGTGACCGCGTGCCGTTCACCTCGCTGATACCCTGGTACCCCGTGGACTGGTGGGATCAACCGCCCCGGACCTGCTGACTGACGACCCCGGTTACGGCCGGCGGAAATCGAAGGCGTCCGCATCCACCAGCGTCAGCATCGACACGCGAACCACGGGAGCCCCCTCTTGGCACAGCCCCATTCCGGCAAGGCGGCACACGGCCGCGCCGTGACGACCAAGCACCTCTTCGTCACCGGGGGTGTCGCCTCCTCGCTCGGCAAGGGGCTCACCGCCTCCAGCCTCGGTGCCCTGCTCAAGGCGCGCGGCCTGCGGGTGACGATGCAGAAGCTCGACCCCTACCTGAACGTCGACCCCGGCACCATGAACCCGTTCCAGCACGGCGAGGTGTTCGTCACCGACGACGGCGCCGAGACCGACCTGGACATCGGTCACTACGAGCGCTTCCTCGACACCAACCTGCACGGCTCGGCCAACGTGACCACCGGCCAGGTGTACTCGACGGTGATCGCCAAGGAGCGGCGCGGCGAGTACCTGGGCGACACCGTCCAGGTCATCCCGCACATCACCAACGAGATCAAGTCCCGGATCCGCCGGATGGCGACCGAGGACGTGGACGTGGTGATCACCGAGGTCGGCGGCACCGTCGGCGACATCGAGTCGCTGCCGTTCCTGGAGGCCGTCCGCCAGGTGCGGCACGAGGTCGGCCGGGACAACGTGTTCTTCGTGCACGTCTCGCTGCTGCCCTACATCGGCCCGTCCGGCGAGCTGAAGACCAAGCCCACCCAGCACTCGGTGGCCGCGCTGCGCAACATCGGCATCCAGCCGGACGCGGTGGTGCTGCGCGCCGACCGCGAGGTGCCGCAGGCGATCAAGCGCAAGATCTCGCTGATGTGCGACGTGGACGAGGAGGCCGTGGTCGCGGCCATCGACGCCAAGTCGATCTACGACATCCCCAAGGTGCTGCACGGCGAGGGCCTGGACGCCTACGTGGTGCGCCGGCTCGACCTGCCGTTCCGGGACGTGGACTGGACCACCTGGGACGACCTGCTGCGCCGGGTTCACGAGCCCCAGCACATCGTCAAGGTCGCGCTGGTCGGCAAGTACATCGACCTGCCGGACGCCTACCTCTCGGTGACCGAGGCGCTGCGGGCCGGCGGCTTCGCCAACAACGCCCGGGTCGAGATCAAGTGGGTCACCTCGGACGAGTGCGAGACCCCCGAGGGCGCCCGCGAGCAGCTCGGCGACGTGGACGCGATCTGCATCCCCGGCGGCTTCGGCGACCGCGGCGTGAACGGCAAGGTCGGCGCGATCACCTACGCCCGGGAGAACAAGATCCCGCTGCTCGGCCTGTGCCTGGGCCTGCAGTGCGTGGTCATCGAGTCGGCCCGCAACCTGGCCGGCCTGCCGGAGGCCAACTCCACCGAGTTCGACCCCACCACCAAGTTCCCGGTGATCTCCACCATGGCGGAGCAACTGGCGATCGTGGACGGCAAGGGCGACCTGGGCGGCACCATGCGGCTCGGCCTCTACCCGGCCAAGCTGGCCGAGGGCTCGATCGTCCGCGAGGTCTACGCGGGCGAGCAGTACGTCGAGGAGCGCCACCGCCACCGCTACGAGGTCAACAACGCCTACCGGGCCGACCTGGAGAAGACCGGGCTGCAGTTCTCCGGCCTCTCGCCCAAGGGCGACCTGGTGGAGTACGTCGAGTACCCGCGCGAGGTGCACCCCTACCTGGTCGCCACCCAGGCGCACCCGGAGCTGAAGTCGCGCCCGACCCGCCCGCACCCGCTCTTCGCGGGTCTGGTGGCGGCGGCCATCAAGATCAAGACCGACGCCCAGTAGGACCGCGTGTTCATCGAACGGCGGCTGCCCGGTACCCCGGGCGGCCGCCGTTCGGCGTTAGATTGTGTCGTACTGACGAGAAGGGGAGAGCTGACACATGGTCAAGGACGTGGCGGAAGAGTGGGAGGTGCGGTCCGCCGAGCGGCCGTTCCAGGGGCGGCTCACCGGGGTCAGCTCGGACGAGGTGCGGATGCCGGACGGCTCCTACGCCCGCCGGGACTACCAGACCCACCCCGGCTCGGTGGCCGTGCTGGCGCTGGACGAGGAGCGCCGGGTGCTGCTGGTGCGCCAGTACCGGCACCCGGTGCGCCAGCGGCTGTGGGAGCTGCCGGCCGGCGTGCTCGACGTGCCGGGCGAGAACCCGCTGCACGCCGCGCAGCGCGAGCTCTTCGAGGAGGCCTACTGCAAGGCGGGCCACTGGCGGGTGCTGGTGGACTTCTACACCTCGCCCGGCGGCAGCGACGAGGCGGTGCGGATCTTCCTGGCCACCGAACTGGGCGAGGCCGAGGGCGAGCGGTTCGACGCGCACGGCGAGGAGCTGGAGATCGAGACCGCCCGGGTGCCGCTGGCCGAACTGGTCGAGCTGGTGCTGGCCGGCGAGCTGCACAACCCCACCCTGGTCAGCGGCGTGCTGGCGCTGAGCGCCGCGCTGGCCGGCGCCGGCCCCGACGGGCTGCGCCCGGCCGACGCGCCCTGGCCGGCCCGCCCGTTCGGCGCGTAGCGGCCGCCCGCCGCCGGGCGGGTGATTCGACACCTGGTCATACCGGTGTCCCCTCGGCACCCGGCCCGCCGCGAACTACGCTTCGCACACGGGAAGCTGGCGACTGGGTCGGGAGTGGCACTGGTGGCGAGGAAGACGGCGACGATGGACGCTCGGCCTGCCCCCGTGCAGGGGGCCGGGCCCGAACCGTTCGCCGGGCGGAGCGCGGAACTCGCCGCACTCACCGCCCAGCTGCGCGCCCCCGCGACCGGCCGCGGCTGCCGGGTGCTGCTGGTGGTCGGCCGGCCCGGCGCCGGCCGCACCGCGCTGGCCCGGCGGTTCGCCCGCACCGAACTGGGCGGCCGGCAGCTGCTGACCGCCCACCTCGCCGACCCCGACGGCACCCCGCACGCCCCCGGCGCGGTGGCCCGCCGGCTGCTCGCCCTGCTCGGCCGGAGCACCCGGGCGCTGCCGCCGGCCGGGCCCGGGGCGGCCGACCCGGCCTGCGCCGAACTGCGCGCCGCGCTCACCGGCCGGGACACCCTGCTGCTGCTGGACGACGTGCCGGACGCCGAGCACCTGGCCCCGCTGCTGCCCGAGGAGCCGCGCTGCCTGGTGCTCGCGGTCTCGGCGGGCCCGCTCACCGCGCTGGCCGACCGCTTCCCGGTGGACCCGGTGATCCTGCGCGGGCTGGACGAGGCGGCCGCTGTCGAGCTGCTCACCGCGCTGGTCGGCGGCACCCGGATCGGCTGCGACCCGGTGGCCGCCGCCGAACTCGGCGAGGCCTGCGCCGAGCGGCCGGCCCCGCTGCGGCTGATGGCCGGCTGGCTGCGGGCGCACCCCAAGGCGGCGGTGCCGGAGGCGGCGGTGGCGCTGCGCGCGGTCGAGGGGGCGGCCGATCCGCTGGCCGCCGCACTGCTGCTGCGCTACCGCGCGCTGCCGGTGGCGCAGGCCCGGATGCTGCGGATGCTCACCCTGGCCCCCGGCGGCCGGGTCGATCCGCGCACGGCCTCCGCGCTGGCCGGCTGCCCGGCCCCCGAGGCGGTCGCCGTCCTGCACGCGCTGGCCGAGCAGGAGCTGCTGGACCAGGCCGATCCGGCGGCCGACGGCACCGCCCGCTACCGGCTGCCCGGGCGGCACTTCGCCCGGCTGCTGGCGTTGCGCGAGGAGCACGACCGCCCGGCCGCCGTGCAGTTGGCCCGGGCCCGGCTGCTGGAGCGGCTGATCCGGCTCACCGACTCGGCGCGGGCGCTGCTCGACCCGGCGGTGCCGGCGCCCGACCCGCTGCCCGGGCCGCTGCGGTTGCGCAGCGCGGAGCACGCCCGGCGCTGGCTGGCCGAGGAGTGCGAGTGGCTGCTGGCCGCCGCCGAGCAGGCGCTGGCCCGGGCGGACCTGGACGGATCGGTGGGGCGGCTGGTCGGCGCCCTGCTGCGGACCCTGCCGCTGGCCGCCGAGCACGGGCTGCCGGCGGGTGAGGCGCACCGGCTGCACGCGCTGGTGCTGGCGCTGGCCGAGCGCCAGGGCGCGCCGCGCCGGGCCGCGGCCGCGCTGCTCAACCTGGGGGACCTGCGGGCCGCGGCCGGTGAGTGGGCGGTGGCGGCGGAGCACTACCAGGCGGCGGTGGCGCACACCCGGCAGCCGCGGGACGACGCCGCGGCGGCACGCGCGCTCGAAGGTGTGGGGGAGTGCAGGAGGGCGCTCGGTGAGGCGGTGCGCGCCGCCGACGCCTACGGGCGGGCGCTGGCGCTGCGCCAGGGGCTCGGCGACGGGGCCGGCCAGGCCAGGCTGCTGACCCGGCTGGCCGAGGCGCACGCCGCCCAGCGGCGGTTCGACGAGGCGGTCCGGGAGTACCGCTCGGCGCTCGGCCTGCTGCGCCGGCTCGGCGACGAACGCGGGGCCGGCGCGGTCGGCCGGGCGCTGAACCGGCTGTCGGCGTCCTGAGCCGGGGGCGAACCGGTCGGCCCCGCCCCGTCGACCGGGCCTGACCTGCGAAGCTCCTCCCGTGACCCTTGTGCACTATGGGAGATTTGCCCGATCTGCCAGAGTTTGCCAGGAAGATCCGATGGGAAGCCTACGAATCTGCCAATGAGCTCAAGAGATTTATTCAGATTGGAAGGCTGACGGATGCGCTGTCCTTCATTACACTCGACATTGGTCGCGCAGTGAAGCGTGCCCCGGCCGGGCCGTGCCCTTGCCGGAGGCATGCCCGTGCGGCCCCCCGCCGGTCTTCCTTCCGGTCGGGGCTCCCATGGCAAGAGGGACGTGTTTAACCGTGACCAAGGTCGGCATCCCCCGCGAGGTCAAGAACCACGAGTACCGCGTGGCCATCACGCCCGCCGGCGTGCATGAGCTGGTCCGCAACGGCCACGAGGTCTACATCGAGGACGGTGCCGGCATCGGCTCCTCGATCCCGAACGAGGAGTACGTGGCCGCCGGTGCCACCATCCTCGGCACCGCCGACGAGGTGTGGGCCACCGCCGACCTGCTGCTCAAGGTCAAGGAGCCGATCGCGCAGGAGTACCACCGCCTGCGCAAGGGCCAGACCCTCTTCACCTACCTGCACCTGGCGGCCGACCGGGCCGGCACCGACGCGCTGGTCGCCTCCGGCACCACCGCGATCGCCTACGAGACCGTGCAGACCGCCAACGGCGCGCTGCCGCTGCTCGCCCCGATGTCCGAGGTCGCGGGCCGGCTGGCCCCGCAGGTCGGCTCCTACCACCTGATGCGCCCGGCCGGCGGCCGCGGCGTCCTGCCGGGCGGCGTGCCCGGCACCCACCCGGCCAAGGCCGTGGTCATCGGCGGCGGCGTCTCCGGCTGGCACGCGGCCACCATCGCGATCGGCATGGGCTACGAGGTGACCCTGCTGGACCGCGACATCAACAAGCTGCGCGAGGCCGACAAGATCTTCGGCACCAAGATCAAGGCCATCATGTCCAACTCCTTCGAGCTGGAGAAGGCCGTCATCGAGGCCGACCTGGTGATCGGCGCCGTGCTGATCCCGGGCGCCAAGGCCCCCAAGCTGGTCACCAACGAGCTGGTCTCCCGGATGAAGCCGGGCTCGGTGCTGGTCGACATCGCGATCGACCAGGGCGGCTGCTTCGAGGACTCGCACCCCACTACGCACGCCGAGCCGACCTTCCAGGTCCACAACTCGGTCTTCTACTGCGTGGCCAACATGCCGGGTGCGGTGCCGAACACCTCCACCTACGCGCTGACCAACGCCACCCTGCCCTACGTGGTCGAGCTGGCGAACCGGGGCTGGAAGGAGGCGCTGCGCCGGGATGCCGCGCTGGCCAAGGGCCTCAACGTGCACGAGGGCCAGATCACCTTCCCGGCGGTCGCCGAGGCCTTCGGCCTGCCGTCCGTCTCCCTGGAGAACGTGCTCGCCTGACGAGCCCTCAGCTCCGCGCGCGTCAGCTCCCAGTGCTGCGCGCACCCGTCGCAGGCCCCCGATCGGCAGCAGCCGGTCGGGGGCCTCGGCGTGCGTCAATCCACCGTGAGTCGGGTCACCCACCTCTTGACAGAACCCGGTCGGATGGCCGACACATCGACTCCACTACCGTGGATTGTGTTGCTGCGAACGCCCGGAACGGCCTAGAGTCGCAAACCGTCGGCATGGTGTCAGGCTGACGAATCGACATAATGCCCTGGATGCCCAAGGAGGTAAGACGACTTGTGAATGAGTCGACATTTGCTCCCGGGGGTGGTCAGCCTGGTCTGGCGGAGCACGGCTCCGGACAGCCGACCGACGACACCGGGGCCGCCCGTTCCACCGTAGGCGCCGAGGAGATCGGCACCGTCGCCGTCCGGACCTTCGAGGCCCGGCAGGCCGCCGCGCACACCCACGTCTACGAAGCCGACCTGTCGGCCCAGCAGCTCGGCTACAGCGACTTCGCCTACGGCTCCTACGACGACCCGGACGCGGAGTACGAACCCGACCCGGAGTACGCCGCCACCCTGGCCCCCGACGCGGCCCGGCAGCGCCGCGAGCGGATCGGCCCCACCGGCCGCCCGCAGCCGTACTTCCCGATCCCCGCGCCGCTGGCCGAGCACGGCCCCGCGCAGATCATCGCGATGTGCAACCAGAAGGGCGGCGTCGGCAAGACGACCTCCACCATCAACCTGGGCGCCGCGCTGGCCGAGTACGGCCGCCGGGTCCTGCTGGTCGACTTCGACCCGCAGGGCGCGCTCTCGGTGGGTCTGGGCGTCAACCCGATGGAGCTCGACGTCACGGTCTACAACCTGCTGATGGAGCGGGGCCTGACGGCCGATGAGGTGCTGCTGAAGACCGCCGTGCCCGGCATGGACCTGCTGCCCTCCAACATCGACCTGTCGGCCGCCGAGGTGCAGCTGGTCAGCGAGGTGGCCCGGGAGTCCGCGCTGGCCCGCGCGCTCAAGCCGCTGCTGCCGGACTACGACTTCGTCATCATCGACTGCCAGCCCTCGCTGGGCCTGCTGACGGTCAACGCGCTGACCGCCGCGCACAGCGTGATCGTGCCGCTGGAGTGCGAGTTCTTTGCGCTGCGCGGGGTGGCGCTGCTCACCGAGACGATCGAGAAGGTCTGCGAGCGGCTCAACCCCGACCTGCGGCTGGACGGCATCCTGGCCACCATGTACGACTCGCGGACCGTGCACTCCCGCGAGGTGCTGGCCCGGGTGGTCGAGGCCTTCGGCGAGCACGTCTTCCATACCGTGATCGGGCGGACCGTCAGGTTCCCGGAGACCACGGTGGCCGGCGAGCCGATCACCACCTACGCCACCAACTCGGTGGGCGCCGCCGCCTACCGCCAGCTCGCCAGGGAGGTGCTCGACCGGTGCCGCCCCGTCGAGTGAGCCTCCCGGGGGCCGACGAGCTGTTCCGCACCACCGGGGGGATGGCGCTCTCGCCCTCCCTGGCAAGCCGTCAGAACGCCGCCGAGCCGGCGGACGGCAGCGGTGCCCAGCAGCCTGACGCCGCCTCGGCTGACGCTCCCTCGGCCGGCACCACCGCCGGACCCGCCGCCGCCCCCGGCAAGGGGGTCCCCCCGGCCGAAGGCTGGGGGAGGGTGCCCGGCGGCCGGACCGCGGAGAGCGCCGCCGCCCCGGCGGCCCGGACGGCCCAGGCCGGCCCGCCGGCCGCCGCCCCCGGTCCGGAGGAGGCCGACGGCAACCTGCGGCGCCGCCCGCGCACCCGGGCGCCGCGCCGCCCCAGCGGGCGGGAACGGCACGACGAGAAGATCACCGTGTACGTCTCCGCCGAGGAGCTGATGGACCTGGAGCACGCCCGCCTGGTGCTCCGCGGCGAGCACGGGCTGGCGGTGGACCGCGGCCGGGTGGTGCGCGAGGCGATCGCCGTCGTGCTGGCCGACCTGGAGCAGCGCGGTGAGGCCAGCATCCTGGTGCGAAGGTTGCGCGGCCGCTGAGCGCGTAGCGGCTCGACCGGGCGGTGGGCGTGTGAAGATGGACCGCCATGCCCAGCACCGCCCCTGACCAGGACGCTTCCGAAGCCGCCGCCGAACAGCCGCGCGCCGGTTTCACCGTCCGGCTGGCCAATTTCGAGGGTCCGTTCGACCTGCTGCTCTCGCTGATCGCCAAGCACAAGCTGGACGTCACCGAGGTCGCGCTCTCCCGGGTCACCGACGAGTTCATGGCGCACATCCGGGCGATGGGGCCGGACTGGGACCTGGACCAGGCGACCGAGTTCCTGGTGGTCGCGGCCACCCTGCTCGACCTGAAGGCGGCCCGCCTGCTGCCCGCCGCCGAGGTCGAGGACGAGGAGGACCTCGCCCTGCTGGAGGCCCGCGACCTGCTCTTCGCCCGGCTGCTGCAGTACCGGGCGTACAAGCGGGTGGCCGCGGTGTTCGAGCAGCGCTGGGCCGACGAGGCCCGCCGCCACCCGCGCACCGTCGGCCTGGAGCCGCAGCACGCCGAACTGCTGCCCGAGGTGGTGATCCACGTCGGGCTGGAGCGGTTCGCCCAGCTGGCCGCGAAGGCGATGACGCCCAAGCCCAAGCCGGTCGTGTACGTGGACCACATCCACACCCCGCCGGTGAGCGTGCGGGAGCAGGCCCAGCTGGTGGCGGAGCTGCTGGCGGCGCGCGGTGCCGCCACGTTCGCCGAGCTGGTGGCCGACGCGGACGGCTCGCTGGTCGTGGTGGCCCGGTTCCTGGCGCTGCTGGAGCTCTACCGGGAGCGCGCGCTGGACTTCGACCAGCCGGAGCCGCTGGGCTCGCTGATGGTCCGTTGGGTGGCCGAGGCGGACCGGGCGGCGATCGAGGTGACCGACGAGTTCGACCGGCCCCCGGGCGAGGACGCCGGCCAGGAGAGGGAGAAGAAGCGGTGAGCGAGCAGCGGCCGGTGCGGCGCAGCCTCGGGCTGCCGGGGCAGGTGCGCGAGGACGAGTGGCTGGAGCCGGCCCACGCCGGCGAGCCGGAGGTGCTGGTGCCGGAGCCGGCGGCCTCGCCGGAGGCGCTGCCCGAGCCCGAGCCTTCGGTGGAGCCCGCGGAGCAGCTAGGGACCGCCGAGGTGGCCCTCAGGCCCGGTCTGGAGGCCGTCCTGATGGTGGCCGACGAGCCGATCCCGGAGGCCCGGCTGGCGGACGTGCTGGAGCACCCCAGGGCCGAGGTGGCCGCCGCGCTGCGCGAGCTCGCCGCCGAGTACACCGCCCAGGGCCGCGGCTTCGAGTTGCGCCTGGTGGCCGGCGGCTGGCGCTACTACAGCCGCGCGGAGTGCTCCGCCGCCGTGGACCGCTTCGTGCTGGACGGCCAGCAGGCCCGGCTGACCCAGGCCGCGCTGGAGACATTGGCGGTGGTCGCCTACCGTCAGCCGGTGTCCAGATCCCGCGTCTCGGCGGTACGCGGTGTGAACTGTGACGGCGTGATGCGTACCCTGGTACAGCGAGGCCTGGTGGAAGAGACCGGGACCGAGCCCGAAACAGGTGCGATCCTGTATCGGACGACGAGCTACTTCCTGGAACGGATGGGGCTGCGCGGCCTGGACGAACTGCCGGAGCTGGCCCCCTTCCTGCCCGAGGTCGACGACGTGGAAGCGGAGTCCCTCGAAGGCACGGCGATCGCGGACGCGGTGGCCGCCGCGAGCGCACGGGAAGTGGAGTGAGGTCGGCCGGCACGACTTGCACTTCCCGATGGAACGACGAACGTACGGACATTTGATGCGTAGTAGCGGTAACGGCAGGAACAGCGGCGGCGGCGGTCGCGGCGGCAGCAGCGGCGGTGGTCGCGGGGGCGGCTCCTACGGCGGGGGCCGCGGCGGCAGCGACTCGCGGGGCGGCTCGTCCCACGGCGGTGGCTCGCGGGGCGGCTCGTCCTACGGCGGCGGCTCCTCGCGCGGCGGCCAGGGCGGCCAGGGCGGGAGCCAGGGCCGCGGTGGCCGCGACTCCTACGGCGACCGGGGCCGGCAGGGCGGTGACCGCCGGGACGACCGGCGGGACGACCGCCGCTACCCCGACCGCCCGCTGCGCCCGGAGGAGCGCCGCTACGACCGCCCCGAGTACGGCGGCGGCCCGAACGCCACCCCGGCCCGCGGCGGCTACGCCGGCCGTCGGCCCGGCCCCGCGCCGCGCCCGCGCCGGGAGGGCCAGGGCGCCCCGGGCGACCCGCGCCGCCAGCCGCCGCAGCGCTCGCGCGAGCTGCAGGCCAAGATCGAGGACGCGGTGCTGCGCCGGCACGACAAGCCGGCCGGCGGCGAGGCCGCCGAGCAGGGCGAGCGGCTGCAGAAGGTGCTGGCCCGGGCCGGCGTCGGCAGCCGGCGGGCCTGCGAGGAGCTGATCGAGCAGGGCCGGGTCGAGGTCAACGGCCGGCTGGTCACCGAGCAGGGCAAGCGGGTCGACGCGCAGAACGACGAGATCAAGGTGGACGGCCTGACCGTCGCCACCCAGTCGTACCTGTTCTTCGCGCTGAACAAGCCGGCCGGCGTGGTCTCCACCATGGAGGACCCGGACGGCCGCCAGTGCCTGGGCGACTACGTGACCAACCGGGAGACCCGGCTGTTCCACGTGGGCCGGCTGGACACCGAGACCGAGGGCATCATCCTGCTCACCAACCACGGCGAGCTGGCCCACCGGCTGACCCACCCCCGGTACGGCGTGACCAAGACCTACCTGGCCGCGATCCAGGGGCCGATCCCGCGCGACCTGGGCAAGCAGCTGGCCAAGGGCATCGAGCTGGAGGACGGGTTCGCCCGCGCCGACAGCTTCCGGGTGGTCTCCAACGTCGGCAAGAACTACCTGGTCGAGGTCACCCTGCACGAGGGCCGCAAGCACATCGTCCGCCGGATGCTGTCCGAGGCCGGCTTCCCGGTGGAGAAGCTGGTCCGCACGCACTTCGGCCCGATCGCGCTCGGCGACCAGAAGTCCGGCTGGCTGCGCCGGCTGACCAACCCCGAGGTCGGCCAGCTGATGCAGGCGGTCGGCCTGTAGGTCTGCCCGTAGGGGCACAAACCGCTGGTGGGGGCCGGGTACCGAGTGCGGTGCCCGGCCCCTTCGCGCTGCTCGGTGGAGTGTCTCGTCGGGGCCGGGTTGAAAAGGCACCCCCCCGTGGCAGAGGATGGCCAGGAAAACCGCAGCAAAGAATTGGCGTGAAGCCGCCAAACCCGGGGGAGGAGCCTCATGTCGGAAGCGTTCAACACGCTCGGGCTCCCCGACCCCGACGGGCTGGTCTACGCCGCGCTGGTGTCCGCCCCGCGCTCCACGGCCGCCGACCTGGCCGAGCGCTGCGGGCTGACCGTGCAGCAGAGCGGCAAGTCGCTGAGCCGGCTCGCCCAGCAGGGCATGGCCACCCGGGCCCCGGTCGAGCGGGACCACTACCTGGCGGTCGCCCCCGACGTGGCGATCGGCACCCTGATCGGCCACCGCGAGGCCGAGCTGCGCAGCGCCCGGGCCGAGATGCACCGGCTGATGGACACCTTCCGGGAGGCCTCCCGGTTCACCGACCCGGCCCGCTCGGTCGAGGTGCTCACCGGCGGCGAGGCGATCGCCCAGCGGATCGAGCACCTGCAGGACACCAGCGCGCAGCAGGTCCGCGGCTTCGACTGCCCGCCCTACGTGCAGGACGTGGCGGCCAACCTCAGCCAGCAGCGCCGCAAGCTGGTCGAGGGCGTGCGCTACCGGACGGTCTACGACCGCGAGGCGGTGGCCTGGCCGGGCCGGCTGGAGAACGACATCCTGATCGGCGTGCGGGACGGCGAGGAGGCCAGGGTCCGCACCACCCTGCCGATGAAGCTGATCATGTCGGACGACCGGATGGCGATCATCCCGATCAGCGTCGGCGACAGCGTGCTGGACGCCGCCTACGTGATCCACCCCTCCGCGCTGCTGCAGGCGCTGGACCGGCTCTTCGAGGCCGAGTGGGAGCGGGCCGTGCCGCTGCAGGCCGCGCTGGACGGCGAGGGCCCCGGCGCGCCGGACGCCGACCACCGCAAGCTGCTCGGCCTGCTGGCGGCCGGCCTGACCGACGAGTCGATCGCGCGCTCGCTCGGCTGGAGCGCCCGCACCACCCAGCGCCGCCTCCAGGCGCTGATGCGCGAGCTGGGCGCCACCACCCGCTTCCAGGCCGGGCTCGCCGCCCGCGAGCGCGGCTGGCTCTGAGCACGCGCCAGCCGGCGGGGCGTCAGCTCCAGGGCACCAGGCGGGCCCAGCGGCCGTCCGTGCCGCGCTCCAGCTTCTCCAGGCCGACCACGGCGGTGCGGTTCAGCCGGCCGTAGATGTGCGGGAAGAGCACGTCCGGCGCGGTGCCCGGCGGGCGGTCGCCCGCCGGGGCCTCCCAGCGGACCATCGGGTCCACCCGCTCCTCGTCGATCAGCAGGGCCATCAGCGGGTCCGGGGTCTTGCCGAAGAACACGTTGGCCACGGCCAGCGTGGTCGGCTCGTCCGGCGAGCAGTGGATGAAGCCGTCCGTCAGCAGCGAGGACGTGCTGTACGGCCGGCCGGGGTCGCGGAGCCAGTCGTCCAGGGGCGCGAGGTGCAGGATCATGAGTCTGTTGTACCTCCGGGCCGGGTCACAGGCCCGCCACCTTGGCCGAAGCGGACACCTCGTAGACCAGGGTGACGGTGCGTCGGGTGTTCGGGGCGAGCGGCAGCTCCCAGCGGACGATGCCCTCGGCGTCCACCGCGTCCGGGCGGGGGTCGCAGGACTGCTCGTGCAGCCGCACCTCGACCGCCGACACCTCGGAGACCGGGATCCGCTCGCGCAGCACCACGGTCTGCTCCCCGGTCGTCCCCGGTGCGCAGAGCCGGGTGACGTGCACCTGCACCGTCCGGGTGCGCACGGTGCGCCGACCGGTGCCCGGCAGGCCCGCGGTGCCCTCCTCCTCGGTGGTCTCGCGCAGCAGCCGGTACTCGTCCGAGCCCGGGAAGGCCAGCTCCGCGACGGCGCCCGGCGCCGTGTAGCGCAGCTCGCCGCGCCCCACGTAGCCGCTGCCCCGGACCAGTTCGACCGGACCGGCGAGCAGCGGCACCGACGCCGTGTTGCGCACCGAGACCACCTCGCTGACCAGCGGCGACAGCTCCGGCGCGGCGACCAGCTCGACCGCCGCCGCGGCGTCGAACCAGCCCAGCGGCACCCGGTGCGCGCGGCCGTCGCCCGGCACGGTGGCCGGCGCCGGGGCGTGCAGCACCCGCACCTCGCCGCCGTCGTCCAGGCCCGGCAGCTCCTCGCCCTGCTCCGGGCCGGCCGGGCCCAGCGTGCGGATCTCCTCCTCGCGCAGCTCCACCTCGACGGTGCGCCGCTCCGCGGAGGAGAGCTCACGCAGCGTCAGCCGGTCCTCCTGGAGCACCGGCGGCTCGGCCGCCAGCATCGAGCGGGCGGTGGACAGGGTCAGCCGGACCCCGGTCCAGTCCTCGCCGGTGGCCTGCCAGACCACCGCGTCCGTGGCCAGCCGGACCGCTCCGCCGCCGAGCACCGCCCGGTAGGCCGGCCGCCAGAGCGCACAGGCCGTCAGGTGGCCCACCGTCAGCACTGCCGGGCCGGGCTGCTCCGCCCGCACCGTCAGGTCCAGGTAGCAGCGCAGCTCGGGCTCGGGCGGCTCGGCGGACTCGACCGCGCGGTCGAGCTCGGCCTCCTCCAGCGCGAGCTCGTGCCGGTGGCTCTCCAGCGCCCGGGCGCGCTCGGCCAGTTCGTCCTGCTCGGTGCTGATCCGGTCCAGCTCGGCGGCCCAGCGCCGCGGCTCCGGCTGGTCCAGCCCGGTGCCCTCGGCCACCTCGCGCAGCAGTTCCTCGGCGAGCTGGTCGAGCAGCCCGAGCCGGGCCGTGGTCCGCTGCTGGTCGGCGACGGCCGCCCGCAGCGCGGCCCGCGCCGCGTGCAGCCGCTCGCGCAGCGGGGAGTCGTCCGGCGCGGGGCCGACCGGGCGCGGGGTCCAGGAGCGGGTCAGCCGGGCGTCCAGCACCCGGGCGCCGGCACCCGCCAGCTCGGTGCGCAGCGAGTGGTCCACGGCCAGCGGGGTGAGCGGGCCGAGCCGCAGCCGCTGCACGCCGGCGGCCAGTTCCAGGTGCGCGGTGCGCTCCAGCTGGGAGCGGTCCTCCAGGCAGGTGACCGCGGTGACCGGCAGCGGGACGACGGGCAGGGACATGGTGGCAGCGGCTCCTTCGAGGGTTGCGCGGCTGGTGGTCATCGGGTCAGCCACTGCGGCGGTTGCCGCCGGTCAGCGCCTTGCCGGCCGGGAAGCGGATCTCCCAGCCGCCGCTGAGCCGCGCCCGGGCGCCGGGCGCCAGGTCGAGCCGCCAGCAGCGGGTGCCGCGCGCGTGGTACGGCGACTCGGGCGTCTCCCAGGCCGGGGCGGCCGGCAGCTCCTCCACCCGGACGTCCCGGTCCTGGGTGACCGGCACCCGCTCGCGGACCTCGATCCGGACCGGCTGCGACAGGTGGTTGGCCAGCTCCAGGTGGATCCGCTCGCTGACCACCGTGGTGCCGCCGCGCAGGCCGGCCGTCGACTCCTGGGTCTCGGTGCGCCGGGTCGCCCGGACGCCCTGGGCCACGCCCAGCCCGACCCGGCGGACCGCGCCGGGGGCCAGCGTGGGCAGCGCGGTGCTGAGCAGGTGGTCGCCGTCCACGGTGACCTCCAGCGGGCCGGCCAGCAGGGCGTGCGCGGTCTCGTTGGTGAGCAGCAGGGTGGCGAAGACCGACTGGTCGAGCGAGGGCACGCAGACGTACTCGGGCGTCAGGTCCACCGTCAGCTCGGTCAGCGCGACGGTGTGCCAGGCGCCGTCGGCCGGCAGGTCGCAGCGGGCGGCGGCCTGGTAGCGCTGGTCGAAGGAGCCGGCCGAGCGGCGCACCGGGACGGCGTGCCGGGGCAGCGCCGGGGAGGGGGCAGCGGCGGCGTGCGCGAGCGCGCCGTCGCGCGGGGCCGGGTGCAGGCGGCCGCGGCGGGCCGCCGGGGCGTCCGGGCCGGCGAGCAGCAGGGCGCCGTAGTCGAGCTGGTCGGCGGCCGGCGCGGGCGGCGGGGGCGGCGGCGCGGCGGGCGCGTCCAGCAGCTGCGGCACCGGGCCGCCGGGGCCGCCCGGGGCGGGCATCGACGCGCCGTAGCCGCCCGGGGCGGCGCCCGGGGGCGGGGCGTAGCCGTACGGGGCCGGGGCGGCGGCGCCGAACTGCGGGGCGTTCTGCGGCACGGCGGCGCCCGGCGGGACGGGCAGCGGAGCGGGCGGGGCCGGCGGGGCGGCGGAGGCCAGGGAGCGGCTGCGCGGCGCCATCGCCATCACCGGGGCGGCCGCGCCGCCGACCAGCAGCGGACCGCCCTCGTCGTGCGGGCGGTCCGGGGCGCCGTCGAAGTCGGTGAAGAGCTCGGCCAGGCCGCCCGGCGGCTCGCGCCAGCCCGAGGGCGCCGGCGCGGGCTGGCGGCGGCCGATCCGCAGTGAACGCAGCTCGGGCAGCGCGGCCGGGCGGGCCAGGTTGGCGGTGGAGAGGGCCAGGCGCACGCCCGTCCAGTCCTCGCCGGTGCGCTGGGCGACCACCGCGCGCAGCGCCAGGGTGCCGGTCGGGCTGCCCTGGCGGTAGCTCAGCCGGTAGCTCGGCACCCAGAAGGCGCCGGCCACCCGGTACTCCAGCTCCACGGTCACCGGCTCGACCGGCACCGGCAGCCCCGGCTCGTCCGGCGCCAGCACCACCAGCACCGCGACGCCGGTGGCGACCGGCCCCGCGGCCCCGGCCCGGGAGGCCCGCATGTGCTCGTCGAGCAGCCGCTCCGCCTCCCGGCGGGCCTCGGCCAGCTCCTGGCGGACCTGCTCGGCGGGCCCGGCCAGGGCGGTCAGGCGCTCGTCCACGAAGTCGGCGAGCGCCAGCAGGGCGGTCGTAGGCGCCCGGCGCAGGGCCGGTGGCGCGTCCCGCGACGGCTTCGGCGGCACCGCGCGCAGGTCGGCGATCCGGGCGGCGCGGGCGGCCAGCCGCCGCTCGCGCAGCTCCAGCGCGGCCACCCGCTCCCGGGCCGCCGCCAGCCGCTGGTCGAGCTCGGTGGAGCGCTCGGCCCGGTCCGGCCGCAGCTCGGCCTCCGGGTGCGGCCGGACCTCGGTGATCCGCCAGCCCGCCGGCTCGGCCGCCAGCCGGGCCCGCACGGCCCCCGCGTCCAGCCCCGCGGGCAGGCCGGTGAGCCGCAGCCGCACCGCTCCGTCGGCCGGGGCGGGCAGCACGCCCCGCGCCACCCGGGTGCAGAGCGCCCCGGCGGCGTAGACCACCACCGAGTCCAGCGTGCTGGCCCAGGGGGCGGCTGACGGGGGAACAGCTGACGGCGTGTCGGTCACGGGAGCTGGGCTCCTTCCGGGACGGCGGGCTGGCGTGGGTGCTGTGGGGTCAGTCTGCCCCGTGGGACCGACGACTGTCCCGCGGATTCGCCGGGGTGGGGCGGGGGTTGTCGGGGGAAGCCGCGCCGCGTGGTGGGGGCGGGGGAGCGGCGCGGCGGGCGGTGCGCGAGGATTGGGGCGTTCGCAGCGTCCCGCGGTCAGGAGAGGGCCCTCCCCATGCGCACAGCCGTCGTCGTCGGCACCGGTCTGATCGGCACCTCCGCCGCGCTCGCGCTGACCGCCCGGGGGATAACGGTGCACCTGGAGGACGCCGACCCCGACGCCGCCCGGACCGCCGCCTCGCTCGGCGCCGGGATCACCGACGAGATCGAGCAGCCGGTGGACCTGGCCATCGTCGCCGTGCCGCCGGCCCTGGTCGGCCGGGTCCTGGCGGACTGTCAGCGGCGCGGGCTGGCCCGCTGCTACACCGACGTGGCCAGCGTGAAGTCCGGGCCCCGGGCCGAGGTGGCCGAGCTCGGCTGCGACACCACCAGCTACATCGGCGGGCACCCGATGGCCGGCCGCGAGCAGTCCGGGCCGCTGGCCGCCCGGGCCGACCTGTTCGAGGGGCGCCCGTGGGTGCTCACCCCCACCGCCGACACCTCCACCGAGACGCTGAACGCCGCGCTGGAGCTGGTCGCGCTCTGCGGCGCGATGCCGGTGGTGATGGACGCCGTCGCGCACGACCGGGCCGTCGCGCTGGTCTCGCACGCGCCGCAGCTGGTCTCCTCGCTGGTCGCGGCCCGGCTGGAGAACGCCGACGAGACGGCGGTGCGCCTGGCCGGGCAGGGGGTGCGGGACGTGACCCGGATCGCCGCCTCCGACCCGCGGATGTGGGTGGACATCCTGTCCGCCAACGCGGCCGTGGTGGCCGACGTGCTGGAGGAACTGGCGGTCGACCTGAACACCGCCGTGGGCTCGCTGCGCTCGCTGGCCGCCGACGGCGCCCAGGACCGGCAGAAGGGCACCGCCGGGATCGAGGCCGTGATGCGCCGCGGTAACCAGGGCCAGGCCCGGATCCCCGGCAAGCACGGCGCCCCGCCCACCCGCTACGAGACCGTGGTGGTCGCGATCGGCGACCAGCCCGGCGAGCTCGGGCGCCTGTTCAAGGAGGCCGCCCGGGCCGGCGTGAACGTCGAGGACGTGGCCATCGACCACTCGGCCGGCCGGCGGATCGGCCTGGTCCAGCTCTCCGTCGAGCCGACGGCGGTGCACCAGCTGGTCACCGTGCTGACCGAACGCGGCTGGGACGTGCGGGACTGAGGTCGCGCGGGAGGCGGGTCGGCCGGCCCCGGCCCGGGCGGTGGGCGGCCGGGGGAGTGGTGCGGGTCGTCTAACCTTGAGGTATCTCCCCCGGGTGTCGAGAAGAGAGGTTCCCCCGTGGACACTGCCGACCGAGCGCACGCCCCGGTCGTCGTCGCCATCGACGGACCCTCCGGCTCCGGCAAGTCGACCGTCTCCCGTGCGGTCGCGGCCCGGCTCGGGCTCAGCTTCCTGGACACCGGTGCGATGTACCGGGCGATGACCTGGTGGATGCTGACCAACGGGATCGACATCGACGACGCCGACGCCGTGTCGATCGCCTGCGCCAAGCCGGTGATCGTCTCCGGCACCGACGCCGACGGCCCGACCATCACGGTGGACGGCGTGGACGTCTCCGGTCCGATCCGCGGGCCCGAGGTGACCGCGCAGGTCAGCGCCGTCTCCGCGGTGCCGGCCGTGCGGGCCCGGCTGGTCGAGCTGCAGCGCGGCTGCGCCGAGGTGGCCCCGCGCGGGATCGTCGCCGAGGGGCGGGACATGGGCACCGTGGTCTTCCCGGCCGCCACCGCCAAGGTCTTCCTGACCGCCTCGCCCGAGGCGCGGGCCGGGCGCCGGGCCGCCGAGCTGCGGGCCAAGGGCGTCGACGAGGCGACCATCGCCGCGATGGCCGCCGACCTGACCCGGCGGGACGCCGCGGACTCCTCGCGGGCGACCGCCCCGCTGGTCCGGGCCGAGGACGCCGTGCTGGTGGACACCAGTGAGCTGACGCTGCCCCAGGTGATCGACGCCGTGGTGGAGTTGGTCGCGGAGCGGGCCGGTCACCTGACCGCCGCCTAGCCTCACGGGGTCCGGTCGACGACCGGGGCCCTTCTCCGTCCGTCTTTCCGTTCTTCGAGTTTCTTCGAGTTTTCGGTCTTCGAGACTTGTTCTTCGCGCTGCCCGGCCGTTCCGTCCGGGCAGGTACGCACGGTCCGCGCCCGTTCGGCGGGGCGGGCCGGGAAATGGATCAGTGGTAATGAGCAACGAGCACCTCGCCGGTCACGGCGAGCTGGACGACACCGAGTACGCCGAGTTCATGGCGCTCGCCGAGAGCGAGGGCTTCGAGGACGGTGACCTCGACCTGGAGGCCGGCGCGCACCTGCCGCTCCCGGTGCTGGCCGTGGTCGGCCGGCCGAACGTCGGCAAGTCGACCCTGGTGAACCGGATCATCGGCCGCCGCGAGGCCGTGGTCGAGGACCGCCCGGGCGTCACCCGCGACCGGGTGCAGTACGAGGCGACCTGGAACGGCCGCCGGTTCAAGGTCGTCGACACCGGCGGCTGGGAGATCGACGTCCTCGGCATCGACGCCATGGTCGCCGCCCAGGCCGAGCTGGGCATCGAGACCTCCGACGCGGTGCTCTTCGTGGTCGACGCCACCGTCGGCGCCACCGACACGGACGAGGCGCTGGTCAAGCTGATCCGCCGCTCCGGCAAGCCGGTGGTGCTCTGCGCCAACAAGGTGGACGGCCAGTCCACCGAGGCCGAGGCCGCCTACCTCTGGTCGCTCGGCCTCGGCGAGCCCTACCCCGTCTCCGCGCTGCACGGCCGCGGCTCCGGCGACCTGCTGGACGCCGTCATGGCCGCGCTGCCCGAGGCGCCGCCGCAGACCTTCGGCGTCGCGCTCGGCGGCCCGCGCCGGGTCGCGCTGATCGGCCGGCCCAACGTCGGCAAGTCCAGCCTGCTCAACAAGGTGGCCGGCGAGGAGCGGGTGGTGGTCAACGAGCTGGCCGGCACCACCCGCGATCCGGTCGACGAGATGATCGAACTGGGCGGCAAGACCTGGAAGTTCGTGGACACCGCCGGCATCCGCCGCCGGGTCCACCTGACCGCCGGCGCCGACTTCTACGCCTCGCTGCGCACCTCCGCCGCGCTGGAGAAGGCCGAGGTCGCCGTCGTCCTGATCGACGCCAGCGAGACCCTGGCCGAGCAGGACACCCGGATCATCTCGATGGCCGTCGAGGCCGGCCGCGCTGTCGTCATCGCCTACAACAAGTGGGACCAGATGGACGAGGAGCGCCGCTACTACCTGGAGCGCGAGATCGAGAAGGATCTCGTCCAGGTGCAGTGGGCGCCCCGGGTCAACGTCTCGGCGAAGACCGGCCGGCACATGGAGAAGCTGGTGCCGGCGATCGAGACCGCGCTGGCCGGCTGGGAGACCCGGATCACCACGGCCAAGCTGAACGCCTTCCTCGGCGAGCTCGTGGCCGCGCACCCGCACCCGATCCGCGGCGGCAAGCAGCCCCGGATCCTCTTCGGCACCCAGGCCGGCATCAAGCCGCCGCGGTTCGTGCTCTTCGCCTCCGGGTTCCTGGAGGCCGGCTACCGGCGCTTCGTCGAGCGGCGGCTGCGTGAGGAGTTCGGCTTCGTCGGCACGCCGATCTCGATCTCGGTGCGGGTGCGGGAGAAGCGGAAGAAGAAGTGAGCGGGCGTAGGTAGTAGGGGGTAGCGGAGAAGGGGACGTGGTCGGCAACCGCCGACCACGTCCCCTTCTCCGTTTTCTCCGTTCCTTCGATGCGTCTTGATGCGTCGTTGGTCAGCCACGGCCCGGGGGGAGGGAGAGCAGGTTGCCCCGGTGGCGGCCCGGCGACGGGACGGTGACCGGGGCGAGGTAGCCGGTGGCGACCCAGCCCTGGCCGGCCGCGGGCTGCTGGGCGCCCGGGTGCTGGGCGGGGTGGTGCCCGGGGTGGTGGGCCTGGTGGGCGGCCGCCTGCTGGGGGTGCGGGGCGTGCGGGTGCTGCGGCTGGTGCGCATGCTGGGCGGCCGGGGGGTAGCCGGGGGAGTGCTGGGGGTGGGGGTGCGGGTGCTGCGGCTGGGGCTGGTGGGCGTGGGCGCCCTGCGGCGGCACGAACTGCGGGATGCCGGGGAGCTGGCCCGGGTAGCCGGGGAAGGGCTGGTGCTGCGCCAGCGCGCCGTAGGGCTCGGCCGGGGCGGGCGGGGGGAAGCCGGCGTAGGAGTCGTACGGGCGGACGGCGAAGCCGGTGAACCGCAGCTCCTCCTCGCCGGACCGGTCGCCGGGCAGGGCGCGGAAGAGCCGGCGGTACTCCGAGTACAGCTCGTCGTAGATCGGGGTCGGGGCGGGGGCGAACGGATGCTCCCCGTCGTACGACGGCCTCATCGCCGGGATGCTGCGGGTGGCGGTGGTCTGGCGGAAGGCGGAGGTCACGTCGTAGCTGTACACGTAGGGCCCAACGAGCGAACGGGAGCGGGGATGCGGGTCGGCGGTCGGCCGTCGGCGCCCGGCGCGGCGCCGCGCGCCGGAGGGGATCCGGCGCGCGGCAGGGGTGGTGACGACCCGTCGGGCGGTGACGGTTCGTCGGGGGCGGGTATCAGGTGCCGGCCAGCGGGAGGGTGGCCGCGACCAGCAGGCCCTGGGCGGCGGCCCGGTCCAGCGCGTTGCGCAGCAGGTCCTCGCGGGGCTGGCGGCCGATGGTGCCGGCCGGTGCGGCGTACATGATCACGGTGGACTGGCTGTTCGCCGCGTTCCGCCACGCCTCGGTCACCACCAGCGGGGCGTGCGCCTGCCACCACGCGCTGGTGCCGGCCGAGGAGGGCTGCAGGATCGAGTGCAGCCGGCCCATCGCGAACAGCACCGACCAGCCCGGCAGCCGCGCCGGCGGCTCGTTGACGTCGGCGATCCGGGTGAAGCCGTGGTCGGCGAGCAGCGGCAGGAACTCGTCGGTCCCGCTGGTGCTGCCCGGTCGGCCGACCGGCCCCGTCGGCTCCACCACGAGCGCGGCGTGGCCGGTGTCGCCGCAGAGCACCAGACCGCAGGTGACGCCGAGGACGGCCGGCTCGCCCGGGGCCGGGACCCGGCCGCCCGGCTCGGCGGCGGGCTGTCCCGGAGCCGACGGCCGGCCCAGCGGCTGCGCCGGGGAGCCGCCCTGCGGGTAGCCGGCGCCGAGCGGGTCGGCGAGGGCGGCGGCCGAGGCGGCCGCGTAGGAGTCGGCCAGCGGGTCGGTCCGGGGGCTCAGCAGCGGGTCGCCGAAGGGGTCGGCGAGCGGGGCGGCGAGGGGGTCGCCGGGCCGGCCGGCGTAGGAGTCGGCCAGTGGGTCGGTCGCGGCGAAGGGGGCGGTGGACGAGTACGGGTCGCCGGCCGCGAACGCGCCGCCCAGCGGGTCGCCGGCCGGCGCGAGCGGCTCGCCCGCGGCCGGGCTGGTGCCCTGGGTCTGGCTGATGCTGCGCACCGCGCCGAGCAGTTGTTCCTCGGAGACCGGAACCACTTGGGAGGGGATGCAGCGGGCGTGGGCGAAGGCCAGTACGGCCGTCTCGTCGCCGACGAACAGCACCGTGCTGGTGCGCTCGTGGAGGCTGTCACCGGGGGTGCGACAGGAGGTGCAGTCGTAGGTGTCGGGGGTGTGAGCCCCGCCCAGCAAACGGTCGGCCTCGTCGTCGCCGATCTCGGCGCGGACCTCGTCGCTGACATCGAGCAAGCGCGGCAACAGGACTCCTAGGTGTGTTGGCTGGGCGGCACGGACGCCCCGGGGCGGCGCGGGCGGGCCCGGCCGCCATTACCAACGGAGGGGTGTGGTCGGAGTCACGGGTTGGGTGGTGGGGTGTCGGATTTTGCCGTCGATCCGACTGCATGTGGTGAACGTCTGATCGCTCGCTGTTGATGGTGTGCTCGGGCTCACAGCTTCCGGGGCGTGACCGATGCCACGCCGGAAAGATGTTTGACCGGTGGATATGCATCCAAAACGGACATTGGACCTTGGAAACCCGTGATCGTTACCTCGGGTAACACTGGGCTGACCTGGATGGATCCTGAACGGATCATGAATTTGTTGATTCCGTGCCGGAGAGCCACCTACCTTCATCCCCGGTGCAACGAGCACCACCCGGGCTCATCCCCGATGCACCTCTCACCAGGTGCCCGCCGCGCGGCCACTCGAACAGGCCGCCCGGTGTGCGGAGGGTGGCCGGGGCGGCGCGGTACGTCGGACACGTACTCGGCCGCCCGCAGGACGCGGCACGGCGAAGCAGGCCCCCAGGGCCTGGTTCCGCATGCCCGCCCGGGGCTGTCGAGAGGGAATCCATGTCTTTCCGTAACGAGAACGCCGCTGCCACCAACGCCGACGCCGCCCCGACCAAGCGCAACTGGGTCCGGCTGGCTGTCCTGGGTGGCGCTGTCGCCGCCCTCCCGGTGGCGGGCCTCGTCACGGCCACCACGGCCTCCGCCGCGTCCACCGCGACGTGGAACGCCGTCGCCCAGTGCGAGAGCACCGGCAACTGGTCGATCAACACCGGCAACGGTTTCTACGGCGGCCTGCAGTTCACCCCGTCCACCTGGGCGGCCTACGGCGGCACCCAGTACGCCGCGCAGGCCAACCAGGCCACCCCGGCGCAGCAGATCGCCGTCGCCGAGAAGGTGCTCGCCGACCAGGGCCCCGGCGCCTGGCCGGTCTGCTCCGTCAAGGCGGGCCTGACCGCCGGTGGCGCCGCGGCGCAGGTGGACACCTCCACCCCCGCCACCAGCGCCCCCGCCCCGGCCGCCCCGGCCCAGAAGCCGGCCGCCCCGGTGCAGCAGGCCCCGCAGGCCCCGGCCGCCCCGGCCAAGCCGTCCGCCCCGGTCGCGCCGAAGTCGGACAACGGCCACCGCGGTGGCGGCCACAAGGCCGCCAAGGGCACCAACGGCAGCTACACCGTCAAGAGCGGTGACACCCTGAGCGCCATCGCGGCCGCCCACGGCACCAACTGGCAGGACCTGTACCAGAAGAACGCCTCCGTCATCGGCGGCAACCCGAACCTGATCCTCCCGGGCCAGGTGCTCTCCTTCTGATCGGTGCCACCGGTCCGGACCGGGCACCGCGTGCCCGGCGCCGCGTGACGAACCGTCGTTCCCCTTGCGGGGGACGGCGGTTCGTCGTTTTGGGTGCTGCTGTCCGGCTTCGGTGGCGTTGCTCGGCGGGCGCGCGCTGGTTGGTCGGCGGGCGCGCCCTGATGGGGGAGTCCGGCTCGCTCCGGGGTGGGGCGGCGGCGAGAGTCGGAGGATGCGAGATCGAATAGGTGCGGTGGTGGCGGGGGTCGGGGTGTGCTGGTGCTGCGTCGTCGGGGCGTCGGTGGGGCCGACCGCACCGACGCCGGTGCCGGCACCTGTGGTCGTGCCGTCGCCGTCGCCGTCGCCGTCGCGGGGCTCGGATACGGTGCCGGACGGCGTGTGGGACCAGGTCGCGGACTGCGAGAGCGACGGGGACTGGGCCGCCGATACCGGGAACGGGTACTACGGCGGGCTGCAGATCTGGCCGCCGACCTGGCGGGAGGCGGGCGGGCTGGACTACGCCGCGCGGCCGGACCTGGCGAGCCGTCGGCAGCAGATCAGCGTGGCGCGGGAGATCCTCCGGGAGCAGGGGTGGGAGGCGTGGGGCGGCTGCGCGCGGGACCTCGGGCTGCTGAAGTGAGGCTCGCCGATCGTCCGTTGGGACCGGCCGCGCCGGTCGGGGGCGGGTGCCCGGGGTGAGAATGGGCGGATGGTGGACCGAACGGATACGACCGTGCGGGTCGTGGTGGTGGGGAGCGTCAACCTCGACCAGGTGATCGAGGTGGCGGCGCTGCCCCGGCCGGGGGAGACGGTGACCGGCGGCCCCGTGCTGCGGCTCGGCGGGGGCAAGGGGGCCAACCAGGCGGTCGCGGCGGCCCGGCTCGGTGGGGCGGTCGCGCTGATCGGTGCGGTCGGGTCCGATGCGGACAGCGCCGCGCTGCGTGCGGAGTTGGCGGGCGAGGGGGTGGACGTCGGCCGGCTCGCCGAGGTGCCCGGGCCGCCCGGGCACGCGGTGGTGCTGGTGGACGCGGGGGCGGAGAACTGCATCGTGGTCTCGCCCGGTGCCAACGCCGCCGTCGGGGAGGCGGAGGTGGCGGCGGCCCGGGAGGTGCTCGGTGCCGCCGCGGTGGTGCTCGCGCAGTTGGAGGTGCCGATGGCGGCGGTGCTGGCCGCGGCCCGCTCGGCCGGCGGGACCTTCGTGTTGAACCCGGCGCCGGTGCCCGTGTCGGTTCCCGGCGGAGCGGGTGGGTTGCCCGGGGAGCTGTGGGGACTGGTGGACGTGCTGGTGCCGAACCGGACGGAGCTGGAGGGGCTGAGTCCGCTGGACGGATCCGTCGGCTCGGTCGACGAACCGGTCGGTCCGGTGAACGGACTGCCCACTCCCGAGCTGCGCCGCGTCGCGTGGCAGGCGCTCGCCCTGCCTTGCCCTCGTGTGGTGGTCACCCTCGGCGCCGAGGGCGTCCTGGTGCGTGACGGTTCGTTCGTCGAACTCGTACCCGCCCCGAAGGTCGCCGCAGTGGACACCACCGGGGCCGGCGACACGTTCTGCGGTGCGCTCGCCGTCGCGCTGGCCGAGGGCGAGCCGCTCGCCGGTGCGGCCCGGTTCGCCGTCCGGGCCGCCGCGCTGAGCGTGACCCGGACCGGTGCGCGCACCGCGATGCCCACCCGGGCGGCGCTGGGTAGCGCGGCACCAGGCGGCTCGGGGGGCCTGGCGTGACCGGCGAGCTCTTCCCGCGCGAGCGCCGCGAGATCGCCCCCGGTGCGGTGCTGGTGCCCGATTGGCTGGACCTGGAGCAGCAGCGCGAACTCGTCGAGGCCTGCCGGGCCTGGGCCCGCCCGCCGGCCGGCCTGCGCCGGGTGCGGCTGCCCGGCGGCGCCGAGATGTCGGTGCGCCAGGTGTGCCTGGGCCGGCACTGGGCGGTCGTCCCGCGCTGCCCCGTCTGCGGCGTGGCCCGCAAGACCTCGCCCGGCTGCCCGCGGCACTCCTATCCCTACGCCTACCTGCGCACCGTCGCGGACGGCGACGGCGCGCCGGTCAAGCCGTTCCCCGCGCTGCTCGACACCTTGGCCAGGCGCGCCGTCACCGAGGCCTACGGCCCCCGGCTCGACGGGATCCCCGGCGCGGTGGGGTACGCGCCCGACGTCGCCCTGGTCAACCACTACGGCGAGGGCGCCCGGATGGGGCTGCACCAGGACCTGGAGGAGGTCCTGGACGCCCCCGTGGTCTCGCTCTCGCTCGGCGACTCGTGCGTCTTCCGGCTCGGCAACCCGGTGACCAGGACCGGTCCGTTCACCGACGTGGAACTGCGCGGCGGCGACCTGCTGGTCTTCGGCGGACCCGCCCGCCGCGCGTACCACGGCGTGCCGCGCACCCTCCCCGGCAGCGGCGACCCGGCCCTGGGCCTGACCGGCCGGCTCAACATCACCGTCCGCAGCACCGGCCTGCCCGGCTGAGCCGTCCGGTCGTTTCCGTCATGCCCGTCGCGCAGGTCGAGCAGGTCACGCGCGTGATGCACGGGACAGGAGGGACCAGTGGTACAGATGGTTTGTCAGGGGAATTCCCCGGTCGCCGGCGGACTTCTGGACTGACAGCAGTGGTGTGCGCACCGGGCTGGGCCGGAGCACGCTCGCGTAGAGGGAGACGTCATGGGAACGCCCGTCGACCAACTGGTGGACCTGCTGGATCTGGAGCAGATCGAGCTCAACATCTTCCGCGGGCGCAGCCCCGAGGAGTCGCTGCAGCGGACGTTCGGCGGGCAGGTCGCGGGCCAGGCGCTGGTCGCCGCCGGCCGTACCGTCGCCGACCAGCGCCCGGTGCACTCGCTGCACGCGTACTTCCTGCGCCCCGGCGTCCCCGGAGTGCCGATCGTCTACCAGGTGGACCGGATCCGGGACGGCCGCTCCTTCACCACCCGCCGGGTGCTCGGCATCCAGCAGGGCCGCAGCATCTTCGCGCTGACCGCCGACTTCCACCGCCCCGAGCCGGGCGGGATCGAGCACCAGGAGCCGATGCCGCAGGTCGCCCCGCCGGAGGACCTGCCCAGCGCGCTGGACGAGGTCGGCCAGCGCCTCGGCGAACTGCCGCCGTTCATCAGCCGCCGCCAGCCGTTCGACATCCGCTACGTCGAGCGGCTGCGCTGGTCCAAGGAGGAGTTGGTGGACGTGCCGGCCCGCAGCGGCGTCTGGCTGCGCACCAACGGCCCGCTGCCGGACGACCCGCTGATCCACGTCTGCGCGCTCACCTACGCCAGCGACATGACCCTGCTGGACTCCGTCCGCGCCCCCGTCGAGCCGCTCTGGGGCCAGCGGAACTTCGACATGGCCTCGCTGGACCACGCGATGTGGTTCCACCGCCCGTTCCGCACCGACGAGTGGCTGCTCTACCAGCAGGAGTCGCCGATCGCGCACGGTGCCCGCGGCCTGGCCCGTGGTCAGATCTTCGACCGCAACGGCCAGTTGGTCGTTTCCGTGGTGCAGGAAGGCCTGTTCCGGCCGATCGCCCCCGCGGCGACCGAGGACCGCGACTGACCGCCGGAGCGCGGGGGAAGCATCCGACCACGGTGGGACACAGCACAGTTCGAGACGAGACAAGACGAGACAAGACGAGACAAGACGATTCCGAGACGAGACAAGGGGAACCTGGCGATGACCACCGACGCCGAGGAATGGCAGCGCTGGACCGAGGCCCGCACCGCCGGGGCGGGTGCCCCGCACGGCACGCTCGCCCTGACCGGCACGCACTGGCTGGTGGCGGAGCCGGCGCCGATCAAGGGCGTCCCGGGCCTGTGGGCGGCCGCCGGCGACCGGATCCGGGTCACCGCCGACGCCGGTGAGGGCCTGCTGCTCGGCGACCGGCCGGTGGACGGGGAGGTGCTGGTCCGCCCCGACACCCACCCCGACGCCGACCGGCTGCGCCACGGCGACCTGCTGCTGGTCCCGATCGAGCGGGAGGGCGAGCTGGCGGTGCGGGTCTACGACCCCGCCGCCGAGACCCGGGCCCGGTTCGCGGGCATCGCGGTCTTCCCGTACGCGCCGGAGTGGTCGGTGCCCGCCGTCTACACCGCGTACGACGAGGGCGACGCCGCCGTGACCGTGCCCAACGCCGACGGCCGCGACCGCCCGCTGGTCGTCTCCGGCCGGATCGCCTTCGAGCTGGCCGGAGAGCCGTACAGCCTGACGGTCGGCCGCGGCGGCCCCGACGGCACCCAACTCAGCGGGGTCTTCGCGGACGCGAGCAGCGGGACGGACACCTACCGGTTCCGCTTCATCAACCTGCCGGCGCCGGACGAGCACGGCCGCACGGTGCTCGACCTGAACCGGGCCTACCTGCCGCCCTGCGCCTTCGCCGACCACTACGTCTGCCCGTTCCCGCCGCCCGGCAACCGGCTGCCGATCCCGGTGCGGGCGGGCGAGAAGTCCGTCCTCTGAGTCTGTCTACCGGTACCCCGCCGGAACGCGGTCGGCCCGGTGGGGTGACCATAGGTCGCTATGTCGACCAATCATCCAACGAATGCCACGCTGGCACCCCCACCCACCCCACCGCGCCGCCGGGTCCTCGCCGACCTGACCCCGCTGCGCTCCAGCGCCGACTACCGGCGGATCTGGTTCGGCCAGTCGGTCTCCTCGATCGGCCAGCAGATGACCGCCGTCGCGGTCGCCGTCCAGGTCTACGCCCTGACCGGCTCCGCCTTCGCCACCGGCCTGGTCGGCCTCTGCTCGCTCTTCCCACTCGTCGGCTTCGGCCTCTACGGCGGCGTGATCGCCGACCGGACCGACCGCCGCAAGCTCGGCCTGATCGGCTCCGCCGGCCTCGCCGTGGTCTCCGCCGTGCTCGCCGCCCAGGCGCTGTTCGACCTGCGCCAGGTCGGCGTGCTCTACGCGTGCGTCGCGCTGCAGGGCGCATTCTTCGCCATTTCCAGCCCCGCCCGCGCCTCGATGATCCCCCGCCTGCTGCCCGCCGAGCAGCTCCCCGCCGCCAACGCCCTCAACACCATGAGCATGAACCTCGGCATGACCGTGGGCCCCATGCTCGGCGGCGTGCTGATCGGCGCCTTCGGCGCGCAGTCCGCCTACCTGGTGGACACCATCGCCTTCACCGCCGTGCTCCACGCGATGTGGCGGCTGCCCGCGATGCGCCCGCTCGGCACCTCCGGTGCGCGCGCCTCGGTGCTCGACGGGCTGCGGTTCCTCAAGCAGCAGCCCAACCTGAGGGTCAGTTTCCTGGCCGACCTGGCCGCCATGGTCTTCGGCCTGCCGCGCTCGCTCTTCCCCGCCCTCGCCGCGAGCCACTACGGCGGCCACGCGGGCATCGTCGGCCTGCTGGTCGCCGCGCCCGCCGTCGGCGCCCTGGCCGGCGCCCTGTTCTCCGGCTGGATCAGCCGGATCCACCGCCACGGCCTGGCCATCCTCGCCTCGGTCGCCGCCTGGGGCCTGTCCATCGCCGCCTTCGGCCTCACCGGCGGCCACCTCTGGCTCGGCCTGCTGCTGCTCGCCGTCGCCGGCTGCTCGGACACCGTGAGCATGGTCTTCCGCAACACCATGCTCCAGGTCGCCGCCCCCGACGAGATGCGCGGCCGCCTCCAGGGCATCTTCATCGTCGTGGTCGCCGGCGGCCCCCGGCTCGGCGACTTCGAGTCCGGCACCGTCGCCGCCCTCACCACCCCCACCATCTCCGTCATCACCGGCGGCCTCGCCTGCCTGGCCTGCGTCCTGCTCCTCGCCGCCCGCCGCCCCGCCTTCCTCCGCTACGACTCCCGCCACCCCACCCCCTGACCAGCCCGCATACCTGGCAGCGAGCACCCCCCGCCGTGCTGTATTGTTTTCCACGTCGCCGAGAGATCGACGACAAGGTCGAAGAGCCGAAGCCCGACGAGGGTGGGGCAGTGAGACCACGGGACGTGGCGCAGCTTGGTAGCGCACTTGACTGGGGGTCAAGGGGTCGCAGGTTCAAATCCTGTCGTCCCGACTGTGAAGTCGGTTGTGAGAGCGGGTACTTGGGAAACCGAGTGCCCGCTCTTTCGGGTTTTTGAGGCCCGCTTCTTGGTCCCGAGTGGTTCCAAAATGGTCCCCAGGTTTGGCCGCGTATGCGTCGCCAGCCGTTGCTCCAGTGGCTGACGTGAGGATTGTTCTTTGATCTCAAGGTGACGTGCGAGAGCGCATTGCCGTTTGCTGGAGCGAGGCGTGGTAGCGCACTTGACCTTCGGTCAAGGACAACGACGCCGGCCGCGAACTCCTGGAACAGCTGCGCGCCGAGCACCACCGTATCGCCCTGGTATGGGCCGACGGCGGCTACACGGGCTGGCTGGTCACCTTCGCCGCCGCTGTCCTGGCCCTCGCGCTGACCGTCGTCAAGCGCAGCGACGACGTCAAGGGGTTCGTGGTGCTGCCGCGCCGCTGGGTCGTGGAGCGTAGTTTTTCCTGGCTGATCCGGGCCCGGCGGCTGGCCCGGGACTACGAGACCCGCATCGACAGCGCCGAGGCGATGGCCTGGTGGGCCGCGAGCATCCCGGCCACCCGCCGCCTGGCCCGCTCGGGAGTCCCCGCGCCCCGCCGCGTCAAGCGGTCCGCGGCCTGAACAACCCCGGCCCCACCTCACGAAGCCAGCCCCGCTCCACCAGCCGCTTCGCCCGGAAGCGCGCGGCCCGCTCCTTCGCATCACCGGCCGGCCGGCCCAGATGCTCACGCATCCGCCGGGCCCGCACCCCGTCCCCGCCACCGGCTGCGTCAACCTCGACCAGGGCCACGATCGCCGCGCAGTCGCCCGGCAGCACCCCGGCCCCCAACCCTTCGCGCCACAACGGAACTTCAACCCGCGAACCGGCGGCCCCCGCTGCCGGCACGACCACCGGCACAACAGACGCACCGGCCTCATCGGCTGCCTCGGCCAGGGCCGCCACCGTCTCCTCGCGCGCGATGACCGCGCGCCGCGCGGCCTCATCCGCCTCCGCGACAGCGGCCTGAACCCGCCCCAACTCCGCCCTCAACTCCTCCGCCCGAGCCAGCGCCACCCGCTCGCGCCTCTCCAACACCCCCAGCACCGACGGCATCCGTAACCTCCCGACACGCCCCGCACCGACACGACGATCCGAGCGTGCCTACCGAGTGACGGCCACACACCTCACCTGGGAAAACGTGACCCTACCTTCGATTTGGGAATCGCTTCTGACGACATCCAGGCCGGCGTCGCGGCTCGGACCGCCCGCGCCCAGTTCATCGGCCAGGAAGACCGGACCTATCACGTCCTGCTCGGGGAGCAGGCCCTGCTGACCAACATCGGTGGCCCCGAGGTGATGCGCGGTCAGCTGCGCAGGCTGACCGAGGCGCTGTCCCTGCCCGGGCTTCGGCTCGGAATCCTGCCGGCCAGGGCCCGACTGCTGATCTACCCGGGCGACGGATTCGCGATCTTCGACGACCACCGCGTGGAGGTGGAGGGCTTCCGGGGCAGCGAGACCATCACCGACCCCGACCGCCTCGCGGTCTTCCGCAAGGCATTCGACCGTCTCCAGCAGTCTGCGGTCTACGACGCGGCCGCACGCGACCTCATCGAGACCGCACTCAGCGGAACCTGACAGCAACAGGCCGAAGATGCGGCGCTTACCCGGGGTCCGGCACTCCAGAGCCAGGGCGGCCGGACCCAGGCAGCCTGCTGTGAACGGACCGCCGGTCACCGGGACGTGGGCGGCTTCGGCCACTGGGTTCCGTGAGCGGCGGCGTCGAGGACCTCACTGTCCAAGGGCGAGGGCAGCCAGTTCGACGCTCGTGCGGGCGAGGTAGTCGGACTCGTCCCGGTGCAGCCCCTCCGCCACGGCGGCCGTCAGCATCCAGCCTGGCGCGCTCTTCTGGAAGGGGCCGCGCAGGAGCGCCTCCAGCAGCTGCCCGATCTGCCGGTCGTCGGAGCGCTGCTGGGCCTCCTGTGCCGCCATCAGTGCGGCAGCCGAACCGGGCTCGGCACCCATCGCGACGGCGATCAGGAACCCCATAGGCAACCGGCTACCGCTGGCGGGCATTTGCTTTCCTCCTGCGAAGGCGAAATCGCCGCTCCATCCTGCCGCAGCAGTCGGACAGCGCGCAGGTGCACGCCGCCGCCGGAACGGCCAGAGGATCCGCGTCCCCGGCCTTGATGTGGATGGGGTCAACGGCGGTGAACCCGGTGATCTGTACGTCGCTGTTCAGGTTCTGTCCTGACCCAGCCTGTCGGCAGCCGCGGTGTGGCCGTGAGGCTACCGGGTGGAGATGCTCGACATCGAGGAACCCCACGGGCCGGCGCCCGCAGTTGGTTACCGGCGGACGTGGTCGTGGTGCGCCGCGGCTGCGATCGGGCGTGCGCCGCCGTTAGACGGTCGCTCGGATCGACTGCCCGGGGATCACGCTGTGTCGTTGCGGCGGGGTGGCGGCGTGCCGCTGTCGGGGGCGGAGTGGGTCGCCGCGGGTGCCGGTCCTCGCTGTTGCCGCGGATTCGTTCCCGGAGTACGCGGCCCAGAGTTGCCGAAGTGGGGGTGGAGTCCGGTGGAGGGGCGCTGAGCTGCACCGATTCGAAGTGTGACTTGCATCACTTCCAATCGGGCGTGCGCAGATCGAAACACTGAGCCAAAATATCCTACAGACACACCGAGTGACGGTTTAGTGGCTCAGGGCGGATGGTTCGGTACATGCCACCGCGCCGGGCGAAAACGGGGGTACGGCTTCTCGCCGACTGCATGACGCGTCATCAGTCGGCCGCCGGCCGGACAGAGAAGGACAGTGAGATGCAGCCACAGTTAGTCGGAGAACCGCCAGGCGTCCAGGAGGAGGGGCCCGGCACGGGCACGACGGCGGCCGGCGCGGAGTACCGGCGCGGGCTCGGCACCCGGCACGTCCAGATGATCGCCATCGGCGGGACCATCGGCACCGGGCTCTTCCTCGGCGCCGGCACCGCGATATCGCAGGCGGGCCCGAGTCTGGTCATCTGGTACGCGATCGCCGGCTGCGTGCTCTTCGTCGTCATGCGGGCGCTCGGCGAACTCCTCACCCACCGCAGCGATTCGGGGGGATTCGTCAGCTACGCGCAGGAGTTCCTGGGGCCGTTCTGGGGCTACGCCACCGCATGGACCTACTGGATCATGTGGGTCACCACCGGCATGGCCGAGATCACCGCGGCCGGACAGTACGTCAGGTACTGGTACCCGCAGGTCCCGCAGTGGCAGACGGCTCTGGTCGCCCTGGTGGTGCTCTTCGCGGTCAACCTGATCTCGGTCAAGTCCTTCGGTGAGCTGGAGTTCTGGTTCGCCCTGGTCAAGGTCGTCGCCATCGTCGGCATGATCCTGGTCGGACTGGCGATCCTCACCCTGGGCGTCGGTCCGGCCGGGCACTCGGCCTCGGTGACCCACCTGTGGCGGGACGGCGGCGTCGCACCTCACGGCGTCTGGCACTCGCTGATGACCCTGCAGATCGTGCTCTTCGCCTACCTCGGGGTGGAGCTCGTGGGCGTCACCGCGGGCGAGGCAGAGAACCCGCGCCGCAACATCCCGCGCGCCATCAACAGCCTGCCGGTGCGGTTCGGCCTCTTCTACATCGGCACCCTGCTGGTGATCCTCTCGCTGCTGAGCTGGAGCGCCTTCCAGCCCGGCGTCAGCCCCTTCGTCGCCGTCTTCGCGAAGGTCGGCATCCCGGCGGCGGCCGGGATCGTCAACTTCGTCGTCCTCACCTCCGCGCTCTCCTCCTGCAACGCGGGCGGCCTGTACGCCACCGCGCGCATGCTGCGCACGGCCGGGCGCAACGGCCACGCGCCGGCAGCAGTCGGCCGGCTGACGCGGCGCGGTGTACCGGCCCGGGCGCTGGCCGTCTCGGCGGCGGTGATGGCTGTCGGCGTGTGGGTCAACGCGGTGGATCCCGAGCACGCCTTCGCCTACATCACCTCCGTGTCGACCGGCGGAGCGATCCTGGTCTGGAGCACCATCCTGGTGACGCACCTGCGCTACCGCCGCGCGGTGGCGGCGGGCCGGTCGGCGGGGTCGGACTACCGGCTGCCCGGCGCCCCGTACGCCAGCTGGCTGGCGCTCGGCTTCTTCGCCCTGGTGACCGTGCTGATCGCCTGGCGGAGCGACACCAGGATCGCCCTGTACGTGATGGCCGCCTGGGGGGCGCTGCTCTGCCTGGGCTACGCCGGGCTGCGCGCCAACCAGCGGCTACGACAAGCTGGTTGAGCCGGAACCGTGACACACGGCGGAGCACGGGTCATCGTCGGGGTGAGCGGTTCCCCGGGCGGCCTCGCGGCACTTCACCAGGGCGCCCGGGAGGCCCGCAAGAACGGTGGAGTCCTCGTGGCCGTGCACGAATGGCACCCGCCGGGCGGCCGGGGGCCGGACCGCGGCCGGATCCCTCCGTCGCTGGTGGAGCTGTGGGAGAACCTCGCCTCGGCCCGGCTGGAGACGGCGCTGGACACCGCCTTCGGCGGTCGCCCGGCAGGGGTGCGGACCGATCTGGTGACCATCGAGTCGCTACCGGGCCGGGGGCTGTGCGCGGTCGCCGACCGGAACGACGACCTGCTGGTGATCGGAGCGGGCGGGCGCGGCCCGTGGAAGAGGCTGCGCGGCCGGGTCCGCCGCCATGTCCTGGCGAAGTCGTGCTGCCCGGTGCTGACCGTGCCGACGCCCTTCGTGCCGTGGCGCGAGGGCCGCAGGCTCCGGCGGGCCAGCCCTTCGGACTTCGCGCCGGCCGGGCCGGGAGGCCGTGACGGGTGAGCGTCGACACTCACCCGTCACGGCGCGCCGGCCGGCCTCCGGTCGACTGACTCCGGCCGTTTCACGGCCAGTTGCTACTCATAGGGGGATGCAAGTGTGGTGCGCGGAGCGTGCAATCCGGCTGGCCGATCCGTCAGAGCTCTGGGTCCGACGACGACCCGTCACCGACTCGTCGGGACTGCGCCGGCGCCCTCAACCGGTCGGCCGTCTCGGCCAGGACCTCGGGGCGCTTGCAGAAGGCGAACCGGATGAACGGCGCCCCCGCCTCCTTGTCGTCGTAGAAGACGGCGCTGGGAATCGCCACCACACCGTGGCTCACCGGCAGGGCGCGGCAGAAGTCCGGCCCGTTGGACGGGAGTTCGACCCCCGCCGCGACGAGCGGACGGATATCGGCGGTCACGAAGTAGGTGCCCTGCGGGACGAAGACCCCGAAGCCCGCGTCGCGCAGTCCCGCGCAGAGCAGCTCCCGCTTGGCCCGCATGTCGTCCCGGAAGCCGGTGAAGTAGGAGTCGGGCAGTCGCAGCGCCTCCGCGAGGGCGTACTGGAACGGGCCGCCGCTCACGTAGGTGAGGTACTGCTTGGCCGTCCGCACCGCGCGCACCAGCGGCTCGGCCCCGGTCACCCAGCCGATCTTCCAGCCGGTGAACGAGAAGGTCTTGCCCGCGGAGCCCACCGTGAGCGTCCGCTCCCGCATGCCGGGGAACGAGGCGATCGGCAGGTGGTCGCCGTCGAAGACCAGGTGCTCGTACACCTCGTCCGAGATCACCAGGAGGTCGTGCTCGCAGGCGAGTTCGGCGATCTCGGCCAACTCGCCGCGGGTCAGCACGGTGCCGCTGGGGTTGTGCGGCGTGTTCAGCAGGAGCAGCCGGGTCCGGGGGGTGACGGCCGCCCGCAGTTCCGCGAGGTCCAGGGTGAACCGCTGCCCGTCCGGACGCAGCGGGACGGTGACCCGGGTGGCCCCGCTCATCGCGATGCCGGCCGCGTAGGAGTCGTAGTAGGGCTCCAGGGTGATCACCTCGTCGCCCGGTTCGAGGAGGGCCAGCAGCGCCGCGGCGATCCCCTCGGTGGCACCGGCGGTGACCAGGACCTCGCCGTCCGGGTCGTAGCTGAGGCCGTACCAGTGCTCCTGGTGGGCGCTGACGGCCGTGCGCAGCTCGGGGACGCCGGCGGCCGGGGGGTACTGGTTGCCCCGGCCGTCCCGCAGGGCGCGCACCACCGCCTCGCGCACCTCGGCGGGTCCGTCGGTGTCCGGAAATCCTTGGCCGAGATTGATCGCCCCGGTCGCCGCGGCGAGTTCGCTCATTTCCGCGAATATCGTCGTGCCGAAGCCGGACAGCCGCTGGTTGAGTAGCGGTCGGGTCAACTTGATCCTCCTGCTGAATCACGTCGGTCTATACCGTCCGGAGTTGGGCGGCCTCACCTTGATATCAGAGACGGGAGCTCCGGCATGAGATCCGCGAAAAACATGTGGCCCGCATCACACCACCCGCCCGGGAATATTTGCTACGCTCCATTCGGTCACCATTGTTCTGGCCGCCGAGAAGAGCTTGGGCCCGGGATCTGAGTACCGCCGCAAAGGCGGGCGGACCGGCTCCGCCGAACTGGTTGTTCGACCTCGTGGACTATTCCGCCAGCCGTTTCTGTGCGATCTGATGATTCTCTGCTCGGACCCTCGCAAGAGCCCATTGCCATGCTTCTCGTTTCCCTTGTCTCGGAGGATTCCATGCATGCTGCTCAAGTTGGTGTGACAGCACGGCAAGAGGCCCCCGGAAGTGACGACTTCTATCGCGACCGAGGCGCCTCCGCGATCATGAGAGCCGCACACTTCCCCGACGAGTTGCTCGCCTTCCTGCAACTGGAGTTACTGGTCGCCCGCGAGACGGTGGCCGGCCACGGCTGCGACACCCTGGTCGAACTGGGGTGTTACGACGGTCGCGCGCTGGAGGTCGCCCGGGTCGCGGGCGTCAGCTACCTCGGCATCGACGTGAACCGCGAGGGGATCGAGGCCCTCAAGCAGCGCATCTTCGACGAAGGGCTGCACGGGCGGGCCGACGCCGTCCACGGGGACGCGCTCAAGAGCGACGAATGGCAGTACCGCATCGCCGGGGTGAACCCCCTGCACGTGGTGCCCTTCAATCTCATCGGCAACTTCGCCGAGCCCGCGGAACTGCTCCGCGAACTGGCCAAGGTGGGTGGGATCGCACTGGTCTCGGTATTCAACGCCGAACCGTGGACCACCGGGGTTCGACGGGCCTACTACTCGGCCTGCGGTATCGCCGGACTGATGGAGGAACCCGGCCGCTACGGCGGTGTTCGATTCCGTGGGGACGACGGCTTCGAATCCGAGTCATTTGGCAGCGAAGGATTTTCCGAGCTGCTCGCGGAATCCGGTGTCAAGGTGCTCGATGAATCGGCGAATCGCTATGGGCGGTGCATCACCATCGGCCTCGGCTGAGATCGGCCGAGATCGGCCGAGATCGGCCTGAAATCGCACGACAAACGTCACGGAGGAGCAGTAGTGGCCCACCGCCTTTTCACCTCGGAATCGGTCACCGAGGGACATCCCGACAAGATCGCCGACCAGATCAGCGACACGATCCTCGATGCCATGCTGGCAGCGGACCCGCACTCCCGGGTCGCCCTCGAAACGCTGGTCACGACGGGCCTCGTGCACATCGCCGGAGAGGTCAGGACGCGGGCCTACGTCCCGATCGCCGCGCTCGTCCGGGAGAAGATCCTGGAGATCGGCTACGACTCCTCGGCCGCCGGCTTCGACGGCGCCAGCTGCGGCGTCTCGCTGTCGATCGGCAGCCAGTCCCCCGACATCGCCCAGGGCGTCGACACCGAGGGCAAGACCGGGGACGAGCTGGCCCGCCAGGGCGCCGGCGACCAGGGCCTGATGTTCGGCTACGCGACCGACGAGACCCCGGAGTTGATGCCGCTCCCGATCCACCTGGCCCACCGGCTCTCGGCGCGGCTGTCCGCGCTGCGCAAGGACGGCACCCTGCCGTACCTGCGCCCCGACGGCAAGACGCAGGTCACCATCGAGTACGACGGCGACAAGGCCGTGCGGCTGGACACCGTGGTGGTCTCCACCCAGCACGCGCCGGGCGTCGACCTGGCCACGACGCTGCCCGAGGAGATCCAGCGCCACGTCGTCGACGCCGAGTTGAAGGCGCTGGCGGAGAGCGGGGCCGTGCCCGGCTTCGACACCGACGGCTACCGCCTGCTGGTCAACCCCACCGGGCGGTTCGAGATCGGCGGCCCGATGGGCGATGCCGGGCTCACCGGCCGCAAGATCATCATCGACACCTACGGCGGCATGGCCCGCCACGGCGGTGGTGCCTTCTCCGGCAAGGACCCGTCCAAGGTGGACCGTTCGGCCGCCTACGCGATGCGCTGGGTCGCCAAGAACGTCGTCGCCGCCGGCCTGGCCGCACGGTGCGAGGTCCAGGTGGCGTACGCCATCGGCAAGGCCGAACCGGTGGGCCTGTTCGTCGAGACCTTCGGGACCGCGAACGTCGACCCCGGGAGGATCGAGCACGCCATCGGCGAGGTCTTCGACCTCCGACCGGCCGCGATCATCCGCGACCTCGACCTGCTCCGCCCCGTCTACGCGCAGACCGCCGCCTACGGCCACTTCGGCCGCGAGCTGCCGGACTTCACCTGGGAGCGCACCGACCGGGTCGACGCGCTGCGCGCCGCGGCGGGCACCGGCTCGGGGAGCGGGGCCCGATGAGCGCGTCCGCGCTGCCCGCCGCCCTCGACTGGGAGGACGGGGTCGTCGTCGCCATCGACCAGCGGGCGCTGCCCGGGGCGCTGCGGCTGCTGCGGCTCGAGACGGTCGACCAGCTCATCGACGCGATCACCAGCCTGGCGGTGCGCGGCGCGCCCACCCTGGGGCTCGCCGGCGCCTACGGCGTCGCCCTCGCCGCGCACACTCACGACCTCGGGACCCCCGCCGGCGAGGCCGCGCTGCGGGCCGACGCGGCCAGGATCGCCGAGGCCCGGCCCACCGCGGTCAACCTGGCCTGGGGCGTGCGCCGCGCGCTGAGCCGGCTGGCGGCCGGGCCGCAGGGCGTGCTCGCCGAGGCCCGGGTCATGGTCGCGGAGGACGCCGCGGCCAACCGGGCCGCGGCCGGCCGGGCGGCCGACCTGGTGGCTGAGCTGGCGCCGGGCCGGAAGCTGCGCCTCCTGACGCACTGCAACACCGGACGGCTGGCCACCGCCGCGGAGGGCACCGCCATCGGCACCATCCTCGAACTGGCCCGCCGCGGGCTGGTCGAGGAGGTGCTCGTCGACGAGACCCGCCCGCTGCTGCAGGGGGCGCGGTTGACGGCGTGGGAACTGGGCGCGGCCGGCGTGCCCTACCGGCTCTGCGTCGACTCCGCCGCCGCCGCGGCCATGGACCGGTCGATGGTGGACTGCGTGCTGGTCGGGGCCGACCGGATCGCGGTCAACGGCGACACCGCCAACAAGATCGGCACCTACGGCCTCGCGGTGGCCGCCGCCCGGCACCGGATCCCCGTGGTCGTGGTGGCCCCCGAATCGACGTGGGACCACGAACTCCCCGACGGCTCCGGCATCGTGGTCGAGGAGCGGGATGCCGCCGAGGTCACCGGCTTCGGTGGCACCCGGGTGGCACCGTCCGACGCCAAGGCCTTCAACCCCGCCTTCGACGTCACCCCGGCCGAGCTGATCACCGCGCTCGTCTCCGAACGGCGCACCGTGCGCCCCCGGTTCGGGGTGACCGAGCCGACCAGCGCCGAAATCGCGGCGCTGCTCACCGAGTTCCCCGACTACCCGAAGCCGGGGGTGGTCTTCCGCGACCTGGCCGGGCTCTACGCCGAGCCGGGGATGCTGTCCCGGCTGGCCACCCGGGTGGCGGACCGCTTCGCCGGGGAGTTCGACCGGATCCTCGCCATCGAGTCCCGCGGCTTCGTGCTGGGCGCCGCGCTGGCCACCCTGACCGGCCTGCCGCTGACCCTGGCCCGCAAGCCCGGCAAGCTCCCCGGCGCCGTCCACCAGGCCGAGTACCAGCTGGAGTACGGCAGCGACCGGATCGAGGTGCAGGAGGGTGCGGTGTGCCCCGGCGAGCGGGTGCTGTGCGTCGACGACGTCCTCGCCACCGGGGGCACGCTGCAGGCCGCGGGCCGACTGGTCGAGCTGAGCGACGCCAAGGTGGCCGGGCTCGCCACGATCGTCGCCCTGACCGGGCTCGGCGGCCGGGAGCGGCTCGCCGGCCATCCCGTCCTGGCGCTGTGCGAGGTGCCGGCATGACCACCGCGACCTTCGCCCAACGCGGCGCCGAGCTGGCGGAGTTCTCCGGCCGGCTGTACGAGCGGGGCTGGCTGCCCGGCACCTCCGGCAACCTGTCGGTCCGGCTCCCGGGAGCGGGCGGCCGCGCGCTCATCACGGCCAGCGGCTTCGCCAAGGGCGAGCTCACCGGCGCCGACACCGTGGTGGTGGACATCGCGACCGACGAGGTGGCGGAGCCCACCGCGTTGCGGGCCTCCGCCGAGACGTCGATCCACACCGCGATCTACCGCACGACCGGCGCCGAGGCCGTCATCCACGTCCACTCGCCGTACGCGACCGCCCTCGCCTGCCGCATCGCCCCCTCGGACCGGCCCCAGCGGCTGCGGTTGGAGCGGTTCGAGCTGCTGAAGGGGCTCGGACTGGCGGACCCGTCCGCCATCGAGCTGCCGGTCCTGCCCAACTGGCCCGACGTCGCCCGCATCGCGGCCGACACCGCCGACCACCTCACCCGCACCCCGCAGGCGCCGCCCGCACTGCTCATCGCCGACCACGGGATCACAGCCTGGGGACGCAACCTGGCCCAGGCCCGGAACCGCCTTGAGTGCCTGGAGGCGATCTGCCAGGTGCTCACCGTCAACGGCGGCGCGGTACCCGTACTCACGACAGGAACGAGCTCGTGACTCTGCTCCAGGTCATGCCCGACGACGCCCCCGAGGTCGTGCTCCTGCGCACCCGGGACCGCGCGCAGATCGCCGATGTCCTGCTCGACTGCTCGGTCCGGCTGCGCAGTTGGCCGGTGCGCGGGGCGGTCGAGCCCGGCACCGCCAACGACGCGCTGATCGAGCTCTACCGGGCGGAGGTGGACGAGCTATGCGCCGAGGAGGGCCTGAAGGTCACCGACACCGTCCAGTTCCACCCCGAGGACACCCCGCAGTGGCGGACCCGCGCCGAGCAGGCGCGGCTCACCTTCCTCGAAGAGCACCGGCACGGCGAAGACGAGGTCCGCTTCTTCGCCCAGGGCACCGGCTGCTTCTACCTCCACGTGCAGGACCGGGTCCTCGCCGTGGTCTGCGAGGCGGGCGACCTGCTGTCGGTGCCGGCCGGCACCAGGCACTGGTTCGACATGGGACCCCGCCCCGATTTCTGCGCCATCCGGTTCTTCGAGGAGGAGGACGGCTGGGTCGGCGACTTCACCAGTGACCCCATCGCCCGGAGCGTCCCCCGGTTGGACGCGCTGCTGGCGGGTGACCGGTGAGCGCCGTGACCGCCGGTCCGTTCGCGGTCGACGCCGTGGTGCTGGACATCGAGGGGACCGTCGGCTCGCTCGCCCACGTCCAGGAGGTGCTGTTCCCCTACGCGCGGGAGCGGCTCGCGCACTGGACGGCGGAGCACTGGGACGACCCGCGGCACGCCGGCATCCGCCGGGAGATCCGGGAGGCGACCGGCGATCCGGCCCTCGGCGCGGCGGCCGCGGCCGCCGTCCTGGGCGACTGGTCGGACCAGGACCTCAAGACCGCGCCGCTCAAGGCCGTCCAGGCGCTGATCTGGGCCGACGGATACGCCGACGGGTCGCTGCACGGGCACGTCTACCCGGAGGTGCCCGGGGTGCTGGCCGACTGGCAGCAGGCCGGCATCGCCCGGTACGTCTACTCGTCGGGCGCGCTCGCCGCGCAGCGCGACTGGTTCGCCCACAGCGACCTCGGCGACCTCTCGGCACTGCTGGACGGCTACTTCGACCTGACCACCGCGGGCGGCAAGCGGGAGCCCGACTCCTACCGGCGGATCGCCGCCGCGGTGGGCGCCGAGGGCCGGTCCGTCCTGTTCCTCAGCGATGTCGACGCGGAACTGGACGCGGCCGCGGCCGCCGGCTGGCGCACCGCGGGGGTCCGGCGCGCCGGTGACCCGCGGGGCACGGCGGTCGGCGCGCACCCGACCGTCGACTCCCTCCACCTGCTCCGGGTCACCAGCACCCGATGAGCACACCACGAACCGACAGGGGCGGACAGCAATGACCGAAGCAGGGAACACGGCCGAGATCGGAGTCATCGGCGGCAGCGGGTTCTACGAGCTGCTCACCGAGGTCCAGCGGGTCGAGGTGGAGACGCCCTACGGCGCCCCGTCCGACGCGGTGTCCGTCGGTGTCGTCGCCGGGCGCCGCACCGCCTTCATCCCCCGGCACGGCAGCCACCACGAACTCCCGCCGCACAAGATCAACTACCGGGCCAACCTCTGGGCGCTGCGCTCGCTCGGCGTGCGGCAGATCCTCGCCCCCTGCGCGGTCGGGTCGCTGCGCAGGGAGCTCACGCCGGGCACGATCGTCGTGCCCGACCAACTGGTCGACCGCACCAGCGGGCGGGTGCAGACCTTCTACGACACCGGCGCGGTCCATGTGAGCTTCGCGGACCCCTACTGCGTCGAGGGCCGCGGCGCCGTGCTCAAGGCGGCGGGCGAGACCGGCAGCGCGGTGCGCGACGGCGGCACCATGGTGGTCGTCGAGGGGCCGCGGTTCTCCACCCGCGCGGAGTCCCGGTGGTTCGCGGCGGCCGGCTGGTCGCTGGTGAACATGACGGGCTTCCCGGAGGCCGTCCTCGCCCGCGAACTCGCCCTGTGCTACACGTCGTTGGCGCTGGTGACCGACCTCGACGCGGGGATCGACGCCGATGAGAGCGTCGACCAGGAATCGGTCTTCCAGGTGTTCCGGCAGAACACCGAGCGCATGCGCGACCTCGTGCTCCGCACCGTCGAGGAGCTGCCGGCGGAGCGGAACTGCCACTGCGCCACCGTCCTCGACGGCTTGGAACTCCCCTTCCAGCTCCCCTGATCCCGCGATCCACCCCCACCACCCACCCCTCCCAGACGATCGGAAGGTCCATCGTGCGATACACCTACGAGCCGCAGACCGAGGACAGCTACAAGCCCGAGTACGGCGTCCGGATCCGCCGGTTCACCGAGCTCCTGGCCAAGACCGGGCCGGCCAACACCAAGCTGGGTTCCGCCGTCTCCTACATCCAGCCCGGCGAGTCGGTGCAGGAGCACCAGCACCCGGTGACGGAGCTGCTGTTCCTGATCAACGGCAAGGCCCGGGTCCGGGTCGAGGACACCGTCCAGGAGATGTCCGAGGGGGACGTGATCGTGATCGAGGGCGACCAGGTCCACCAGGTCTCGAACGCCGGCGACGAGCCGATCCGCTTCTTCAGCTTCTGGTGGAGCGAGCCGGAGAAGTAGGGGAGCGATTCCGTGGTCCACGTCATCATCACCCCGCCGCCCACGCCCAACGGCGGCCTGCACGTCGGTCACGTGGCCGGTCCGTACCTGCGTGCCGACCTCAACACCCGGCTGCTGCGGATGTTCGGTGCGCAGGCCGTCCACGCCTCCCACATCGACAACTACCAGACCTACGTCAAGCGCAAGGCGGACGAGAAGCAGCGCGACGTCGAGGAGTTCCGCCTCGACATGATCGCGGCCATCGAACGCGACTACGCCGCCCTGGACATGGAGTTCGGTTCCCGCATCGACAACACCGCGGCGCCCTACGTGGCGTACCTGCGCGGCTGCGTCGAGGAACTGCTCGGCGACCCGCGGGCCGTGGCGAAGGACGAGTGGGTAACCGCCGAGGGCCGGTCGGCGGTGGAGGCGTTCGTGTCCGGGCTCTGCCCGGACTGCCTCCAGCAGGCCGCCGCCAACGTCTGCGAGAACTGCGGCCGTCCGCTCACCCTGCCGGAACTCCTCGCGCCGCGGGCCGAGCCCTCCGGCAGCGGCGAGTTCAAGCAGCTGCCGAGCGGGGTGCCGACGGTCCTCTCGATCGGCGCCGAGGACCTGCGGGAGCTGCGCCGGCTGCACCGGTCGATCACCCGCGACGACGTCTTCATCGACGAGCTCGTCGACGGACTGCGGCCGCACGACCTGACGTTGACCCTCCGCAGCGAGTACGGCTTCCCGGTCGGCCAGGACCGGGTCGTCAATCCGTGGATCGAGATCTTCTTCGCCCACATGTACGCGCTGGGCCAGATCCTGGGCCTACCGCAGAGCTGCACTCTGGACGACGTCAGGCAGGTCGTCCGCAGCCGCGAGGACCTGCGGCTGACCTACTACTTCGGCACCGACAACACCTACTACTACGCCGCGGTCCTGCCGCTGCTGGCCGTCGTGTTCGGGCTTCCGGGTGCGGTGCCGGTGGCGCTGAAGACCAACCGGTTCCTGCGGCTCGGCGGCCGGAAGATCTCCTCCAGCCGCAACAACGCCGTCTGGGCGGCCGACTTCGGCACCTCCGTGCCGGTGCGGTCCGCCCGGTCCGCGCTGGCCCGCTCCTGCCCGGAGTACGGCGAACGGGACTTCGTGCCGCCGGACGAGGCGGACGAGGCGGACCAGCGGGACTGGGCGGTGGGCCGGACCGAGTTCCCCGTGGCCACCACCCCCGCGGGGCGCGCCTTCGCCGCCGCCCTGGAACGCCTCGCCGCGCCGGAGCGCTTCACCGTCCGCGACGTCCTCAACCGGCTCACCCGGGCCCGGGACGCGATCGACAGCGGGCGGCTGTCCGCGGCGGAGGCCGCGGAGCTCGCGCGGATGGCGGACGCGGTCGAGAGCCACCTCCTGCTCTGAACATCCCCACCCCACCCGCCCTCCGGACCGGTCCCGGCCCGGAGGGCGGCCCACCTACTGCCAGCGGAGGATCAGCGATGAGAATCGCCGTCATCGGCGCGGGAGCGGCCGCCACGTCGGTGCTCCACGAACTGCACCGGGCGCTCCGGCCGGAGCTGCCCGAGGTGCACGTGATCGACGGCGCGCCCCGGTTCGGGCCCGGCGGCGTGTACCGGGAGGACCTGACGAGCGCGCTGGTCAACCGGCAGGCCCGGTGCATGTCGGTCAGCTACGACGACCAGGACGACTTCGTCACCTGGCTGCGCACCCGCGGCCTGGTGTCGGCCGCGGTGCTGGACGGCGAGTACTACAGCCGGGCGCTGTTCGGCGGTTACCTGGCGGAGCGGTTCGAGGAGGCCGCGCGGGCCTGGGCGGCCGACGGCGCGCCGCTGCGCCTCGTGCGCTCCTACGTGGACACCGTGCGGGAGACGCCCGACGCGGTCCAGCTCCACACCGCCGACAACGGCTGGGAGTCGTACGACCACGTCATCACCTGCACCGGCCACGGGCGCCAGGACCGCGCGGGCGCCGACCGGGACGGGATCGCCGCCCCGTACCCGCTCGCCACCCTGGTGGAACGCGCGCGCGGCGCCCGGGACATCGGCATCGTCGGTCTCGGCCTCACCGCGATGGACACCGTGACCGCGCTGCTAGAGGCCGGCCTCGACGCCCGCATCACCCTGCTCTCCCGGTCGGGCTTCCTGCCCGACGTCCGCGCCGACTACCCGGTCGACCTCCCGCTCACCACCCCCGAGGTCTCGCCCGCCGGCCGGCTCACCATGGCCGCCCTGCGCGCCCAACTCTTCGACGAGCTGCGGGCGCACGGCATCGGCCACGGCGAACTCCGCAGCTACCTGGACCGGTTGCGGCTGGGCATCACGGGCTTCGTCCGCTACCCCGAGATCCCCGCCGAGCACCGTGCGATCCAGAACCTCTGCATCTCCCTGGCCAACCGCGACCTGCCCGCGTACTGGTACGCCTTCGACGACGGCGACCGCAAGCTCTTCCACGACCGCTACTTCCGCCACCTGCAGGCGATCACCGCGCCGGTGCCGCACAGCACCGCGCGGCTGATCACCGACGGCTACCGGAGCGGTCGCGTCCGGATCATCCGCGGCACCCTCGGGACGGCCGACAGCGGGCCGGTCGTCGTCGGCGAGCACGGCACCGAACGCTTCGACCTCCTGGTCGACGCGACCGGCCGGGCCACCAGCGCCGGCCAGGTCGAGTTCGAACTCGGCCTCGCCGCCACCGCCGGAGCGCAGTTGGACGCCTATGGTGGCATCCGGACGCAGCGCGCCACCGGACGGCTGGTCAGTGAGGGCGGGACCCGCTCCCGCATCTACGTGATCGGCTACGCCACCCGGGGCTCGCTGCTCTACTCGTCCTCGCTCTACCAGGCCACCCGCAACGCGAAGGTCGTGGCCGCGGACCTGAGGGCGGAGACCCTCGACCCGCAGCACCCGCAGCACCCGCACCATCCGCAGCACCCGCACCACATCGCACCGAGGAGTTCACTGGCATGAGCCGTTGGCAAGAGATCCCCACCCTGCAAGGCGAGTTCGTCATGCTGCGCCCGCTCGCGGAAGACGACTGGCAGGCACTCGCCAAGGCCCACGACGGCCTCGGGATCCTGGAGTACTTCCCCTACGGTCCGGAGTCGGAGCCGCCGTCCCCCGAGAACGTTGCGGCGGCGGTGCGCAGCCCCGGCCGCAACGTGCTCCTGCAGATCGACCGGGCCACCGGCACCGCGGTGGGCACCACCTCGATCTACCAGGTGGACGAGGTCAGGCGCCAGCTGACCATCGGTTACACCTGGCTCTCGGAGGCCGTCCAGGGCGGGCCGATCAACGCCGAGGCGAAGCTGCTGCTGTTCCGGCACGCCTTCGACACGCTCGGTGCGGTGCGGGTCCAGCTGTACGTGGACGACCTCAACTCGCGCTCGCAGCGCGCCGTCTTGCGGACCGGCGCCCAGCGCGAGGGGGTGCTGCGCAAGCACGCCCGGCGGCGGGACGGCTCCTGGCGGAACACCGTGGTCTTCTCCGTCATCGACGAGGAGTGGCCGCAGGTCGCCGAGCGGCTCGCGCAGACCGTGCGCGAGCGCGCCCGCGCCGCCGGCGGCGACCGGACCCTCCGGTCATGACGGACCATCAATCCCCGTATCGGGTGGCCGTGGTGGGCACCGGCCCGCGGGGCCTGGCCGTGCTCGAACGCGTCGCCGCCCGGCTCGCCGGCCGGCGGGCCGGGCGGGCCGTCGAGCTGTACGCCATCGACAGCGCGGAGCCCGGCTGCGGCCGGATCTGGCGGCCCGCCCAGCCCGAGCAGTTGCTGATGAACTCCATGGCCGCCGACGTCACCATGTTCTCCGGCCCGCGCGACGACGGCCCGGCCCGGCCCGGCGCCGGCCCCTCACTCTTCGAGTGGTGGGCGGTGCAGGAGCCCGGCAACGCCTCGGCGCAGCCCGGGAGCTACCCGCCCCGCGCGGTCTTCGGGCGCTACCTGCGGTTCGTCCTCGACGCCATCGAGGACGACCTGCCGGCCGGCGCCCGCCTGCACCGGGTGCGCGACACCGTGCTGCGGATGGACCGCCCGGACCCCGGCTCCGGGTGGCTGCTGTCGCTGGCCGGCGGCCGCACCCTCGAAGCCGACCGGGTGGTGCTCAGCACCGGCCACCCCGAGCTCGAACCCACCGCGGCCGACCGGGAGTTCGCGGCCTTCGCCGCGACCGGCCGGGGCCTCGCCTACGTGCGCGGCGACTCGGCGGCCGACATGCCGCTCGACGACCTGGCCGCCGGCAGCACCGTGGGCGTCATCGGCCTCGGGCTGACCTTCTTCGACGTCGTGAGCCTGCTGACCGAGGGGCGCGGCGGCCGCTTCGTCACCGGCCCTGACGGTGCGTCACTACGCTACCTGCCGAGCGGCCGCGAGCCCCGGCTGGTGGCGGGCTCGCGCAGCGGTGCCACGCTGCCGCCCCGGCCGCGGGACGAGCGGCCCACCGGCCACAGCCACCGGGCCAGGATCTTCACCCGGGAGCGGGTCGAGCGGTTACGGGCCCACGGCCGGCTCGACTTCGCGCGCCAGGTGCTGCCCTGGCTGTCGGCCGAACTCACCCTGGTCTACTACGCCACCGAGATCCGGGAGCGTACGGGGCCGCAGGCTGCCGGGCTCTTCACGGAGCGGGCCGTGCGGGCGGTGCACGCCCTCGCGCCGACCGCTGGCACCGGGGACGCTCCCGAGCGCGTGGTGGCCCGGCAGGCGGCCGGGTTCGGGTGCGCCGACCCGGCCCCGCTCGACCTGCGCGGGCTGGCCAAGCCGTTCACCGGGCGGGAGTTCCCGGACCGGGCCGACTACCAGCGGGCGGTCACCGAGCTGCTCCGCCGCGACATCGCCGACGCGGAGCAGGGCAACGTCCGCAACCCGCTCAAGGCGGCGATCGAGGCGCTGCGCGACGTGCGGGGATCGATCCGGGCCGCCGTGGACTTCTCCGGGCTGACGCCCCGCTCCCACCGGGAGGACTTCCTCGGCTCGTTCGCCCCGATCGGCCACCACCTGTTCGCCGGACCGCCGATCGCCCGGGCGCGCCAGCTGCTGGCGCTGATGGACGCCGGGGTCCTCCAACTCATAGGCCCTGAAGCGCGGTTCGCGGCGGACGAGGGCCTGGGCCGGTTCACCGCTGGCTCGCCCCGGGTCGCAGAGCCGCCCGTGCCGATGGACGCGCTGGTCGACGCGCGGATCCCTGCCCCGGACATCCGCCGGGACACCTCCCCGCTCATCCGCCAGCTGCGGCGGGAGGCGGTCGTCACCGACCACGTCAACGCCGACGGGGCGGAGCGGTTCGAGACCGGCGGCCTGACCGTCACCCCGTCGCCGTTCCACCCCGTCGACGGGCCGGGGCGGCCGGTGCCGTCGCTCTACGCGCTGGGGATCCCCACCGAGCACGTCCGCTGGCTCACCCAGGTCGGCAGCAGCCGCCCCGGCCCCTGGGGCGAGTACCTCGCCGACGCCGACGCCATCGCGGGCGACCTGCTCGCCGGCGCGACGGAGCTGCTCGCCGCCGTGGAGGTGGGGGCATGAAGGCGACGCTTCCCACCGGCACGCCGAGCGGGACCGGCACCGCGGCACCCCGGCCCGCCCGGCGGCGCGGCCTCGGCCTCGCCGGGATGTGCCTGGGCACCGGTCTGATCATCACGGAGGCGAGCGTCGTCAACGTGGCGGTGCCGACGATCCGGCTCGAACTCCACGCCGACGCGGCCACCGGGCTGTGGGTCGTCGACGCCTACGCCCTGGTGCTGGCCTCGCTGCTGCTCTCCGCCGGGCGGCTCGGGGACCGGATCGGCGCCCGGTCCGGCTACCTGCTCGGGCTCGCCGTCTTCAGCCTGGGCTCGATCCTGTGCAGCGCGGCGCCCGACGCCACCCTGCTCATCGCGGCCCGCGCGGTCCAGGGGCTGGGCGCCGCCCTGATCGCCCCCGCCCCGCTCACCCTGATCACCCGCACCTACACCGAGACGGTCGCCCGGACCAAGGCGGTGGCGGCCTGGGTCAGTATGGGCAGCGTCGGCTTCGCCGCCGGGCCGCTCCTCGGCGGCCTGCTGGTGGAGAGCCTCGGCTGGCGCAGCATCTTCCTGATCAACCTGCCGATCGCCGCCGTCGCGGCGTGGCTGATCGTCCACCACGTCGAGGACTCGCCGCGGCAGTCGGTCTCGTTCGACCTGTGGAGCCAGCTCCTCGCCGTCACCGCCCTCACCGGCTTGGTGTGGGGGTGCGTCACGTCGAGCCTGCACAGCTGGTCCTCGCCCACCGTGTTCGGCCCGCTGGCCGGCGGCACGGTGGTGCTCGTCGTCTTCGTCCTCGCCCAGCACCTGGGGGCGCGCCGCGGACGCGAGGTGCTGCTGCCGCCGTCCATCCTGGCGGCCCGGCCGGTGCAGGCCGGGCTGTTCTGCGGCGCGGTCTACAACCTCACGCTCTACGGGATGCTGATCGTCTTCACCTTCGACTTCCAGGACCTGCGGCACTACTCCGCGTTCCGGACCGGCGTGGCCTTCCTGCCGCTGACGCTCGCCGCCACCGCGGCCTCGACGCTGGTCAGCGCACGCGCCATGAACGCCTTCGGGGCCCGGCGCTGCCTGGCCTACGGCATGAGCACCTCCGGCCTGGGCCTGGCGGTCCTCGGCATCTCCCCGGCCAGCGCCCCCTACTGGCTGGTCGCCATCGGGTTCGTGCTGTTCTCCCTCGGCATGGGCCTGTCGGCCCCGGCGCAGACGCTCGCGGTCATGTCCTTCGCCCCTGACGAGCACCGGCACATGGGCTCCAGCGCCCTCAACACCGCCCGGCAGACCGGCGGTGTCGTCGGTGTCGCCCTCCTCGGTGCCATCGTCTCGGGCCACCTGGCGACCGGGACGACCGCGGCCATGGCCGTCGGAGTCGCCGGCTGCCTCCTGGCGCTGACCGCCGCCCTGCGCCTCATCCCACCACCCCAGCAGTCCTGATGACGAAACGGAGCACTGCCTTGGCCGGCTTAGCGACACCCAGGAGACGCATCGTCCTGTCGACCGTGTCGTCGGACTCGCACACCTGGAACCTCGTCTTCCTCCAGCTGCTGCTTGAGGAGAGCGGGTACCAGGTGACCAACCTCGGGCCGTGCGTGCCCGATTCCGAGGTCATCGAAGCGGTCCGCGAGATCAGGCCGTTCGCGGTGGTGATCTCCTCCGTGAACGGGCACGGGCACCTGGACGGCGCACGCCTGGTCCGCGCGCTGCGCGCGGACCGGGACCCCGGGGTCGCCGGGGTCCTGGCGGTCATCGGCGGCAAGCTCGGCATCCACGGCACCGGGAACGCCGAACTGGCGGCGGAGTTGAGCGCCGCCGGTTTCGACGCGGTGCTCGGCGAGGTCGCCGAGCCCGCCCGCGCGCTCCGCCTCGCGCTGGACCGGGCGGCCCCCGCCGGGGTGGCCGCATGAACCGCCCCGGCACCCGGACCCACCGGCCGGCGGCCCCGGCCGGCCACCCCGACCTGCACGACTACGTGATGCGGGCGGCCCGCGCCGGGGAGCTCGTCGTGCAGCCGCGGATGGGCATGTCCCACCCCGAGGCCATGGCCGCCGGACTGGGGGCCGTCGCCGCCGCCCGGGCCCGCACCCTCGCCACCATGACCATCGACTCCTACACCCGGGTCGAGGACATCGCGGGTGCGCAGGCGGCCCTCAGCGCGGGCGAGCCCCTCAACGGCTTCCCCATCGTCAACCTGCCCGCCCCGCTCACCGCTCGGGTGGCCGCCGCCGCCGGCTCCGTCCCGGTGCAGGTGCGGCACGGCTCGGCCAGGCCCGGCCACGTCTTCCGCGCGATGATCGGCGCCGGACTGGCCGCCTCCGAGGGCGGCCCCGTCTCCTACTGCCTGCCGTACTCGCGGCTTCCCCTCACCGAGTCGGTCCCGGCCTGGGCGGACGCGTCCCGGGAACTGGTGGCCGGCGCGGCGGCGCTGGGCGCCCGGGCCCATCTGGAGACCTTCGGCGGCTGCATGCTCGGCCAGCTCTGCCCGCCCTCGCTGCTGATCGCCCTGAGCCTGCTCGAAGCCATGTTCTTCGTGCAGAACGGGCTCACCTCGATCTCGCTGTCGTACGCCCAGCAGACCAACGCCGTCCAGGACATCGAGGCCCTGGCGGCCCTGCGCGACCTGGCCGCTGACCACCTGCCGCCGGCCGTGGACCGGCACCTGGTGCTCTACACCTACATGGGCGTCCACCCGCGCACCGAGGGCGGCGCACGCCTGCTGCTGGAGGACTCGGCGCGGATCGCGGTGCGCGGCGGCGCCCACCGGCTGATCGTCAAGACCGCCGCCGAGGCCCACCGCATCCCCACCGTGGCGGAGAACGTCGCGGCCCTGGAGCGGGCGGCCGGCGCCGCGGCGGCGGCGCACGGCGAGCGGTGCCGCCTGCCCTGGGCCCACCAGGTCGACCACACCGCGGTCCACGGGGAGGCGCGGTCGCTGATCGAGGCGGTGCTGGAGCTCTCCCCGGACGTCGGCACCGCCCTGCGCAGGGCGTTCGCCGCCGGCCTGCTCGACGTCCCGTTCTGCCTCCACCGCGACAACGCCGGCGCCGCCCAGGGCACGATCCGGGAGGACGGGCGGCTGGTCTGGGGCCGCACCGGAGCGCTGCCGCTCGGCCGGTCCGCCGCGCAGGCGGCACCGGTGACCTCCGCCGAGTTGCTGAACCTGCTGAACCGCACCGCCGACCGGTACGACAACGCCGCCCTCGGGGCCCTGCTCCGTTCCCCCGGGCCGGACGCTCCCCGGCCGTACCGGATCGCCATCGTCGGCTCCGGTCCCCGCGGGCTCGCGGTGGCCGAACGGCTGGCCGCCCGGCTCGCCCAGCACCCGCCCCGGCAGGAGGTGTCGATCAGCCTCGTCGACAAGGTCCAGGTGGGTTCCGGGCGGGTGTGGCGCACCACGCAGGACGAGTGCTTCCTGATGAACACCGCCTGCGGCGAGGTGACGATGTACTCCGGCCCCGCGCAGGGCGGCCGGGCCCGGGCGGGCGCCGGCCCGACCCTGGCCGAGTGGTGGGCCGAGGAGGAGCCCGACTACCCCGGCCCGGGCGGCTACGCCTCCCGCGCGCTCTACGGCCGGTACCTCCAGTCCTTCCTGGACGCGATCGAGTCCTCGCTGCCCCCGGCCGCGCAGCTGCAGCGCGTCGTCGGTGAGGTGGTGTCCATCGAACGGCTCGGCGACTGCTACGAGTTGGTGTTCGACGACGGCCGGCGGCTGACCGCCGACCGGGTGGTGCTCAGCACCGGCCACCCCGTGCCGGAGCTGTCCGGGCACCAGGCCGCCCTCGACGCCTTCGCGACCGGCCGGCCGTGGACCCGCTACGTGCGGGGCGACAGCGCGGCCGACATGCCGCTGGCCGGGATCGCTCCCGACCGCAGCGTCGCCGTGCTGGGCATGGGCCTCTCCTTCTACGACGTCGCGGCGGCGCTGACCACCGGTCGGGGCGGCCGCTTCGAGGAGGACGGGCGGGGCAGCCTGACGTACCTGCCGTCGGGGCGGGAGCCCCGGCTGATCGCCGGATCGCGGTCGGGTGTGCCGATGCCGGCCCGGGGCCGCAATCAGAAGAGCCCCCAATGGCGTTACACCGCACGCCTGTTCACCGCGCCCCGGATCGCCGCGCTGCGCGAGTCGGGCCCGCTGGACTTCAGGTCCGAGGTCTGGCCCTGGCTGGACGCCGAGATGCAGCTGGTCTACCACGCCACCGCGGTCCGCCTGCTCTGCGGCACCGCGGCGGAACGCGCCTTCACCGACCGGGTCGTCCGGCAGGTCGAGCGCACGGGCGCACCGGCGGCGGAGCTCGCCCGCGCCGAGGCGCAGCGGCTGGGCGCGCACCCGCCCGCGCTGGACGTCGCCGCGCTGGCCCGCCCCTTCGCGGGCCGGCGCTTCGCCGGTCCCGAGGAGTTCACCCCGGCGCTGGTGAAGCTGCTGGAGGACGACGTGGCCCAGGCCGAACTCGGCAACCACTCAGGCCCGTTGAAGGCCGCGCTGGACGTGCTGCGGGATGTCCGGGGCACCATCCGGCGGGCGGTGGACCACGGTGGACTGACCGCGGCCTCGCACGAGGAGTTCCTCACCCGGTTCGTGCCGATGAGCTCGTTCCTCGCCGCGGGCCCGCCGATCGTGCGCCTGCGGCAGACGCGGGCGCTCATCGAGGCGGGCGTCCTGGACGTCGTCGGACCCGCCGCGCGGTTCGACACCGACCCGGCGACCGGCTCCTTCACCATCGCCTCGGACCAGGTGTCGGAGTCGCTGCGCCACTGTGACCTGCTGATCGACGCCCGGGTGCCCGAAGCCGACCTGGCCAGGGACCGCGCACCGCTCAGCCGGCAGCTGGCGAGCGGCGGGGTGGTGACGGAGTGGGCCAACACCCACGGCCGGCGGCCCCTGCGCACCGGGGGCATCCGGGTCACGGCCGCCACCCACCACCCGGTGGGGGCGGACGGGACGCCGGACACCGGCCTGTACGTGCTGGGCATCCCCACCGAGGGCCAGCGCTGGTTCATGCAGGTCGGCTCCACCCGCCCCGGGCCGTGGACCGAGTTCACCAAGGACGCCGACGCCATCGCCGCCGACGCCCTCACCGGGCCGGCAGCCACCGCCCCGGACGCCGGTGCTTCCCGTCCCCGGGTCGCCGGCGCCCTCCTTCTTCTGCAAGGAGCACGATGACCGCCGGAAACGGCGCACACCACCGGCTGCGCCGCACCGCCGCGCACGCCGCCTTCGCCGTGCAGCGGCAGGTGCTGCTGGACCTGCGCACCGACCTGGCCGCGGCCCGCGCGGCCTTCGCCTGGCCGCGTCCGGCCGAGTTCAACTGGGCGCTCGAATGGTTCGACGTCGTCGCCGAGGCGAACGACCGGACCGCGCTGGAGGTGAGCACCCCGGACGGCGGCGTCGACGCCGTCTCGTACCGCCGTCTCGCCGAGGAGTCCGACCAGGTGGCCAACTGGCTCACCGCCTCGGGCGTGGCCCGGGGCGAACGGGTGCTGGTCTGCCTCGGCCAGCAGACCGAGCTGTGGACGACGCTCCTCGCCGGTCTGAAGACCGGCGCGGTGGTCATCCCGGTCTACACCTCGCTGACCGCGAGCGAGGCGGCCGACCGCGTGGCGCGGGGAAGGGTGCGGCACGTGGTCTGCCGCAGCGAGCTGACGCCGCTCTTCGCCGGGCTCCCGCTCGCGACCCGGGTCGTGGTCGGTGCGCCGGTGCCCGGCTGGGCGGCGTACGCCGACTCCCGCACCGCCGACCGGCGCTACCTGCCCACCGCGGCGACCCGGAGCACCGATCCCGCGATGGCCTACTTCACCTCGGGCACCACCTCGGCGCCCAAGCTCGTCGTCCACACGCACGCGTCGTACCCGATCGGCCACCTGTCGTCGCTGTACTTCAACGGCCTGCTCCCCGGCGACCGGCACGTCAACGTCTCCGCGCCCGGGTGGGCCAAGCACTCCTGGTCCAGCCTGTTCGTCCCCTTCACCGCCGAGGCGACGGTGGTCGCGCTGTCCGACGCGCAGGCCGCGCCCGAGGCGCTCGGCGGCGTCCTGGAGCGGCGGAACATCAGCACGCTGTGCGCCCCGCCGTCCGTGTGGGCCGCCCTGGTGGGCCACTTGGGGACGGCCGCGCCGAAGCTGCGCGAGGCCACCACCGCCGGTGAGCCGCTGCCCGCGCCGGTCGCGGCCGCCGTCGAGGCCGCCTGGGGGGTGACGGTCCGTGAGGGCTACGGCCAGACCGAGACCACCGCCCTCGCGGGCACCACGCCCGGCATGGTCCACAGGCCCGGCTGGTTGGGCAAGCCGCTGCCGGGCTGGGACCTGCGGGTCACCGACGGCCACATCGAGGTCGACCTGGCCGGTGACCCGGCCGGGATGCTGGCCGGTTACGACGGCCGCGAGGTGCTGGTCCGGACCGCGGGAGGCTCCCGCCGCTACCGCACCGGCGACATCGGCGAGGCCGACGCGGACGGCTACCTGCGGGTCCTCGGCCGGGCCGACGACGTCTTCAAGACCGGCGGCCACCTGGTCTCCCCTTACGAGTTGGAGGCCGTGCTTCGCACGCACCCCGCGGTCCGGGACGCCGCCGTCGTGCCCGTGCCGCACCCGCGACTCGGGCAGGTGCCGCACGGCGTGGTGGAGGTCCGGCCGGGGTGCGACACCGGCGCGCAGGAGCTGCTCGCCCACGTGGCGGCCCGCGTCAGCGGCGAACTGGCCGTGCGCTCCGTCGAGTTCGTCGACCGGCTGCCCCGGACCCCGTCCGGGAAGATCCGCCGAGCCGCCCTGACCGTGCCGACCAGTGAGGAGCGCCAGTGCGCTCGGCCATGACCTCGGCTCCCGCCGCTGCCGCGTCCCCCGCGCGGCCGGCGCGGGGGGCGCTGACCGTCGTCACCTACGTGCTGTTCGCCGTCATGCTCGGCGGCACGGCGCCCACCCCGATCTACGCGATCTACGCGCACCGCCTGCACCTGGCGCCACCCGCGATCTCCGTCGTCTTCGCCGCCTACGCCGCCGGGATCCTCCTCGCCCTGCTGCTCTTCGGCGGGGTGTCGGACTACGCCGGGCGCCGGATCACCCTGGGCACGGCCTGCGCGGTCTCGGTCGCCAGCAGCACCGTCTTCGCCCTCTTCCCGGTCCTGCCGGGCCTGCTGGCAGGGCGGCTGCTCTCCGGGGTGTCGGTCGGCCTCTGCACCGGTGCCGCCACCGCCTACTTCGCCGAACTGCACCCCGACCGGACCCGGGCCGCGCTGATCGCCTCCGTCACCAACATGGCGGGGCTGGGCGTCGGGCCGCTGCTCTCCGGCTTCCTGGTCCAGTACCTCCCGCACCCCACGGCCGTCCCCTACCTCGCCCTGATCACCCTGCAACTGCCCGGCCTGCTACTGGTCCGGCTGCCCGAGCCCGTCGCCGACCGCCGACTGCGGATCAGGCCGCAGCGGCTGCGGGTGCCGGCCTCGACGCGCCGGCCCTTCACGGCCGCCGCGGTCGCCGTCTTCGCCGCCTTCGCCCTGCTCGGCCTGCTGGCGGCGCTGACCGGGGACTTCCTCACCGACGGCCTGCACGACAGCAGTCATCTGCTGGTCGGCGCCGTGGTGTTCAGCGCGTTCGGGGCCGCGGGCGCGGTGCAGCTCCTGGTGGTCCGGCTGCGCCCGTCGACGGGTTCCGTGCTGGGCATGGTCGCCATCCCGGTCGGGGTGGCCCTGCTCGTGCTGGCCCTGGCGGCGCACTCGCTGCCGCTCTTCCTCACCGGGGCGCTCGTCGGCGGCTCCGGCGCCGGCGCGGCCTTCAAATCGGGGCTCGCCATGGTGGTCGCGGCAGCCTCGAAGCAGCAGGCGGGCGAGGCGGCCTCCGGCTACTTCTTCGCCGCCTACCTCGGGCTCACCCTGCCGGTGATCGGGGTCGCGGTGCTGGTGACCCGCAGCAGCCTGCTCACGGCGGCGGGCTGTTTCGCGGGCGTGATCGCCGTCCTGTCAGCGGTGAGCGTGGCCTGCACGGTGCGCCTGGACCGGGTCGGCTGAGCGCTGGGCGTGCGACCGCCGGCTGAGCGCTGGGCGTGCGACCGCCCGACGGGTGCGGCGACCGCCGCCGCACCCGTCGGCCGGCCGGCCCTGACGGTGACTCAGTAGATGCAGTCCCCGGGCCGGGCATCGGCCGCGACGAAGAGCGGCGTCGCCTGCGCCTGGTCGGCCGGCCCCGACGGGTGCGGCGCGCCCAGCACGAGGGCCTCCGAGGTGAACTCGCCCATCGGGCGCGCCCCCAGGTTGACGCAGGCCACCACGTTCCGGCCGGTCAGCTCGGCCTCCTCAAGCAGCGCGTACTGGCCCACCGAGGTGCGCCGGCCGAGGTGGCCGAGGTCGAGGGTGAGGACGCGGCAGGGGAACCGGGTTCCCTCGGCGAGGGGCGCGGACAGGACACGAGCGACGCGCAGATCGACGTTCTGGAACTTCCCGAACGTGATCTGGACCTTCTCCGGCTGCATTGGCTGTTCCATGCCCACAGCCTACTATCGCGATGATCGCCAGCCCTCGCCGGCAACCGACATCTCGCCTCCACCCGTACTGAATTGACGTGACATCAGCCCGCCGGCCATCGCCCAGGTCAGACCCGCGGCCGCGAGGCTCACGGCGGCCGCGACGGCGAAGGCCGGGCCGTAGCCGAGCCATCCGGCCGTCGCACCGCCCACCGGCCCGGCGACCACCACGCCCAGGTCCCAGAAGGAGGTCATCGCGCCCATCGACACCCCGGCCTGCCGGGAGCCGGTGCGCTGCAGGGTGATGGCACTCACCGAGGGGTAGATCAGACCGAGCCCCACGCCCGTCACCGCCGTGCTCGCGAGCGCCGGCAGGGCGCTGCGCGAACTCCCCAGCGCCAGCAGCCCGAGCGCCTCGATCACCAGGACGACCCGGGCCACCCGGACCCCGCCGAGCCGGTCCACCAGCGGGCTCCCGACCGCCCGGGTGACGAGGAAGGTGAGCGAGAAGACCGTCAGCCCCATTTCCTCGCCGCCGATGTGCTCGCGGGACAGGTAGAGGACGAGCAGCGAGACGAGCATGCCGTACCCGTAGGAGGATAGCCCGAGGCACAGCCCCGGCAACGTCACCCCGCGCGGCACCAGTTCGCGCCAGCCGCCCGGCCGGCCGGCGTCCGGCGACCGGGAGCCGGCGGGCTGCGGCCGCACCACCGCGATCAGCACGGCCGCCCCCGCGGGAAGAGCGACGGTCAGGTACCGCAGTGGAGCCGCCCCGCCGGCGGGGACCACCGCGTCGGCGAGCAGCGGGCCCAACGACATGCCGGCCCACATGGAGAGCCCGAACCAGCCCGTCACCCGCCCCCGGTGGCCCGTCGCCGCACCCCCGAGCACCCAGGGCAGTGAACCGGAGAACACGGCCGCCCCGCCGACCCCCATGAGGAAGCGGCACGCCACCAGCACCGGCAGGTCGGGTGCCGACCACTGGCCGGCCGCGCCGAGCGCGGCGAGCGCGGCTCCGCCGAACGAGACGCGCTGGGCCAGCCCCGCGTCGCCCGCCCACCCGGCCGGCGGACGGGTGAGTGCGGTACCCGCGTAGGCGGCACCGACGGCCACCCCCACCGCCGTCGGGCCGCCGTGGAACCTCGCGCCCACATAACCGGGGAGTTCCTGCAGCGTCGCACCGAGGGCGAGATAGGTGAGGAATACGGCGCACCAGAGTCGCCGCACCGGAATCGGCCGTATTTTGGTCACGATCCGAGCGTAGTGACGGACCGGGGGCCGGGCAGGCGAAATGGCCTCTTCCGCTTGCGGTGGGGTTGTGGCACGGAGACGAACCACCCGCCGCGACCGGCCCTGCGGTCAGTAAAGCCGCGAAGAGAGAAACGCGGTCATCCGGGCCGGCTCCGTCCCGTCATTGCGGAAGGAATGCGTGTACCCCGCGGACCAGCTGCCGCAATCCCCCTCGTGCAGCACGTAATCGCGGCCGTTGTAGCGGACGGTGAGGGATCCCGCGGTCACCACGATCATTTCGGTGCCCTCGTGCTGGATTTCCTCCGCGAGGCTGGCGCCGGGTTCGAACTCGCCCTGAACCACCTGATAGCCAGCCTGCGGCACGTTCAGCACCAGGTACCGGACTCCCGGCGCCCGCTCCAGCGTCTTCTGCTGCTCCGCCCGGTAGACCGACGGCATGGCCTCCTGCCGGGAGAATCCCAGGAAGGAGCCGATGTCGTGACCGAATACGTTCGCCAAGCGGGCCAACCGCTCCAATGCGATGTCCGTGTCACCCCGTTCGAGGGTGGACAGGAACGAGACCGAGAGCCCGGACGCCGCGGCCACCTGGCGCAACGACATCCCGTGCGCCGACCTCAACCGGTACAGCACATCGCCCGGCCGGGGAAAGCCCAGCTTGGAATCGCCACGCCCAGTTCCCGGTACTGCGCTATCGGCCATGATTGGTCCACTCCTGTCCGTCCGGCGCACAGGATATGAACGGCTGCGCCAACGAAAGCGATTGTGACAGACAATCGGCTGTTCGCCGACCCCCGTTTGCCTCCGCCGGCAGGCCCCGGCCCGGCGCACCCTCCGTCACCGGGCGCCGTCGTGCGGCACGGTCCGCCGCGCCAGGCGCCGGAGCGCACCTCGGCGGTGACGTAGCCGTGGACCGGGCGGCCGTGGCAGCGGAGCAGACGCAGGATGTGCGCCGTGATCGGGCCACCGGCCACCGGATACGCGGCGGCCACGCACCGCCACGACGCTCCCACGGAGCCGCGACCCTGCGAGGCGAGTCCTGACGGGTCCCTGTTCCCGCATGTCGCTGTTCGGACAGTTGCCGGCGGGGCCGCCGCCGCTACGTCGGTCCTGCGACGGCCGGCTCCCGACGCAGGTGCTCGAAGGCGCGCTGGCAGGAAGATGCCTGGCATGGTCTTGAAGTTCCGGGCTGCGGACAGGGTCTGCGGCCGGGTGGTTTGCTCGTCGGCACGGGGAGCCCGCTGAAGCCCCCGCCCCCACGAGAACCATCCAACTCCCGAGGATGACTCGCCCGTGGTTCTTCGCGCACCATTCGGTTCGATCCGGTGCAGGAGGTGAAAGAAATGAAGAACCCTCAGTGGATCACGCCCGAGATTTCTCCCGTCGATTTCCCGGCGCTCCTGGGATGCAGCTGCGACTGCAACGGGGCCGGTGCGGGTGCCGGTTCCGGTAACGGCATGGACACCAGCTGACCGGCGCCGTTGCGTCCTTTTCCTGTCAACGACCAAGGAGGTACCGAGCGATGACGAACACGACCTGGATCACGCCCGACGACTTCGGGGCTGACGACGTTCTTCGTGCGCTTGGCCTGGACCGCGATCACGGTGACGCCCACCGGGTCGCGCCGGACGGCGACGGCGTCGAGGCCGTCGTCGCGGGAGTTCTGGGTGCGCCAGGTCTCGTAGCCCATGGCGGTGAACAGCTCACGCACCAGGCGCTCGAACGCGAACGGGTCCATCTGCAGCAGGTCGGGGCGGCTGTCGAGCGGGCCGACGACGGCAGTGTCCGCCGCGATCTTGAACCGAGCCGGGTCGAAGTCGACGATCGGCGGTACGGGTTCCAGGTCGTGCGGGTGCTGGGAGACCACTGCGCCGAGGTTGCGCAGACAGCGCTGCGGGTCCAACCTCGGCTCGTCCAGGACGAGTTCGGCGAAGTCCGCGCGCTCGACCACCATGCTCACCACGCATGGGCGAACAGCCCGCCCCGTAGCGGGGTCGGTCGTGGCGACGTGTCCGTTGAGGACGACCGTGCCCACCAATTCGACCGGCGTCACCGAGAACGCCTCGTCCAGCGCCCGCAGGGCCAACCTCGCCAGTAGCCGCCGGTAGGTCCGCTTCAACACCACCAGTACGCCACCAGGCGAGGACGGCCCCGGCGCGACGGTCACCGGCGCGGCCGTCATGGCGGGGGCGGGATACGCCCGCAACGTCTTCCGCCTGAGCGGGATGAAGACCTTCCACGGGTCTTCGTACGCCACCATCGTGGCGGCGTTCCTCACCGACGACGGGCTGCGTGGGGCAGCGGAGACGTTCCCCGATGAATCCGGTCGAGCGGCGGCCCAATGGCTGTTGAACAAGGTGACCACCTTCCTCCGGCGCTTACTCGCTGGCGGGCGCACGGCAGTGCACAGACGACTGGCTGTACGGTTCCCAAGGCCAGGCCCACGGGACCAGGACGTTCGGTCCCGAAGAACGCCGCGTGCCCCTGCGGCTCTGGTCGGAAGGCCGGCCGTTGCCATCCGGCGGGGTTGTGAGGAGCTGAGTACGCCGGGAGTGATAGCGGTCGGCTGGGCACGTCGGCCAGGCCCGACGGCAGCGGGTGGGCGCGCAGGCTGTTGTCGAGCGCCTCTCGTTCTGTTTCCCCCCGGTCGGCCCGCCGCGTCGGCCGACGACCCGGAGCGGCGTCCAGGCGGTGACAGGGCCGGGACGGCGCGGGACCCGCCGCCCGCGCGCTGGCTCTGCAGGCTCTCCGCCGATGATCTCCTTTGTCGAACCTGCCGGGCGCAGCCATGCCATCTGCCGGGCCCGGCCCACCGGTCACTCTTCCTCGTCGTCTTCCGGCTGCCAGGCTCGGAGCAGCGCGTGAACGGGAAGTGCGGAGTCCGGCACCGCGAGTCGGGTGACCGGCATGGCCGTAGAGGCTCCTGCTATGAGGTGCTCGCCGATCAGATGCGGGACGAGGAGTGCCGCCGTGCCGGCCGGCCAGTCGACCGCAACCTGGTAGGTGGCGATGACGGCTGCCTCCCACGCGGTCAGCGGATCGTGGGCCCGTTCCTCGTAGGGCTCCTTCTCGGCGGCGGGGACCTTGACAGCGACGAGCTGCCGCGGGGCTTCGCTGCGCAGGGCGACCTGCCGGCGGACTTCGGAGATCCAGTCCGCGACGAGTTGCTCGAACGCGGCCTCGGCTTCCGGCCGACCCTTGCGGCGGCGGCCGAACGCGTCGTTCACCACGGAGGACACCGCGAAGCTGTTGTCCTCCAGACGGTGCCACGACCAGGACGCCCGGCGCTCCCAGGCGTGCCAGGCACGTCGCCCCACCTTGGCCGCATCGGCTCCGAGACCCGCGAACTCCGGGCCCGGTGTGAACTCCGGATCCGGGAGCAGCCTGACCGCCGCGGCCTCCACCAGCGGCACCGGCTGCACCAGGGCGGCGAACGCCCGGCGCTCTTCGTCGATGACCTCGGCGAGCCGGACCTGCAACGGTTCGGCCCAGGGCCGCAGAACGGGGAACGCCTGGACGGCCTTGTTGCTCCTGAGCAGGTAGGTTTGCAGGCGTCGCCAGTGCTCATGGTGGTGGCGCCGCGTCTCCCAGGCGCGTGAGTAGCGCTCCCAGGCCTCGTCGTCGAAGTCCTCTTCCGGCTCCCCGGGTTCGCCGTCCGTCTCGTCCGACGGCTCACCCGTACTGCCCGGGGGGTATTCGCCAGTGGCCAGGGCGAGGGCAGCGTCCGCTTCCTCCGCCTTCTCCTCCTCAGAGTCGGGTTCGCGGTCGAGCCAGATCTTGAGGGTGCCGATGTCGATGACCGCCGCCAGGAGTTTGAGGAGCGGGCTATCGGCGGGAAGTGGCCAGCGGCAGGTCCCGCACAGCCGTCCCACAGCCTCACCCAGCGGGATCTCGGCGCTCCGGACGGAAGAGGCTGACCGCAGCAAACCGCAGTGTTCGTCGCCGTGAAGCTTGCCCTTGCCGGACGCCGTGGCGTAGCAGGTGAGGGGGACGTTCCCGACAGGGCCGAGAGGAATCTCCGGAGTGAACGTGTGGCCGAGCGGAACAAGACGGACTGCGGCGGTAGTCGACGGCATGCTGGCACGCTAGCCGTTCCCACTGACACCCGTGCCGATATCCTTCCGCTGCCCTCCAACAGCGGCGAGAGGCCACACGCCAGGGAATCCCCGAGACCGCGGCCGACCGGGCTGCTGGACCGTCAGAGCACAGCGACATCGCGGGGGACAACTCCTCGGCGACTCGGGTACGGTGTCGGACAGGACCAGGTCCGGGCCGCCGACAGCATCGGCGGAACCAGCTGCGGTCAGCAGACTTCCTCACCGTCCGGAGGCGCGTCAGCAGCGCGCCCACCAGCGGAACTCCACCATCTTCCGCGCCGCCATCGGCATGGCGCGCCCTCCACCGCACCGGAGTTCCTCGCATGCCCGAGCACCAACTCACCGCCTCACCCCGCGACTTCCTCTGCGAACACACCCCCAGCAAGAGCCGCGTCCTCGCACTCCTCGCCCACGACGACGGACCGGATTCACTCCAGGCCGTCCTTACCTGCCGCGACCCCGAACTCGCCTACCGCGCGGCCGAATTGCTGCGCCGGACCCTGAGCCGGGCGGCGGGTGCCCGGCATACGGAGTCCGTGGACGGGCTGTGCGGGCAGTTGCCGGACGCTCCTGGGTCCTCGCTCCGGCAGGCCGTGGCCCACGTGCTTGCCGGGACCTGGCCGGCTGCCGCCGGAACGCTCATCGCCTGGCCCGAAGGATCCGCGCACGAGGAACCCGACCAGGAGGACGGCGCCGATAGTGAGGGCAGCGGCGACAACGACGCGGCCCCGGAATCCGGCGCTCCCGCGCGAGGTGAGGCGCGGCTGCGTGACCTGCCGGGCCAGGTCGTACGGATCGCCACGCTCCGCGAGTTCCACGTCCACGACCGGCAGGCCCTGCTGGACGCGGCGGGCGAGCAGGGGTGGGAGCCGATGCCGGCCGACCAGCTCGACGAGGACGACCCGCACGACGTGGTCGGCGCGGTCATGTGGCTCGCGGACCCGCCTGCCGACGTCGACGGGGCGGACGCCCTGACCGAACGCAGCCATATCTCTCTGCTGCGGCGGAACAAGGGCGACGAGGTCGCCGAGTGGAGTGCGGAGCCGGTCGTGGCGGACTTCGGCCCCGGCCCGCGTGCGGCCAAGGCCGGGGAGTCCCCTGAGCACAGCCGCGGGGAGGAACTTCCCGATTTCGCGGCGCTCTTCCCTGTGGAGCCTCCGCACTGCGAGGACCCGGAGTGCGAGGAAGAGAGTTGCTTGTGGCAGCTGACTCCTCGCACGGCCGACCTCCTCCACACCGCGCTGTCGCTGCTGGCCGACGAGGCGTACGACGACGCGGAGGGCCTCGGTGACGGGCGCCTCGTGCCGGACAAGCACGAGGGCGATTGGGGAGTGTTCTCGCGGCTGCCGAAGCTGACCTTCGCCACCGACCTCCAGTGGCGGCGCCGCTTCGCCCGCGCCGCCGACGACCTCGCCGACGACCTCGAACGCGGCCACTGGCCGCGGCCGACCTGCACCGCCGAGGAACTCGCCCTGCACCTCGCCATCGCCGACGCCGGCGAAAGCGCCGACGAACTCGGGGACGACTCCGACGGCACCGAGCACGGCACGCACAGCACGCTGCCGACGCACCGCGACGACTACGACTTCGGCGCCTGCACGGACATGTTCTTCCAGGACACCGATGTCCTCATGCTCTACAGCTCCCGCTTCGACGGCATCGAGGACCCCGACGACGACGCCAACCGGCAGCTCGGCGTGGGGGACCTGCGCGCGCAGGCCTGGTTCGAACCGTTCGGGAACATCACGGCCCGCGACCCCCACCGCGGCTTCCGCCGCTGAACGGCCGAGCCCGCGCCGGACGGTGGGCGGAGGCACCTTGTGTGCCTCCGCCCACCGTCCGCGACAACCGGCGAGGAAGGCCGGCGGCGCACATTCGGCCCGGCACGGTAGCTCGGGGCGACCGTGCCGGGCGGCTATGCGGCGAGCGGCAGGTCGTCGTCGCCACGGGGGACGGCTCGGAGCCGGTCTCGCTGTGCTTGGTCGAGTGCTCGGGCGAGGGCGTTGACGGCATGGTCGGCGGAGTCCTTGAAGAGGTGGCCGTAGAGGTTGATCGTGGTCGCCAGGATGGCATGGCGCAGAGTCTTGGACACGATCGCGATGGGGATGCCCTCGGCGATCATGATGCTGGCGGCGGTGTGGCACAGGTCGTGCAGGCCGATCTTCGGTAGGTCGAGTTCGGTGGTGCGCTTGCGGAGCTGGTCGAGGACCCACTGCGGTCGCAGGGGCGATCCGTCCGGGTGGGCGAAGACCAGGCCCTCCAGCCGGCCCTCCGGGTCGGCGGACATCTGGAGGGCGGCCTGGCGGTGGAGGGCGGTCATGACTCTGGGGGAGAGACTGATCCAGGCGCAGCCGGCCTCGGTCTTCGGCTCGCGGAGGTGGATCTTGCCGTTGTCGATGGCGGCGAGGGTCCAGCGGACGAAGAGTTTGCGGTCCATGAGGTGGACGTTGGACCAGTGGAGGGCCAGGACCTCACCGCGACGCATGCCGGTGCCGAGCATGACCTCGAACAGGTCGGCCAGCTGGTCCGCGTAGTGCTCGGCGCTGTGGCGCAGGAACGCTGCGGCCTCGTCGGGGGTCCAGCAGGTGCGCTCTTCCGCGCGGGGCCTGGGCGGGACGGAGTGCTTGGCGGGGTTGTAGCGCAGCCCCCAGGAGCGCACCGCGTGGTTGAGGGCGTTGCGCAGGGTGGAGACGATCCGGTAGACGGTGACCTTGCCGCGCTCGGCCTTTCGTTGGGTGGCGATCCAGCGCTCGATGTGCTTGGGGCGCAGGTCGGGCAGCCGGAAGTGGCCGAAGGCGGGGATCAGGTCCCGCTCCACGCACGCCTCGTAGCCGGCGTAGGTGTTCGGAGCGAGCTCCCCCTTCCGCGCCGCCAGCCACTGCCGCAGGAAGCTCGCCACCGTGACGCGATGGTCCTCGTAGACCCCGCGCAGCTCGCCGTCGAGCACCGCCTTCATCTCCCTGGCCGCCTCCGCGCGGGTGGCGAAGCCGCCCCGCCGGCGGGTGCGGCGCCGGCCTTCCTCTGGGGCGAGGTCGACGCAGTACGTCCACTTCCCGTGGCTTGCCTCTGCCACCAACCTCAGGCACCACGGACCGAGCTGCTTTCCGTGCCCGTCCATGCAGCCGCACCGCCGGTAGCCCCGACCACGCTGCGCTCGCTGTCCCATGGGCTTCCTCCTTCGAAGAGTGGTTGACCTCCTGGAGCCAAGGTTCGTCGGGCGGCTGGGTGTGTCGGCAGAGCGTGAGGTCAGAGGCGCGAGGCACGGCGGGGCAGGGCGGGCAGGACACGCTCCAGACGACATACCGCTTGGAAGGTGACGATCCGTAGCCGATGGGTAAGCGACCATGATCCGCCCACAGCCGCAGCGCCGGACCTGCGCCCACCTGCACCGCCGTCTCCGCAACCATCTGCGCCTCGCAATGGTGGTTCCTGAAGGTCCGACAGATCCTCGTCACCGGCAGTAGTTGGAGCGGGGTCTGCTGCCGTGGGACCACTTTGGGACCAGGCCCCGAGGGCACAACTCGGCGCCCACAGGCCGAATCGGGCAATCGTGTACAAAGTAACAACTGGCAAACGGTCAGCTCGTTCGATGGGTGCGCCTGAGTCGGAATACCAACTCATGTTCACCTCAAGCTAGTTGGACAACAAAAACGCTGAAGCGGTGATGCTCCGACTGTCGACAATAAGTGAACCCCTTGACTGGGGGTCAAGGGGTCGCAGGTTCAAATCCTGTCGTCCCGACCAGCGTTTTCGCAGGTCGGAGGCCGTTTTCGCCTAAAGGCGGGAGCGGCCTTTTTGTTGTTGTGGTCGCGATGTGCTCGGGTGGGTGCCAGTCGCCGTGGCCCGGAGCGTGCTTGAGTGAGCGTCACTGGTCCGGGCGACGCCGGGATCGTGGGCTGACCTGTCGTCAGTCGGTGGTCCCTGGTTCGGGGCGTCTTCGGCGAGCTTTGTTGCGACGTTTTTGCGGTGGTGTTGAGCCTGCGCAGGGCGTTGGCGACGTGCTGCTCCACTGTCCTCGGGGACAGGAGGAGGGTGTCGGTGATCTGCTGGTTGGTGGCGTTCTTGGCGAGCGGTTCGGCGACCTGGCGCTCGGGGGGCTCCGTAGCTGCGGTGTCCGGCCCCTCTCTGTCAGCCTTGGGTGAGACATCCCGCTTTGTCGGGTTAGCCTGAGAGGGCCCGAGTAGGAGTTTCACCCCTGATGACCAGCAGTAATCCGTCCGCCACTGACCCGGCTCCCCGGCCGAAGCGCCGCACGTTCAGCCCCGAGTACAAGCTGCGGATCGTCGCCGAGTACGACGCCGCGCCCGAGGGCGAGAAGGGTGCGGTCCTGCGCCGCGAGCGCCTGTACCACTCGCACGTCACCGAGTGGCGGGCCGCGCGCGACGCCGGGGCCCTGGAGAGGCTGGTCGACCACCGCACGAGCCCGGCCCGCCCGAAGAAGTCCGCCGCCGAGGCCGAGAACGAGAAGCTGCGCCGGCAGGTGGAACGGCTGGAGAAGGAACTCGCCCGGAACAAGGCCGCGCTGGAGGTCCTGGGAAAAGCGTCGGCGCTCTTGGAAATGATCTCCGAGAGCGCGGACTGACACACGCCGCCGACCCCGTCGTGGACGAGGCGTTCACCGCCGTCGAACACGAGTTGGGCACCACGGCCGCATGCCGGCTGACCGGCCGCTCCCGGGCCACCCACTACCGAAGACTGAAACCGCCGCCCGCGCGCCGGCCCCGATCTCCGCAGGTCCAGCCCTCCGCCCTGACGGCCGAAGAACGGCATGCGGTACTGGCCTTGATGAACAGCCCCGAGTACGCCGAGCTGCCGCCCGCGCAGATCTGGGCCCGCGAGCTGGACACCGGGCGCTACCACTGCTCGGTCTCCACGATGTACCGGATCCTGCGCGAGCGCGGGCAGTCGGGCGAGCGGCGCAGGCAGGCCACCCACCCGGCCAGGACGGTTCCCGAACTGGTCGCCACCGCGTCCTCGCAGGTGTGGTCGTGGGACATCACCAAGGCCGCCGGCCCCCGCAAGGGCATCTGGTATCACGCCTACGTCATCATCGACATCTTCAGCCGCTACATCGTCGGCCATACCGTCGAGCCGGTCGAATCGGCCGAACGGGCCGAGGAGTTGATCCGCGAGGCCATCGAGCGCAACGGCATCGTCCCCGAGACCGTGCACGCCGACCGCGGCACTTCCATGACCTCCAAGAAGGTCTCCCAGCTGCTGACCGACCTCGGCGTCACCAGGAGCCACTCGCGCCCCAAGGTCTCCAACGACAACCCTTACAGCGAGGCCCAGTTCAAGACCGTCAAGTACATGGCCGACTTCCCGCCGCGCTTCGATTCCCTGGCCCATGCACGTGAATGGTTCGACGCCTTCATCTCGTACTACAACCACGAGCACCGGCACTCGGGCATCGGCCTGCACACGCCCGCCAGCGTCCACTTCGGCACCGCCGAACAGGTCCGCGACCAGCGGGCCGTCACCCTCGCCGAGGCATACGCCCGGCATCCCGAACGCTTCGGACGCCGTCCCCGGCCGCCCGAGATACCGCAGACAGCATGGATCAACGACCCCAGCAAGCGCAGGGAACCCACACCACAAACCTCATAGCATCACGACCGTCTCACTGGACTTGAAATCTTCCGGGCGGGTTCGGGTTTTGGTGAGCCCGAGGCTGCGGGAGAGCCGGCCAGTGCGCGCGAAGTCGGCGGTGGTGTCGAGCGAGGTAAAGGTAGCCGTGGCTTCCGCGAGTGGTTGGGCGGCTTCGGCGGGGTCGGTTTCGGCGCGGGCGGGGGCGCGGGCGTGGTGTTCGGCGGCTTGGGCGGTTTAGTACGGGTGGTCGATGTCCTGCCACAGGTGTTGGGCGGCGGCGAAGTGGCCGGCGGCGCGCGGGGGTTGGGCGGGCGTGGCCAGCAGGCCTCGGGCGAGGTGGAGTTCGGCGGTGGCGGCGGGGGCGCCCCGGCTGGCCAGGGCGCGTGCGGCGTCCTCGATGAGCTCACCTTGGGGCACAGGGTGGCCGCTGCTCCGACTCCAACGCAGACGGCCCGTGCCGAGCTTCGCGGAAGGGGCACTGAAGACCCGTCAGGCGACGGTTGCTCCTCGTGGCCCGGATTTCGAGGCTGGGGCAAGCTGCCGTGAGCGCCCATGAGTGGATGCGGAGCAAAACGGAGGCTGATGTACATGTCTGACGCCACGCGTACTGGAACAGTGGTCGAGAGAGTCGGCCCTGAGCAGTTCGGCGAGATCTCCAATTTGTCTACAGAGTCACTCCGAGGCCGCGCTGTTCCGCTTGGCCGCGGTGACCTGGTCGATCACCAGACGGGCGGCTTCCTCGGGCGGCACATGCTCCCAGATCCGGAGCACCTTCCAGCCGGCCTCCTCTAGCAGGCGGACCGTTTCCTTGTCACGGACCATGTTCCCTTCGAGCTTCGTGACCCAGAACTCCCGGTTCGTCACGGGTACGCTCCGATGGTCCGGACAACCATGCCAGTAACATCCGTCCACGAAGACCGCCACCTTGACCTTCGGGAACACCACGTCAGCCGTACGACGGATGGTGGAGACCGGCCGAGCCGAAACCTTGTAGCGGAGTCCCTCGCGATGCAAGAGCGAGCGAAGCCGCATCTCGGGTTTCGTGTTCTTTCCCTTGTTCGCGCGCATCGACTTCCGTGTTGCGGGAGACGATGCCCACGAGTCCTCCGGGACCGACGCTTTGGAGAGCATCCCCGCTTCATCGGCCAGTCGCCAGCCTTCGCGCAGGTTTTGGGCTCGGGTGGGGTGGCCGACCACCCCGAGTGAACGGCTTGTCTCCTGGCCGTCGACGGACCAACGGAGGACGGCGGTCACTAGTCCGGTGCGGGTGGAAGCCTTCAGAACCACGCGCGCCGACCGGAGCCGCCCTTCGCCGGCGTCCACCAGTCGATGCTCGGCGCCCCCGGCGGCACGGTCCTGCTCGCGCGAACGCCGGGCCCGGTCGAGGCCCGGGCCAGGACACCAGGCGCGGTCCGGCGCAGCAGCCGTCCGCGTCGTCTGGCCCGTCCTCTTCGCTGTCACTGACCGGGCTCCTGCCTATCGAGCGTGTGCTTCGCCACGACGATACGACCTGTGAGCCGGAGCGGGGTAGCGTCGTCGGAAGTGGCTCCGATCGCGTTCCGTGCGCTTGTGTGACACGCCCCCGGGTCTTCCGATCTCAGGGGCTACCGGTAACCTCTCTGCCACGCAGCGCTAGCGAAGAGGGGCTCGTGGAATCTCAGTCGGTGTCGTACGAGCTTGACTCGGGCACAGTGGTCCAGTTCGAGATCGAACCGGTGGACGGATGGCGCCCGGTCGGTGCCGAGCGGGTCCTAGGTCGGATCGAGGAGGCGGTCCGACCGGTTGTCGAAGCCGCAGGAGCTGTCCTGGATCAGGTCGTGAAGCTCAGTCCCGCCGAGGTCGAAGTGTCCTTCGGCGTCAAGGTCACCGGATCGGCCAACTGGTTGGTCGCCAAGGCGGCCACGGAGGCCAACTTCGGGGTAACCCTCAAATGGCGACCTTCCGTGGACCGGGACGGAGGCGAGGGCGGAAACTCGGAATGACCGCGGCGTTTCTGGAGGCTCTTCGCCCGGAGATGGACGGTTGGGTGGCGGCCGTTCACAGGGCCGAACATGATCGGAGCCCGATCGGATCCGGCTTTTTGATCGATGCCGATCGGGTACTCACCTGCGCTCATGTGGTCTTCTCCGGTGGTCAGCCGCTTGACGACCTGTGGGTGGCGTTTCCCAAGGCGGATGAGCTGATGTACCGCCGGGTGAAAGTGCGTCAGGTGTCGGCGCCTCCTCCGAACGTTCAGGACGAACAGGACGTGGCGGTACTGGTCCTCGATCAAGCAGTACCAGAGGACTTCGCCGCACGGCTGCGCATTCCGAAGGGCGGTGACCTGGTCGGTGGGCAATGGTGGTCCTTCGGATTCCCGGACGGCATGCTCGGAAACTCCTCGGGGGGCACGGTCGGTGAGGCGCTCGGCTACGGGTGGGTCCGCCTGGACACCGAGTCGCGCTATTCGGTCGGGCCCGGGTACAGCGGTGGTGCGCTCTGGTCGGCGGACTACCAGGCCGTCGTCGGGATCGTTGGCCAGGCGCAAGGCAGCCGCGGAGACGCTCGTGCCTTGACGCTGCGGGCGATCGACCAATACCTGCCGGACGAGAAGTTGAGTCTCCTCACGGACTGGTCCGCCGAGGCCGCAGGTGACGCCGCGCTGTCCGCTTGGGGATGGACCCTGGCAGACGATCCGGAGTCCGGGCGACACTGGCGCCCTCGCGCCCGAGGTGTGAGCACGGAGGCCGAGCAGGGTTTCCGTTTCCGTGGTCGAGCAGCCGCGCTCGACGTGATCGTCGCCTGGATCACGGGTCGTCGCGGTGACCGCCGCCAGGTGTTGCTCGTCACCGGTTCGCCGGGCGTGGGCAAGTCCGCCGTGCTCGGACGCATCGTCACCACCGCTGACAGGGGGATCGCTGCGTCCCTGCCGCCCGAGGACGACGCGGTGCGGGCGCCCGAGGGCTCGGTGGCATGTGCGGTGCACGCCAGGGGGAAGACAGCGCTGGACGTCGCCGGGGAGATCGCGGCTGCGGCCTCCGCCGCCCTGCCCGAACGCGTCGACGACCTTCCCACCGTGCTGCGCGACGCTCTCAAGGAGCGTTCCCACGGCAGCTTCGCGATCGTCATCGACGCCCTGGACGAGGCGAGCACGCCGGAGCAGGCCCGGGTGATCATGCGAAGCGTCGCGATCCCCATGGCGGAGACCTGTGCGGACCTCGGCGTGCGGGTGGTGGTAGGAAGCCGGCGGACGGATGACGCCGGTGACCTCCTGGCACCCTTTCGAACCGCCGTCGAGACGGTGGACCTCGACAGTGAGGAGTTCTTCGCGCCGGAGGATCTGGTCGCCTACACCTTGGCGACTCTGCAGTTGCTCGGCGACGAGCGTGCGGACAGCCCGTACACCGAGGTCTCCACAGCTGTCGCGGTGGCCGAGCGGATCGCCGTCATGGCAGGCGGTAACTTCCTGATCGCCGGGTTGGTGGCGCGTACCCATGGCATGCACGACCGGGCGCCGGCGGCTCCGGAGGAACTGTCCTTCACCTCGACGGTCGACGCCGCCCTGAGGGAGTACCTGGTGCTGTTGTCGAGTGTGGACGGAATCCCGGCCGTCGACGTTCTCACGGCGCTGGCCTATGCGGAGTCCCCCGGACTGACGGTCGCTTTGTGGCGCACTGCGGTTCAGGCTGTGACCGGTCACGCACCCGACAGCGAGGCGCTGACGGCATTCGCCCGCTCCTCGGCGGCCAACTTCCTGATCGAATCGAGCGACGACACCACTCGGGCGGGGTCGTTTCGACTGTTTCACCAGGCGCTCAACGACTCACTCATCGGGGGGCGGGCCGCGAGCAGGGCGGATACGACCGACGAACACGCCATCACTCGTGCGTTCATGTCCCTTGGCAGAGCAGGCGGATGGGAGAACATCCCCGCCTACCTGCTGCGTGCACTCCCTCGCCACGCCGTCCGCAGCGGCGTGATCGACGACCTGTTGGCTGACGACCTGTATCCCCTCCACGCCGATCTGCGCCGGCTCATCCCGGCCGCCAAGGCGTCGTCCTCGGCCTTGGCACAAGCCCGCGGTCGTCTGTTGCGCAGAACCCCGCACGCCCTCGACGCGGCACCGGCGGACCGGGTCGCGTTGTTCAGCGTCACCGAGACGCGTGAGCATCTGGGCTCCACCTACCGTCAGAGCGGGCTGGAGGCGCCGTACCGGGCGGCATGGGCCGTCGGCACACCCCATGCAGAGGAGATCGTCCTCGAAGGCCACACCGACACTGTGAACACGATCTGTGCGATCCCGGTGGGCGACACCGTGCTGCTCGCCACCGCCGGCAACGACAACACCGTTCGCCTCTGGGATCCGGCGACAGGTGGTGCACTCCGGATCCTCACGGGCCACACCGCTGCGGTGCTGACATTGTGTGTGGTGGCGACGGGCGGTCGCGTACTGCTTGCCACGGCCGGGTCCGATGGGACGGTGCGTCTCTGGGACCCCGAGACGGGCTCGGCACTGCGCGTCCTCGAAGGGCATACGGGCGCGGTGCGGGCCGCTTGTTCGGTGCCGGACGGCGACCGTGCGCTGCTAGCCACCGATGGCGCCGATAGGACCGTACGTCTCTGGGACCCGGAGACGGGCGCCCTGCTGCGCACCTTTGAAGGCGGTACCGACCTCGTCGGTACCGTGTCCGTGGTGCCGGTGGATGGTCGGATGCTCCTTGCCACCAACGGCAACGACAACACGGTCCGCCTCTGGGACTGCCAGACGGGTGGCACCCTGCGGACCCTTGAAGGTCACACCGGCTGGGTCCGAGCTGTCTGTGTGGTGTCGGTGGTTGGCCGGACGTTGCTCGCCAGCGCCGGTAACGACCACACCGTTCGCCTCTGGGATCCGGAGAGCGGGGCCTTGGTGCGGACCCTTGAAGGTCACACCGACTGGGTCAACACGGTTTGTGTGGTGTCGGTGGTTGGTCGGACGTTGCTCGCCAGCGCCGGTAACGACCACACCGTTCGCCTCTGGGATCCGGAGAGCGGGGCCTTGGTGCGGACGCTCGAAGGTCACACCGACTGGGTCAACACGGCCTGCGCGGTGTGGATGGACGGCCACCAGCTCCTCGCGACCGCCGGAGCCGACAACACGGTCCGTCTCTGGGACCCGGAGATCGACGGATCCTCCAGTGCCCTCGAAGGCAACAGCGGCGCGGTGTTGGCCCTTTGCGCGATCTCGGCGAGGGAGGACACGCTCCTCGCCACCGCGGGAGCCGACCACATGGTCCGGCTCTGGGATGTGGAGACGGGTGGCGTCCTGCTTACATTCGAAGGCCACACGGACTGGGTCAGGGCCGTGTGCGTGGTCCCCACGGAGGGTCGACGTGTCGTCGCCACCGCCGGTGACGACGGTACGGTGCGGCTCTGGGAACCCGAGACCGGCGAGATGCTGCACGAACTCCAGGGCCAAATCAACGGAACCAACGCGCTCTGTGTTGTCCCGTCAGGTGATCAGATCCTGCTCGCCACCGCCGGTGACGACCACCTCGTCCAACTGTGGGACCCCGAAACGGGGACGATGCTGCGCACGATCGACGTGCCGCGGAAGCATGACGGCGAGCGCCGCCTCAACTGGGTCAACAGTGTCTGCCTGGTTCCGGTGGACGGTCGCAACCTCGTGGCCACCGCCGGCGACGACGAGACGGTCTGTCTTTGGGATCCCGAGACCGGCGAGATGCTGCGGGCCTTCGAGGGCCATGGCAGCTGGGTCAACAGTGTCTGCGTGGTTCCGGTGGACGGTCGCAACCTCGTGGCCACCGCCGGCGAGGATCGGACGGTGCGTCTTTGGGATCCCGAGACCGGCGAGATGCTGCGGGCCTTCCGAGACCACACGGGTCCGGTGCGGGCAGTGTGCCCGATCGTCCTGGGCGATCGCACCCTGCTCGCCAGCGCGGGAAAAGACAACACGGTTCGGCTCTGGGATGCCCGATCGCCGCACTCGGTCCTGGTGATCCCGGTACGCTCTCCGGCATTTTCAGTCATCCAGGCCAAGGGACTCCTCCTGGTCGGTCTGAGCGACGGGCTCTTGGCCCTGAACGTCTCATCACCGCCGTCGCGGGTTCCCACTCCTGCCGCCGCACGCGGTTCCGCCGGTCCGGCAAGGACCGGACTCGGCAGCGATCCGGAAGCCGGTCGTATTCGTGAGAGCTGATCTTGATTTCGTGCCGTGGGCGCCTTCGTGCCCGCTAGCGTGTACTTACCGCCTGATGGGCGTGTCCTCACCCGGCTCCACCGGGTGTTCGGACGGCGTGTGGGGCGTGCCGAGGGAGCTGGAAGCACTCGGTGATGAGACTGGTTGCAGCGAACGAGAGCGGAGAACGGTCGATTCCCATGACCGATGAATTCGACGGAATGTACGAGACGTTCAAGGCTCTCGTTGAGACCTTCACTCCCGCGGAGTCGGTCAAGCGGTTGGAGCAGCTCGGGATCAGCGCCGACATCGTTGAGCGGATCCGTGAACGGCACGAACAGCAGACCGTCCGCATCAGGGAGATGGAGGAGCCGCACGCGGTGATCCTCGGCAATCGCGACACCTGGTACACGGGCCCGCAGGCCAAGGACAAGTGCTGGCCGAGGATCGTCAACCTGCTCCGAGAGGACGGGTGGCCGCAGGAACCGGCTATCAGCAGTCTCGACGATTCCTCTACCCGGATCGTCTCGTTGCTTAACCACCCGCGAGAGAAGGCGTTCTCCACTCGTGGCCTCGTCGTCGGCTACGTGCAGTCGGGAAAGACGACCAACTTCACCTCGGTCGTCGCGAAGGCCGCGGACCGCGGGTACAAGTTGTTCATCGTGCTTGCCGGTATTCATAACGGTCTGCGTCGCCAGACCCAGGCGAGGCTGATTCAGCAGCTGGTGGAACAGAACCCCACAATGTGGCACCAGCTGACCGGGCTCGACAAGGACTTCACGCCGAGTGAGAACCCTGCCTCGTTCTTCGGGAAGAGCAACCGAACCCATGTGCTCTGCGTGGTGAAGAAGAACGCCACCGTGCTGCGCAAACTCGCCCGCTGGCTCGGCAAGGCGTCCGACTACCTCCAGGACTGTCCGGCCCTGATCATCGATGACGAGGCCGACCAGGCGACGGTCGCGACGAAGTCGATCAACCCGCTCATCCTGAGCATCATGGGTGCTCTGCCGAAGTCTGCATATCTGGGATACACCGCCTCGCCTTTCGCGAATCTGCTAATCGACCCGAGTGCTGAGGATCTTTATCCGAAGGACTTCATCGTCAACTTGCCCAAGCCTGCAGGGCATTTCGGAACAGAGGTCCTTTTCGGCCGCTACGCGCTCGATGGGGAGGATCCGGAGCAGGTCGACGACGGACACGACATGATCAGGTCGGTTCCCGAGGACGACGTGAATTGTGTGCGCCCCAAGTCGAAGGCGGATGTCGACGGTTTCGAGCCGATCATCACCGAGACTCTTCGTCAAGCCGTTGAGTATTTCTGGTTGGTCACGGCGGCCCGACACGTGCGGGCCACGGGCAACCCGCACAACACGATGCTGATCCACACCAGCGTCAACACGTCCGTGCACAACAGCTTCAGCCGGCCACTCAAGGAGCTACGAGACCGATCCGCGGATGCCCTTGGGGACCCCGACTTCATCGCGCGGCTGCGTGACCTCTGGGAACGGGAGACGGCACGCGTCTCCGCCGAGGACTTCGGAGAGAAGACGGTGGAGTTCGAGCGGCTTCTGCCGGAACTGCCGGGTGTCCTCGCCAACTGTCGGGTCATCATGGACAACTCCAGTAGTGAGGACCGGCTCGACTACGAGAATGGTCCGGTCGTGGCCATTGCCGTGGGCGGTAACACCCTCTCCAGGGGGCTGACCTTGGAAGGTCTGTCCGTGAGTTACTTCGTCCGCGCCGTCTCGGCGTATGACACGCTTCTCCAGATGGGGCGCTGGTTCGGATTCCGGAACGGCTACGCCGACCTGCCCCGGATCTGGATGACCGACGAGCTCGCCGAGTGGTTCCGCCACCTCGCCACGGTCGAGACCGAGATGCGCAAGGACATCGACATCTATATGACGGAGGACGAGACGCCTCTCACCTTCGCCGTTCGCCTGCGCACACACCCGGCCCTCCGCGTGACGGCGGCAGCCAAGATGCGGGATGCCGTCAGGGCGTCCGCCGCCTACGGCGGGCAGCGGGTGCAGACCCACTACTTCCACACCAATGCCGAGTGGTTGAAGGTGAACCTCGGTGCCGCTCGTACCCTCGTGTCGGCATCCGCTACGCATGCGCTTCGAACGGATGACCGTTCAGCGGATGGCCGTTTCATCTTCCGTGACGTGCCGTACGATCTCGTCATCGATTTCCTGTCGACGTACCGGTTCCACGAAAAGGCCCCCGAGAACGAGGCCGAGCTCGTCATCGACTACATTCGCAAGCGAGTCGATACGGCCGGCTCACTGCGCCGATGGAATGTGGCGATCGTGGGAAATCCCATCGGGGTGGAGCAGCGGAACCTCACATTCGCGGCCGGTGTGACGGTCGGTCGGATCACCCGTGCCCGAATCGCCGTGGACAACCCTCCGGCGGATTTCGCCGACATTAAGACTCTGATGAGCCGCCGCGATGCGGCGATCGACCTGCTGGGGGACACGGCCAAGCTCCCGGAGGACGCCATCAAGGCCGAGCGCCAGCGGCAACTTCCGGACACCGGCCTGCTGGTGCTGTATCCGATCGACAAGGAATCCGTGCCAACCCCGTCGAAGAAGCTGCGTGAGGCATTGAACGCGGAGGAGCACGTCATCGGCGTGGGTCTGGTGTTCCCCGAGGCGAGGGGTGCCGATAGCACGGTGGCGAACTACATCCGTGCCGATCTCTCGCGCATTCAGATCGAGGACGAGGACTACAGCATGCTCGACGGAGAGGGTGCATGACCGACAGCGCACTCCGTGGGGTCGTCGAGGAGCACTGGGCCGCGCTCGGGACCGGGCAGATCACGAGCGACCGCAGGCTACGAGTCGCTGAACTGCCGGTAGTCACGGACAGCGGGCCCTTGGTGGTGGCCATCGACCATGAGGGTCACCGCCACGTCCTCGTACCGATCCACGCTCACCAGAAGGTTCGACGCGGACTGGACGGGCCGGTGCTCCGGCTGCGCAAGCGGGACCTGGAAGACGAGGAGACCTACCAGTCCTACGCCGATCTGGTATGCCTCCGCCCGGATCTCGACTATCTGTTCACCGAACTGTGCGCCGACGTGCTGGGGACGGCCGAGAGTATGCCCGCGCACCCCGTGAAGGCGCTCTACCGCGTCCTCGACAGGTGGCGGGCACTGTTCCGGACGGAGGGGCACCCGCTTAGGCCGGAACAGATTGCTGGTCTTTTCGGTGAGTTGACGGTGTTGAACCGGCTTCTCGAACGAGATCCGAGTGCGCACCGACTCTGGCGCGGCCCCCACGGTCACCGGCATGACTTCTCTACGGCGGCCACCGCGGTCGAGGTGAAGGCCACTACCGACAGCGAGGGTCGTAGGCCGCGGATCCACGGGCTCGACCAGCTCGAACCACCGACGGACGGTCTGCTGAGCCTGGCGTGGTTCCGCCTACAACGTGTGGCGGCCCGCGGCATCGGTACCGGGCTGGTCGAGTTGATCGGGCAAGCGCTGGAACGGTGCGACGACGAGAGCTCGCTCCTTGACCTACTCGCTGCGGTCGGCTACCGCTCCTCCGACGTCGATCTCTACGGTGACGTGCGGTTCGCGATCATCGAGGAGAGGTGGTATCGGGTCGATGCGCAGTTCCCCGGGCTGACCGGTCATGCCCTCGCGGTCGCGGGTCTACCGGTATCGGTTCTGGACGTCGAGTACACGATCGACCTGTCCGGTGGTACTCCCGTGCCTATGACACCGGATGAAGCCTCCCAACTAATCGAAACGATGATCCAGGAGTCCGCGTGACGGAGCCCCGGTGGTTCTCCCAGCCCTATCCGCCGGAAGGCGCCAGTGCGGCCGAGGGCATCCGCAATCAGCTCGGGCGTCCAGAACTCGACCTGCTCACCATCCTGGTTCGGGAATCCGCGCAGAACAGCTGGGATGCCAGGATGCCCTCCTCCGCCGAACCGGTTGACTACCGGATCGACCTGTCGGTCGTGGGACCGGCTCACGTCCTGGCCTGGCGTGAGCTCCTCATGGCCGGCGCGCCCTCGCGTGTGGAGCACTTCCCACTTCGTGAGTCCCTCAGGCAGCCGACCATTCGCCTCCTGACCGTTTCCGACCGAGGGACCCGGGGGCTTGGCGGTCCCACCCGGGCGGACAGCGCCGTCGGCGTCGAACGCGACTTCGTCTCCTTCATCCGGAACATAGGCGAACCGCGTGACACTCCGCTGGGTGGCGGCACCTATGGGTTCGGCAAGGGAATCTTCTACCTGCTGTCCAAGCCGGGAACGATTTTGGTGCACTCCCGCTGCCGCACCGGAGGTGGGGACCTTGAGACGCGACTAATCGGCTGCACCCTCTGGAAGAGCTACGTGGCCTCCGAACCGGAGGGAGACCGCCGGTACACCGGACGGCACTGGTGGGGCGACACGTCCGGGGACGTCGTGGAGCCTTTGGCCGGCCCCGAGGCCGAGGCGATGGTCCGACGCCTCGGTCTCAAGCCCTTCGGTCCCGACGAAACGGGCACCTCCGTGGTCATTCTCGACCCGAGTCTGGACGGGCTGAGCCCAGCCCAGAGCGCCGACTACCTGGCGGAAACCATCACCTGGCACCTGTGGCCCAAGATGCTCTCCAAGGGTGACGGCCGTCCCGCGATGCAGTTCTCGGTCACCTGCGACGGCCGCGGCCACGACGTGCCGGATCCGCGGGAGACTCGCCCGCTGAACATGTTCGTCGCCGCGTACGAGACGATGGAGGGCTCGGACGGCATCAGACTCGATTGCCTGAGGCCCAGTCGCTTTCTCGGCCGGTTCGGGCTGGTCAAACGGATCATGCCGTCACTTGAGCCCACGCACGCATCCCGGATGCTCGGGATCGAGACCCTCGTCCACCACGTCTGCCTGATGCGGCCCGCCGAACTTGTCGTCACCTACTACTCGGGGCCGAAGCCATCGAGTGAGAATCAGGGTTACGCCGGGGTGTTCCGGGCGGACCAGAGTATGGACGAGATCTATGCCCGGGCCGAACCTCCCACCCATGACGCCTGGAATCCGCAGTCGCTGGAGAAGCCCGAGAGCACCTATGTGAGTAGCACGTTCCGGCGCATCGACGAGAACCTGGCACGGGTCCTTTCACTCGGCGGTGCTGCTCGGCCAGGTGCCACCAACATCGCTTTGGGGGCGGCGAGTTCGCTCTTCTCCGGCCTCGTTGGTGGAGCCTGGGGCATCGGCGGGGCCACTGCCTACTCGAAGCCGGGCAGCACCGTGCGGGCATCGACGCGATCGAGGCTCGGTGGTGGCGATCGGCACCCCACGCACGGTCAGGCCGCGAGCTCCGGCGCTCATGCGCAGGCACCTGGCGAGAATGATGACTTCGCCGGCGGGGGTGGTACGAACGAGCCGGCCGTCGCCGGTCAACCTGAGGGCGGTACGGCGCCAACGATTCGCCGGCGCCCTCGGGTGCAATACGTCGGTTCCCCTTACTACGCCGACCGCGGCGACACCACTGTGCTCGTTCAGGAGTTCCGACTTCCCATACCGGGTCCGCAGCGCGTCCGGGTGGATCTCGCAGTCACCGTACCCGGTGGCGGCCGTGAGACTGAGGCACCGTTCGGCGCGAGCGTGCCGGTCCTCGTCGGTTGGGAGGACGGCAGTGGACTCCTACACACGACTGAGGCATGCGAACTCGATGGCGGTGACGCGGTCTGCCGAGCGCTCGTGCGTCCGGCCCCCGACACCATGACCGAGATCGGTATCAAGGTGGAGGCGGTGGAGGCCCGGTGAGCATGCGCGCCCTCCCGTATCGCGTTCCTTCGGAGGACATCATCGTCGCCGAAGCCTGGGTGCTCGTGACCGAGGACGGTGATATCGCAAAACCCGAGTCGCTGCCCGACTGGGACTACCACATGGACCTGCACCTGCGCAGAACCGTTCGGGTCGACCTGGGGCGGGCACGCTCCGAGTCCGGCCTGCCGACCGATGCACCGCTCGTACTGGCCGCGGTGTGGACGGCCACCGGGTCCAACCTCGGTGGCCCGGCCCAACACCTGCGCCTGGTCGGGGGCGGAACGTGCACGGTCGAGCTCGACGTCCGACTCCGTGGATCCGATCTGGGGGGTCTCCTCCTCCTCGACACCGCCCTTGTACTGGCCGAGCGCCGTCCCGATGCTCGGCCCTCTTCGCCACGTCGGGCGGGTTCCGTGCTGTGGAGCGATCGGGAGTCGTTGCGTCTTCAGGGGGACGCGCCCCAGTTCCCGATGGCGGTGATCGACTTCGCTCGCACCTCCTTCCCCGAAGGCGCGGCCTGGCATCTGCAGATCAGCGGTGGTCTTGAGAACGCAACGATGGGTTCGCTGCTCCTACTGGTCAATGAACAGAACTCCGTTACCGCGTCCGCGTTCGAGAACGCCGCCAAGCCCCGCCCTGTCGATCGGGTCGTGCTGTCCGCGGTGTATGCGGATGCCGCCAGGATCATGATCGAGCACGCTCTCAGCCTTGACGACTTCGTCGACGACGCCGACTTCCCGGACGGTTCGCTGGGGGCAACGCTGATGAGTCTGTTCGACCAGCTCTTCCCGAGCCGGTCGATCACCGACGTCCGTCTGCGCCATCGGCAATCGCCCAGCCTGTTCGCCTCGGAGCTGCAGGCCGCCGTCAAGATCTTCGAGGTATCGTGATGAGCTTCCTGTACCCGCGGTTGCTCGCAGAGCAGGCAAAGCCCCTTTTCGAGAGGTACCGGCATCTGACGGTGGTCGACTTGACCGCCAGAGTCGCCACCACCCACGAGGCCGCCGTCTATGTGGCCACCGGTGGTGATCGGGTCTCCGCCGACCGGCTCCACGAGCTACGTGCAGCCGTCGTGGACCTCGCCAAGAACGCGGGGTTCCCCGCCGAGACGAGTCGTGGGGGGAACACTGACTTCGATCTCCGGCTGGCCGCTCTGCTGCACGCGGAGATGGGCATGGTTCCCGCAGAGGCCGCCTCACGGGACGTCTGGGCCTTCCTCGCGCTGATCCTTCTTCCGGATGTCGCCTACTGGCGCTACCCGCAGCCACCGACGGATCGTGTACTGGGCACAGACCTCACCCGACATGTCTTCGGTCGCCTGTGGTGGCGGGCTCAGTTGGTCCGGTCCTCCGACGACCTCGAACCGTACGGCGCCCTTGAGATCCTCGGAGAGGCCGCCTTCGACCAGATCTACGCACGTCGTGCGGCGCTCGGCGGAAGCCCGCACCTGGTCCGGGCCATCCTCCGGGTGTGGAACGACCTCGACCTGCAGGGACTCAACGAACGGGACACCCTTCGCGATTTCCTCAAGCGTCTGTTGCGACTCGCACCGTTCGTCCTGTTCGACGGAATCGAGCAGGGCCCGTTGGATGACGAGCTTCGTGCGGTCGCTCGGGAATCGGTGGATGCTCAACGACACCTGCGGTCGACGACTGTGGACGGCGCCCTTCCGACCAGGCCGGTCCCCGAGATCGCCATGCCGGTCCCCGACATCGTTCGTGGCGATTTCGATGAGACCGTGGCTTCGGCATCGGAGGCGCCTGCGACATCGGGTGCTCCCTCGGAGCGCGGGGCCGGTCCGCAAACCCTTACGTCGTTGGAGCTTTGCGCCGGCTCGGGCGCACAGGCCCTGGGACTTGAGCGCGCCGGCTTCCACCCGGTGCTGCTGATCGACAGCAAGCCCGATGCCTGCTCGACGATTCGTTCCAACCGGCCGCAGTGGAAGGTTCTCTGCGCGGATGTGACGGAGTTCGACTCTCGTGCCGAGGCGCAGGTACTGGGCGTCGACCTGCTCAGTGCGGGACTTCCCCGGGTGAAGTCGACGGCCGCCGCCGGCCGGGCCGAGGACACGGAGGAGCGGAGGGTCCTCAAGGCGGCGGTGTCGCTCGTCGACTCCATCAGGCCCAAGGCCCTGCTACTGGAGAATGTCCCGGATCTGGTCGATGGCTCGGATTTCGCCGAGGACCGCTCCTGGATCGAGGAACGGTTGCGACTCGCCGGCTACCAACCGAGCTGGAAGGTCCTCAACGCAGCCGACTTCGGCGTCCCCCAGAATCGTCGCAGCGGATTCTTGGTGGCGCTGGCGGCCCCGTACCACGCCGCGTTCTCCTGGCCCGAGCCGTCTCCCATGCCCTCGCCGACGGTCGGTGAGGTGCTCGGCTCCTCGATGGCCGCGGGCGGCTGGCCGGGCGCCGGCGAATGGGCCAGGTCGGCCAACCGGATCGCCCCGGCACTCGTCGGTGGCTCCGACCGGCGGGGTGGCGCCGACCTCGGCCCCACGGGCAGCAAGAAGGCATGGGCTGCGCTCGGGGTGAACGGTGACAGCCTCGGTAACGATGTCCCGGACACGGAGTTCCCGGTCGGAGGCCAGCCCAAGCTGACCGTCGACCAGGCCGCGATGATCCAGGCCATCCCGGATGACTGGATCGTCTTCGGCGGCAAGACCTCCAGATACCGTCAGATCGGTCACGCGATGCCCCCACCTCTGGCAACGGCGGTCGGCCGTGCCATCGCAGCCGCCCTCCAACGCTAAGATCGGATCCATGCATACGCCCGGCCCCCGCAAGCCCGAGCCCATCACAGTCGTTGATCTCTTCTCCGGCTGTGGGGGCTTCACTCAGGGGTTCCACGAGTTTCGGCCCGTCGGTGCCGAAGACTCGGGGCCGGTCTTCCACAGCCTTGCCGCAGTCGAGCACGACGCCGCGGCGGCCGCCACCTACTCCGCGAACTTCGGTAGCGGGCGGCCGGACACCACCGTTCCGGCTGCCCGCATCCACTTCGGTGACATCGAGAAGTGGGAGCCGGCTCCCGAGGACCTGCACGCCGATGTGGTGGTCGGAGGCCCTCCCTGCCAGGGCTTCTCGGCGCTCAACCGGAACAAGAAGGGCAGCGAGCGCAACCGCCTCTGGGAGGAGTACGTCCGGATCGTCGCCAAGATCCGCCCCAAGGTGTTCGTCATCGAGAACGTCGACCGGTTCCTCAAGTCGGACGAGTTCCAGAACCTGTTGAGCGAGCTGCAACAGACTGGCTTGCTGGCCGACTACCGGCTTGTCGACCCGCCCGGTTACACGCCGGCCGACAGTGAAGCGACGAAGAACAGTCGATACCTTCTCAACGCCGCCAACTATGGGGCCGTACAGGCGCGTCGGCGAACCATCGTCATCGGGGTACGCCGTGACGTCGGCGATGGGCGCACCATGTCATACCCCGTTGCGACACACACGCGGCGTCCGAAGGGCGGCGTCGACGGCTCGGCTCGGCCGTTGCCGGGCACCGAGCCGCCCCTGCCGTCATGGCGTGCCGTCGACAGTGTCTTCGCGGAGTCCGCGGTCCTACAGCTCCGCGGTACGGAACTGCCGGAGCGGACCGCGCTCATCCCGGAGGTGGACGACGTGCTTCCGGGGGTGTTCACGACGGGTGAACTGCACATCGGTCGCAACCCGGAGATGCTGTCGATGGCCCGGTACGCGGCCATCCCCCCGAACGGAAACCGCAAGGACCTGCGCGACAGGTGGTACACGGTGGACGAGCGGAACGAGATCCGGATCTTCGACACGGCGAACCCGCCGGGCATCCGAACCGCGGTCAGGTACCTCTCCACCGAGAGCTGGGACAAGCACAACACCGGGACCGGCGACGTCATGGGCCGGCTCCGGCTGGGCGAGCCCTCGGTCACCATCCGAACCGAGTTCTTCAAGCCTGAGAAGGGCCGCTACCTCCACCCGACCGATCCCCGGCCGATCACACACTTCGAAGCCGCCCGGATCCAGGGTTTCCCCCTGGACTTCCGCTGGTGCGGGTCGAAGACCGATGTGGCCCGCCAGATCGGCAATGCCGTGCCCATCCCGCTGGGCATGGCCATCGCCTCGGCCATCCACGGCTTCCTGCGAGCCTGATCGGGGTCTATACGCTCGGCCACGATGTCCCGTAGTCCATGGTGGCGTCGAGTGGTGTGCACGACCTTTGCCAAGCCGGCCGATGGACGAGTGACCAGGCATCCGCACCTCTGACGGGCAGCCCGGGCGCCTGGGCAGGTCGGACTCGATCTTCTTCGCCTGTTTTGCGGGAGCCCCCTCCCCGCGGGTGAGGATCCTCTCGCCCGCGGCTGGTGGGCGTACCCGCTCGGCCTCAGAGCCGGACCTTGCACGGCTTGCGGGAGGTTTTGCGGAAGAGATTCTCGTTGTCGGCGACGGTCCGGGGCCAGCGGACGTAGGGCTTGGACGTCGGCCCAGCGGCGCGCCGGCCTGCGCTGCAGGCATGCTCGTGCTGAGCGTGACCAATGGATCGGGGAGCTGCTCTACGTTGAGGTGCAGGAAGGTTGCGGCCTCCTTGTAGGCCGGGAGGTGCGCTCCGCGGCCTGGGGCTTGGCCGGATGTGGCGCAGGCGTCAGGGAGTAGGCATCGGCGTTGAGCGCGTTGCACAGGGTTGGCCTGCTGCCAGGTGGTGACCCCGGGGGTGACGTGCGTGGGGTGCAGGTCGGGTTCGACGCAGTCCGCGTGGCAGGGGGCGGGTGTTCGGCGCGAGCCGCTCTTTTCTGTGGGGCGTTGTGGGGTTGGGGGTTGGTGGAGTCGAGGTGTGGCACGTCGGCTGGAACATGGCGTTTGGGCGCCTGGGTGCTGGTGGTGGCAGGGCCGAGTGGGAGTTGGGTACGGATCGGCGGGCTCGGCTGGAGTTGCCGGCGGGGGGTGATTTCGGTCGCGGGGGGCTGATGGTTCATCAGAATCGGTGGATCCGGGGCGGGGGTGGCGGTGGTGAACGGGTTCGTGGGGGAAAAGGGTTACGTGGTGTAGTTGGGGGTGGGGCGGGGAGGGTGGGTAGGGGTGCGAACTCTGTCGACGTTGAACGCTATTCCATGACGTGACAAATCGGGCTTATCGCGCCATTCGGTCCGCCGTTATGAACGCTGTATTAAATACTTCAAGGAATCCTTTGCCGGGCATTGCGGGAGGGCGGATACTGTGATGGATCCGCTGGGTGACGATCCACCCGGGCGGCAACTGTCAAAGGCCGATAGCGACTCCCCGGACATCACGCGGAGTTGATGTCGCGATATCGGCGAGCCCGGAATGCCGGAACTCCTGTCCGCGCTCAACGCGCGTAGTGCCGCCCCGCCCGAATGGCCGGCGGCTCGACGGCCGGGCCGGCCTACTGGTCCTGGTCCTGGTCCGGCGCGGGGGCGGTGGGCTGCGGGTTGGTGGCTCCCTCGGCGCCCCAGAGCACGCCGTTCAGGGCGATGAGGTAGCCGAGTTGGGCGCGGCTGGAGCTGCCGAGCTGCTCGGAGATGCGGCGGACGTGCTCGGCGATGCTGCGGCGGCTCAGGCCGACGCGGCGGGCGATCCACTCGTCGGTCTGGCCGGAGACCAGGTGGTGGAGGATCGCCCGCTGGGTGTCGGAGATCTGCGGGGCGTGCCTGGCGCTGGCGGTGCCGACGTCGATCGCGCGCTCCCAGATGTGGTCGAAGATCTTGCCGAGGTAGCGGACGATCCCCGGGTGGTGGATCTGCAGGGCGGTGACCTCGCGCTCGTCGTCGACCGGGATGAAGGCGGTCTCCCGGTCGATGATGATCAGCCGGTCGAAGAGTTCGCTGGTGGTCCGCACCTGTGCGCCGACCGCGGTGATCAGGTTGATGTAGTCCATGGTCGGGGCGTCGAAGCGGATCTTGTGCTGGTAGATGGTCCGCTGCCGGATCCCCTGGCGCAGTCGGGGGATCTCCGACTCCAGGGCCCGGGCCAGGAGTTCGGCCGGTCGGCTCGCTCCGGGCTGGGTGGTGAGGAGCTCGGAGCGGCAGGCGGCGACCGAGGTGCTCAGCACCTCGCTGATGGTCTCGCTGCCCCTGATCAGCGAGTAGCCCGCGCCGTCGCGCATCGAGGACTCGGCGTGGATCGACTCCAGGGCCGAGAAGGCCGCCTGGGTGCTGCGGATGGCCGCCTGGTACTCGGCGACGCGTTCCTCCATCCGGCCGACCGCGAATCCGGCCGCGGTGCCCGGGGAGAGCGCGTAGACGTAGTCGGGCGCGTCGGGCAACGGGGGGGTCAGGCCGAGGGCCACCAGGCACCCGGGGATTTCGGAGCGGGGATAACGGGGCTCCTGGAGAACCGCGGCGTAGGCCTTGAGGGCCAGCTCGCACAGTGCAAGGGCATGGCTATCGGGGGAATTGCCTGTTTCCGGGCAATCTGCACAGCACTGCATGAGTGAGCGGTTCACAAGTGTGAAGGCTAACTGATCATGCGGTGATCCGGTCCTGCGTGTCAGGATCGGCACATCGCCAAAGGATCTTTGTCCGGCGGCCTAAACGGGGTGTTGAGGGGACTGGAACGTGCGTCGGTCGGCTAATCGCCTTCTTCGCTTCGCGACCGTTGTCGCGAGCTGCGTGGTACTCACAATTCTGGTGACTGAGGGGTCGTCGGCCGACGACTGGTTCCGGTCGACCACTGTCGCGGGTCCGGCGGTGGGTCATCCCGCCGACTCCCAGTGGGGACCCTGATCGTCCGCGCCCGGGCCGCGGTGCGCCGCGCGCCTGTGGCTGAGGTCACACCACACGTATGACGTCCAAAGGAAGGTAGTAGTCCAGCCATGTCCAAGCTTGACCGCGAGTCGTTCGAGGCGCTCGCCGCGCAGTTGATGGAGAAGCAGTTCCAGCGCGTCCCGAAGCTGCGCGAGCTGCACCAGGGCGAGTGGATCGACCGCGAGTACTACATCCGGCACATCGCCGAGACCGTGCTGCGCATCCGGCTCAACAACGAGGTCGACGCCTACGCCCTGTACCGGGTCGGCTCGCAGGACGACGTGCTCGCCGCGAAGCTGGCGCGCTACCTCGCCGAGGAGTACGGGCACGAGCACATGTTCACCCGTGACCTGGAGCGGTTCGGCATGTCGATCGAGCAGCTGGACGCCACGCCGGTGTTCACCTCGACCGCGATGCTCATGGGGTACCTGCGCCTGGAGGCCGACCGGTCCGGCCCGGCCCCCACCACGATCTGGGACTGGTTCGTCGAGTGGTACTCGGACCGGTACAACCCGGTCATCACCGAGAAGGCCGCGGCCGAGTTCGGGGCGGACTTCGTCTACGGCACCCGGGCGCACATCGCCTTCGACGAGTCGCACGACCACGACGACCTGATGTTCCGCACGGTCTCGCGCGCCGTGGAGAAGTTCAGCACCGCCGAGCAGGCCGAGGCCTACCTCACCACGCTCATCGACCTGATCGGCGACTACTTCACCGAGCTCTACGAGAGCACCGTGGGCGCCCGCGAGGCGCAGCCGGTCGGGGTCTGACGTGAGCACCCGTCGCGAATCCCCGGTCGGGCCCGGCCGCGTTCTCATCATCGAACCGGCGTCGTCGGGCACAGCGTTGGTGGGAGCGGCCAGGGGTCTCGGATTCGAGACCGTGGTGGCCTCCTACGACGCGGACGACCGCACGCTGCCCGACCGGGTGCGTCAGGAGGCCGGTGAACTCCTCGTCGTCGACACCAACGACGAGGAGGCGCTGTACCGCGCCGCGGCCTCGGCGCACGGGGCCGACCCGTTCGCCGGGGTCCTCGCGGGCTTCGAGTTCTACGTCCCCGTCGCCGCCCGGCTCGCGGCGCGGCTGGGGCTGCCCGGCCTGCCCGCCGACAGCGTCGAGGGCGTCCGGGACAAGGCGGTGATGCGGGCCGCGACGGCCGCCGCCGGGCTGCGGGTGCCGCGGTTCGCGGAGGTGTCCGACGAGGCCGAGCTGGCGTCGGCGGCCACCCGGGTGGGCTTCCCCTGCGTCCTCAAGCCGGTGGACTCGGCCGGCAGCGTGCACGTCAGCCGCGCCGACGACGCTCACCAACTGCTGGTGGCCTACCGGGCGTTGGCCGATGACCGGCGGCCGGACATGGGTCGGCTGACCGACGGCCGGGCACTGGTCGAGGAGTACCTCGACGGCCCCGAACTGTCGGTGGAGGGGTGTGTGGGGGCCGACGGGCGAGTGGTCGTCGTCGCGCTCACGCACAAGGTGCTCGGCCCCGAGCCGTCCTTCGTCGAGATCGGGCACGTGGTCCAGGCGGACCTGCCGCCGGCGACCCGGCGCGCCGTCGAGGACTACGTCCGCGAGGTGCTCGGCGCGCTGCGGGTCACGGTCGGTCCGTTCCACTGCGAGCTGCGGCTCGTCGCGGACGAGCCGGTGCTGATCGAGCTGGCCGCCCGCCTCGGCGGCGACCGGATCCCGGACCTGGTCGAGGTCGCCACCGGGGTGCGGCTGCCGGAGCTGGCCGTCGCGGCCCACACCGGGCTGGGCGTCGAGGCGCTCCCGTCCCGGGCGCCGCAGGCCAAGTACGCCGGGATCCGCTTCCTCACCGCACCCGGCGAGAGCGGCCGGCGGACGGTCGAGGGGCTGGACCGGATCGCCGCGCTGCCCGGCGTGCTGGAGACCGAGCTCACCTTCGACGCGGACACCCCGCTGCCGGGGGACCAGGACTACCGCAGCCGCGTCGGCCACGTCCTCTACACCGCCGACTCGTACCAAGACGCCCTCGACCTGGGCGGTCGGATCACACATGGAGTCACCTTTGTCCTGCCACTGGCCTGATCAGTCCCCGAGCGAGCCGCCCGTCCCGCCGGTCCCGGGCCAGGAACCGCTGCTCCTGGTCATCAACCGGTTCGACGACGAGTTCGGCGAGTACCACCGGTTCCTGCCGGAGGGCAGCTTCCGGCTGGCCTACCTGGCCACCGCCGACGCCCTCGACCCGCTGGACCGCGAAGGGGCCGTGGCCACCGTCGTGGTCCCCGACCTGCGGCTGGAGACCCTGCTGCCGCAGGCCCGCCGGATCGCCGAGGAGCACGGTCCGCTGGCCGGGGTCGTAGGGCTCTCCGAGTTCGACCTGGAGGTCGCCGCCCGGCTCCGCGAGGAGCTGGAGCTCCCGGGCTGGGGCACCTCGTACGTGCAGCGCTTCCGGGACAAGACCGTGATGAAGGAGTGGGTCGCGGCCGCCGGGGTGCGGGCACCGCGGTTCCTGGGCCTGGCCGCGGACACCACCGCCGAGCAGGTGCTCGAAGCCATCCCGCTGCCGCTGATCCTCAAGCCGAAGGACGGCGCCGCCTCGCGCGGCGTGCGACTGCTGCGCGGCGAGGAGGAGTTGGCGGCCGCGCTGGCGGAGCTCGCCGAGGAGGGCAGCAGCCCGGGCCACGAGGTGGAGGAGTACGTCGAGGGCCCGATCTTCCACGTCGACGGGATCAGGGTCCAGGGGCAGTACCACTGCGTCACCGTCTCGCAGTACCTGAACACCTGCCTCGACTTCGTGCACGGCGCGCCGCTCGGCTCGTCCCTGCTCGACCCGGGGCCGCTGCGGGACCACCTGGCCGGCTTCGCGATCGACTGCCTGGACGCGCTGGAGCTGTGGACCGGGCCGTTCCACCTCGAACTGATCACCGACGCCGCCGGGGAACCGGTGTTCCTGGAGGTCGGCCTGCGGCCGGGCGGCGCCGGCGTGCCCTTCGTGCACCGCGACCTGTACGGGATCGACCTGTACTGCGAGGCGTTCCGCACCAGCGTCGGCCTGAAGCCGCTGAGCGCCGAGCACGTGCTGCCCGCCGAGGCCGCCGCCGGCGGCTGGCTGGTGTTCCCCGAGCCGCAGGCGCAGCCCGCCCGGGTGGTCTCCCGGGCGTCGCTGGTCGAGGCGGTGCCCGAGGTGTACGGCGAGGCGCTGCCGGCCGTGGGGCACGTCTTCGACGGCAGCGGTGGCTACGACCACGCCGGTGGCCGCTTCCTGCTGCGCGGGGCGGACCAGGCGTCCGTCAACGCGGCGATGCTGGCGGCGATCGCGCACTACCGGGTGGACGTCGAGCCCGCCGAGGCGGCAGCGGTGGCCGAGGCGGTCGAGGCGGTCGAGGCGGTCGAGGTTCTCGACGGTGAGCCGGTGGCGCTGTGAACGCGAACTCGAACTCGAACTCGAACGTGGACGTCCGCCCCGGGGAGCTGCGGTTCCACTGGGGATCGGCGCTCGACGACGGGCAGAAGAAGTCGGCCGAGCGCTACGACTTCCGGGTCCTGGACCTGGAGGGCGCGATCGACTTCGCGCGCGAGGCGGACAAGCTGGGCGTCGAGTCGCTGCTGATGGCCCAGAGCTACGACCTGCCCGACCCGCTCCCGCTGCTGGGCGCGCTGGTCCGGGAGACGGAGAACGTCAAGTTCATCCTGGCCTACCGGCCCGGGCTGCTCTCGCCGACGCTGTTCGTCCAGATCGTCAACACCCTCTCCTGGATGTCCGGCGGCCGGATCGCGCTGAACCTGATCTCCGGCATCTCGCCGGTCGAGCAGGGCTACTACGGTGACTTCGTCGCGCACGACGGCCGGCACGAGCGCTCCCGCGAGTTCCTGCACGTGCTGCACGAGCTGTGGCGCGACGACCAGCCGGTCAACTTCGAGGGCGAGCACTACCGCATCGCGCAGGGGCAGTTGGGCCTGCCGCACTACGGCGGCGGCCGGCCGAAGATCTACGTCAGCGGTGCCTCGCAGATCGCCCAGGACACCTCCCTGGAGTACGGGGACTGCTGGTTCCGGTACGCCGACACCCCGGAGAAGATCGCGCAGGAGGTCGGGCCGCTGCTCGCCCGGGGCGGTCGGGTCGGCCTGCGGATGCAGGTCCTGGCCAGGCCCACCCGCGAGGAGGCGCTGGCCGACCTGGCCGAGGTGATGGGCGGCGCGGACGAGGCGCACCGCGAGTGGGTCGCGCAGTTCGTGGCGGCGGCCGACTCCGAGGCCGTGAAGAACTCCTTCCGGCTCGCCGACGAGGCCGGCCACGGCTGGATGTCGCCGGTGCTGTGGTCCGGTGCGGTCGCCTACCGGGGCGGTCCGGCGCTGTGCATCGTCGGGGACTACGAGGAGGTCGCGGACTACCTGATGCGCTACAAGGCCGCCGGGGTCAGCGAGTTCATCTTCTCCGGCTGGCCGGCCCGGGACGAGATGCAGCACTTCTTCACCCGGGTGCTGCCGCTGGTTCGGGAGCGGGAGCGGGCCGCCGCGGCGGCGGACGCGCCGTGCTGAGTGGCGCCAACCCGTCGCGGACCCGGTCGGCCCGGATCCTGCTCTTCGCCGCCGGGATCATCGTCGGCCTGATGGCGGAACAGGTGGTGCTGTTCGCAGTGCCGCTGATCATCTATCAGGACAGCAAGCGGGTGTCGATGCTGGGGCTGGCCTACGCCCTGGAATGGGTGCCCTACCTGCTCGCCTACCCGCTCGGCGGGGTCCTCGCCGACCGTGACGGCGGCCCGCGCCTGTTCCGGTTCGCGAACTGCGGCCGGGCCCTGGTGCTGGCCTCGACGGTCGTCCTGTGCCTGGCCGAGCCGGGCTGGAGCATTCCGGTCCTGATGGTCAACGGGGCGCTGCTGACCACGCTGGTGGCCCCGATCCACATGGCGATCGAGAAGGTCGTCCCGCAGCTGGGCCAGGGCGAGGCCCTGGCCCGGATGCAGGGCTTGGTGCAGAACATGGAGCTGCTCTCGCTCGCGCTGGGGCCGGGGCTCGCGATGGCCGCGGTCGTCCTGCTGGGCAAGGTGTGGCTGCTGGGCCTGGCCGCGGGCATGTTCGCCGCGGCCGCGGTCAGTTGGCTCAGCGTGCCGCGGACCGCGGTGGCGGCGAGCGCGGCCGGCGCGCGGGCGGCGCTGGCCGAACTCCGGCTGGGCTGGACGCTGTTGTTCGACAACCGGCCGGTCGTGCTGCTCGCGGCGGTCAACTTCACGATGAACCTGGCGCTCGCCGCGACGATGGGCGCGAACGCCGCCGTCGTCACCGGCGTCTTCGGGCAGTCGCAGTCCGCGTTCGGGATGCTCAACGTCTTCGCCGGGCTGGCGGGCCTGCTCAACCTGGCCGTGACGCCGCTGCTGCTGAAGCGGTACCCGGCGAGGGTGGTCGGCGCGGTCGGGTTCGCCCTGGCCTGCTGTTCGCTGCTGGTGCTGGGCCTGGCCCGGTCGTACCCGGTCTACGCGATCGGGTTCGTGGCGGTCGAGGTGGGCGTCGCCTACTACAACACGTTCAACCGGACGCAGCGGGTGCAGGTGATCCCGAGCGAGCACCTCGGGAAGGTGATGGGCCCGTTCTTCCTGATCAACGTCCTGGCCTTCCCGATCGGCGGGTTGCTGATCTCCACCGTCGGCTCGTGGGCCGGCCCGCAGCACCTGGTGGCGGCGCTGGCCGTGCTGCTCGCCGCGGTCGGGGCGGTCCTCGTCCCGCTGACCGCGCGCAGCCTGGCGCGCTCGATCGCCGGCCGGGAGCGGAGCCCGGCGGACACCTCGGACACCCTGCACACCCTGAAGGACACCGTGGCGGACACCCTGACGGACGCCCTCGTGGAATCGGAGGCGAAGGCATGAGCACCTGGACGTACCCGGACCCGGACCCGTTGACCCGCGCGGTCCGGCCGGCCGAAGAGCCGCTCCCCCCGGCGGAGTTCCGCGAGGCGATGTCCCACCTGGCGGGCGCGCTCACCGTGGTCACGACCCGGGACGCGCTGGGCAGGCGCTGGGGGTTCACCGCCACCTCCGCGCTGTCGGTCTCGCAGAGCCCGCCGCTCGTGCTGGTCGGCGTGGGCAACACGTCGAGCTGCCTGGAGGCGATGCTCGGGTCCGAGAGCTTCACCGTCAACGTGCTGGGCGAGCGGCAGCGCGAGGTGGCCGAGTCGTTCGCCCGCAAGGGCGTCGACCGGTTCGCGGGGCACGAGTTCGTGCCGTGGTCCGCCGACGGGCCGCCCCGGCTGGTCGACGCGCACGCCGCCTACCGCTGCCGCACCGCCGGCAGCATCCCGGTGGGCGACCACCACCTGCTGATCGGCGAGGTGACCGGTTTCGCGGCCCAGCCGGCCGACGGGCCGCTGCTGTGGCACCGTCGGGACTTCGTGGCCCTGAGCGAGAAGGAAGCCGTCCATGCCTGAGCAGCGCGTCGTGATCACCGGAGCGTTCCCCGAAGCCGCCGAGGAGCAGCTGCGCTCCCGCGGCCTCGCCGTCACCCGGCTGCCGGGCGACGCCGACGAGGACCTGGTGCTGGGCGAGTTGGACGGCGCCTGGGCGCTGGTGCACGGCGGCACCGCCCTGCTGTCCAAGCGGGTGTGGGAGCGGGTGCCCTCGCTGGCGGCGGTCTGCGTGCTGGCGACCGGGTACCGCTCCTTCGTCGAGCTGCCCGACGAGCCCGGTGCGACCCGCTTCACCTACACGCCGCACGCCAACGCCGTCGCGGTCGCCGAGTTCGCGCTCGCGCAGCTGCTCGACCTGGTCCGCGGGGTCTCCCGGGGCGCCGTCGGGGTGTCCCGCGGCGAGTGGGACGAGCAGCCGACCCGGTCGCTGACCGGTGCCACCCTCGGCATCGTCGGCATGGGCCACATCGGCCGCGAGCTGGCGCGGATGGCGAGCGCCGCGTTCGGCACCCGGATCCGCTACTGGAACCGGACGGACCGTCCGGAGCTCGCCGAACTGCCGTACCAGCGCGAGGAGTCGCTGATCGGGCTGTTCGAGGGCTGCGACTTCGTGTCGCTCCACGTCGACCTGGTGCCCGGCCGGACCGAAGGGCTGATCGGGGCGGAGCACCTGCGGGCGCTCGACGGCGGGTTCCTGGTGAACACCGGCCGGGCCGCGCTGGTGGACCCGCAGGCGCTGCGCGAGGCGCTGCGGGAGGGCCGGCTCGCCGGCGCCGCGATCGACGGGTACTACGCCGAACCGGCGCCGCACCCGCGCGAAGACCCGTTCGGGCTGCTGGAGTTCGTCCCGGACCGGCTCCTGGTCACCGGGCACAACGCCTACCACACCCACCAGGCGTTGCGGACGATGGCCGACATGGCGGTCGCGAACCTGCTGGCGGTCGCTGACGGCACCCCGCCGCCGCACCCGGTGCCCCGGGGAGCGGTCGAGCGATGAGGACGCTGGAACTGATCGAGGACCACGGCCTGCGGATCGCCCTGCTGGGCGCCGAGGAGGCGCTGGAGTCCGACCCGGTCAGGCTGTACGCGCTGTCCGCGCAGGACGGGGTCGGCGTGCTGCGGGTGGTGGATCCGCCGGCGGCGCTGCACGCCGACCTGGAGCGGGCCGGCTTCCTCGTCACACCGAGCTGGGTCACCTGGCTGGCTCCGGTGCGGGCCGCGGACGAGACGTTCCTCGCGGCCATGACCTCGGGGGAGCGGAGCAACGTGCGCCGGGCGCTGCGGGAGACCGCGAAGCGCTCGCTGCGGATCACCGTGCACGCCCCGCTGAGCCGGGCGGTGTTCGACGACTTCCTGGGACTGTACGAGGACCAGGTGGCGCGGATGCGCAACGGCAGCTCCTACGCCGCGAGTTGGCGCGAGGAGATCGCCGCCGACCCGGACCTCTACTACGTGGTGGCGGCCCGGGACGCGGACGGCGAGCTGCTCGGGGCCTGCCTGTGCTGGGACCAGCCCGAGCTGTCGATCACCCGGATCGCCTTCACCGCCCAGGCGGCGGCGGAGCGCCAGGGCCGGGTCGTCCGGGCGCTGTACATGACGGCGACCGCCGAGGCGCGCGGGCGCGGCCGGGAGTGGATCTCGCTGGGCAGCGACCCGACGCTGTACGGGCACATCACCGAGCCGGGGCTGTTCGGCTTCAAGGCGCGGCTGGGCTTCCGGCCGGTGCCCACCCGGTTCCTGCAGCCCGCGGAGCCCGACCAGGCCGACGCCGTGCTCAGCCTGCGCGGCCTCACCGACCCGACGCTGCTGCTGTCGTACGCCGCGCCGGGCCGGCCGGCGGCGGGAGCCGTGGGCACGGCGGTGGCCGGCGACCTGCCGGTGCCCGAGCCGGCGCTGCGGCTGACCGTCATGTCGGCGGCGGCGGACGTCGACCTGTCCTCGCACCGGGCGGGGTTCCTCGCCGGCCTGACCACCCGGACGGTCTCCGGCTGAGGTCCCCAGCCGGGCGGTGCCGGTGGTGGCGCAGGAGGACGAGCAGTGCCCTCCCGCGCCAGGTCGACCGCCGGCCCGACGCGCACAGCCCCCGCACGCGACCGGGTCCTCCCGGGCGTGCGGGGGCTGTGCGCGTGCTCGCGGGTCAGCTGGTGGCGGTGGGGCCCGAGATCCGGGCGATCCACTGCTCCACCTCGTCGGAGGTGCTCGGCATCGCGGCGGACAGGTTCTCGTAGCCGTCCTCGGTGACCAGGACGTCGTCCTCGATGCGCACGCCGATGCCGCGGAACTCCTCCGGGGCCAGCAGGTCGTCGGCCTTGAAGTACAGGCCGGGCTCGACGGTGAGGACCATGCCCGCCTTCAGCTCGCCGTCCAGGTAGTCCTGGCGCAGCAGCAGCTGGCAGTCGTGCACGTCCATGCCCAGGTGGTGGGAGGTGCCGTGGACCATCCAGCGGCGGTGGAAGCCGCCGCGCTCGGGGTCGAGGGTCTGTTCGAGGGTGACGCCCTCGGGGAGCAGGCCCCACTCGTGCAGGTGGCGGGCGATGACCTCGTTGGCGGCGGCGTGGATGTCGCTGAACTTGTTGCCGGGCTTCACCGCGGCCATGCCGGCCTGCTGGGCGGCGTACACCGCGTCGTAGATCCTGCGCTGGACGTCGGTGAAGCGGCCGTTGACCGGGAGGGTGCGGGTGATGTCGGCGGTGAACAGCGAGTCGATCTCGATCCCGGCGTCGATCAGGATGAGGTCGCCCGCGCGGACCTCGCCGGTGTTCCGGGTCCAGTGGATGGTGTTGGCGTGGTCGCCGGACGCGCAGATCGACTCGTACCCGACGCCGTTGCCCTCGTGGCGCGCGTACAGGCCGAAGACGCCCTCGACCCAGCGCTCGCCGCGGCCCTTGCGGACGGCCTCCGGCAGGGTGTCGATGATCGCCTCGAACCCCCGGTGGGTGGCGGCGATCGCCTTGCGCATCTCGCCGACCTCCCACTCGTCCTTGACGATCCGCATGCCGGACAGCTCGCGGGCGAGCTCCTCGTCGGCCTCGTGCTGCTGCTCGGTGGTGAGGGTGCTGCCCGCCTGGGTGCGGGTGGTGTCGACGAGTTCGGCGAGCTGCGGGTCGGCCGAGCGGACCACGCGCAGTCGGGCGGCGGCCTCGTCCTTGGCCAGGTCGGCCTGGAGCGAGTCGATGTGGCGGGCCGTCAGGCCGAGTTCCGACTCGACGTCGGCGACGGTCGGGCGGTAGCCGACCCAGAACTCCCCGTACCGGGAGTCGGTGTAGAACTCCTCGGTGTCCCGCGGGGCCGGCGGGCGGAAGTACAGCACGGCCTGGTGCCCGCCCTCGGCCGCGGGCTCCAGGACGAGCACGCTGTCGGGGTCGGCGGCCGAGCCGAGCCCGGACAGGTGGGCGAAGGCGGTGTGCGGCCGGAAGGTGTAGTCGGTGTCGTTGCTGCGCACCTTCAGGCCGCCGCCGGGGATGACGAGCCGCTCGCCGGGGAAGCGCCGGGACAGCGCGGCGCGGCGGCGGGCCGCGTGATCGGCCACCTCGGCGCGGGGCGCGGGCGGACGGTCGTCGGCCGCCCACCCGGCGGCCATGAACTCGCGGAACTCGGTGCTGACGGGAGTGTCGCGGTGGCCGGCCTTGGGCTGATTCTCGCTGGTCATGTCAGACATCCTGTCGTATCGGAAGATCGAGGGTCGACCCCCTCGCGGCAGCGCACCATGAACGACCGTTCGAAGACGATGACGGTCTCTCCCGTCGACTTCGTGCCCGTGGTCTCCACGGTGACGATCCCCTGCCCCGGCCGGGACCGGGACAGCCGCTTGTCGAGGATCCGGCTGGTCGCGTAGAGGGTGTCGCCGACGAAGACCGGGTCCTTCAGGCGCACCCGGTCCCAGCCCAGGTTGGCCACCGCCCGCGCCGACAGCGCCTGCACGGTCATCCCGCCGACCAGGCAGAGCGTGATGCCGCTGTTCACCAGGACCTTGCCGTACTCGGCGCCGGCGCCGTAGTGCTGGTCGAAGTGGAGCGGGTGCTGGTTCATCGTCAGCAGGGTCAGCCAGGTGTTGTCGGCCTCGGAGAGGGTGCGGCCGGGCCAGTGCCGGATCACCATGCCGGGCTCGAAGTCCTCGTAGTCGCCGCCGTGTTCCTCGACGAACTCGTTGTCGCCTACCTGACGCAAGGTCATATCGCCACCATCACGTTGTCGGAGCTGCTGGTGTTGCCCCGGACGCTGACGATCCCGGCGGTGCCGTCGCCGAAGAACCGGCAGAACAGCCCGGCCGCGCGGCCGCCGAACACCAGCGGGCCCAGCACCGGGGCGACGTCGACGTCCTGCGGCCGGTCCGCACCGTCGGCGATCAGCGCGACCCGGCAGGTCTGCGGCTGCACGAACTCCTGCACGATGCTGCCGGCGCCGACGGCCTCGCCGACGGCGGACTCCCAGGCGCCCTGGTCGACCTGACGGCCGATCACCACCTGCTTGCCGCACTCGCCCAGGCCGGCCTTGAGCACCAGCAGCTCGCGGTTGGCCAGCACGAACGGGAGCAGGTCGACCTGCTCGCCCCGGCGGTCGGTCTTGCGCTCGGCGAGGATCCGGGTCCACGGCAGGTACCGCTCGACCAGCCCGCGCTCGCCCGCGGTCATCCACGGCCGCCCCTCCGACAGCAGGCCCATGGTGAGCTTGTTGTGCAGGAAGGTCGAGGTCTGGGTGCCCACCAGCACGCAGCCGTTGTCCAGCGCGTGCTGGACCGGCGTGGTGTCGAGCCCGACCTCCAGCCAGTCCGGGATGGTGAAGTTCCGCAGCCCGATCGGGTGGCGCAGGTGCGGCGCGCAGTCCCACGCCTGGTGCAGTTCCTCCGGCTCGAAGAAGCGGGCGGTCAGGCCGTGGCTGTTGTAGTAGTCGGTCTCCAGCTCGAAGTACCGCCGCTCCACGCCGATCACCCGGGAGCTGCCGACCACGGCCACCCGCGGTGCCAGCGCCAGCTCCGCACTGAGCGAGCGGAACATCTCGGCGCGCACGGCGAGCGGGCTCGGCGAGCGGTACGGGGTCCGGCCCTGGTCGTCGGCGTGCAGCCGGTTCCACACGCCCAGGCGGCTGTGCGTCTCCACCACGCCGCCGAGCGCGCCGCTGACGTTGAACTCCAGGAACTGCGGCCCGTTCGGGCCGATGACCAGGTCCGGACGGACCACGCTGTCGGCGTACCGCTCCTCGATGAAGGGGTCGGCCAGCCACAGCCGGTCCTCCTCGGCGGGCATGCCGTAGGCCGCCAGCCGGTCGGCGGTGGTGCGCCCGGTCTCCAGGGCGGTGCGGCGCAGCAGTTCGATCAGCGCGACGCTGACCCGGAAGACCTCGGCGTAGGCCGCGCGCGGGATCGCCATCGGCGCCGCGGGCAGCACCGCCTGGTACGGCCACCCGGTGTCCCGGAGCTCGTGCCGCAGCAGCTGCCGGATGGTGTCCGCCGACGCGGCCGGCCGCAGCCGGTGCTCCCCGAACCACGGGTGCCCGGTGCCGGTACCGGGGCTCTCATGCGTGTCCATCCGACGAACCTCTCTCTGTCACGTGTCCGAACAGCGCCACCGCGGCGGCCGTGTCCTCGATGGCCATGCCGACCGTGCGCAGGACCGAGGTCCGGCCGGCGACGGCGACCTCGCCGCCCGCCAACCCGCCCAGCTCGTACAGGTCCTCGGCCTCGATCAGGCCGCCGGCCAGGGCCGCCCGGACCTCGCCCGCGCCGTCCAGCGCGGCGGTCCGGTCCTCGACCACGGTCAGGGCGCGGGCCAGCAGGGCCGGGTCGAGCTCGACGGCGTCCGGGTGGGTGCCGCCGATCACGTTCACGTGCGCCCCGGCGGCCACCCAGTCCGCGTGCACCACGGGTGCGGCGTCGTCGGTGGAGGTGGCCGTGCAGATGATCGCCGCGTCGGTGACGGCGTCCCGTGCGGTGTCGTGGACCGTCGCGCGGACCGGGCCGGGCGCGGTGTGCCGCACCCAGTCCGCGAGCCGCTCGGCGCCGGCCCGGGTGCGCGAGTGGATCCGGACGGTGCGGATCGGGCGCACCGCCGAGACCGCCCTGATCAGGGCGCGCGCCTGCACCCCCGCGCCGATCACGGCCAGCTCGTCGGTGTCGTCCGGGGTGCAGCAGCGGGTCGCCAGCGCGGCGACCGCGCCGGTGCGCACGGCGGTGAGCTCGGCGCCGTCGAGCAGGGCGGTGACCTGACCCGTGGTCAGGTCGGTGAGCGCGACGATCCCGTGGATCAGCGGCAGGCCGCGCGCCGGGTTGTCCGGGGTGAGCGTGGTGACCTTCACGCTGCCCACCCCGCGCTGCTCCCAGACGGCGGGGCTGACCAGCAGGACCCGCCGGTCGCCGTGTTCGAGCACGGTGCGGGCCGGGGAGCGGGTCAGGCCGGCGGCCAGGTCGACGAACATCTCGCCGAGCACGTCGACCACCCGGGTCATCGGTGCGGCGCCGGCCATGTCGGCGGCGCGGATCATCAGCGGTTCGGCGGTCATGCCTCGCCACCGTCTGCGGTCCCGGTGACGCAGACGCCGAACCGGCTGGTCCAGGCGTCGCCGCGCGCGACCGTGTCGCGGGCCAGCCGGGCGAACGGCGGGCCGACCATGTTGCCGTCCAGGACGGCGATCCCGCCGTCGGCCGCGGCCACGGCCCGCGCCACCCGGCGGGCCAGCGCCAGTTCGTCGGGCCGGGGCCGCAGGATCCGGTTGATCACGTCGAGTTCGCGCGGGTGCACGGTCGCCTTGCCGTGGAAGCCGAGGGCCCGCACCCGGGTGGTCTCCTCGGTGAGGACCGCCGGCTCGGCGAGCCGGTAGTTGGCCGTGTCGATGCAGGCCGTGCCGAACCGGGCGCAGGCCATCGCCATCGCCTGACGGGCCGCCTGCATGGCCTCCCAGCCGATGTCGACGCCGAGCGTGGCGGCCAGGTCGGCGGAGCCGAACACCAGGCCGTCGGCGGCGCCGGCGATCGAGTCGATCCGGGTGACCGCCTCGACCGTCTCCACTGTCACGTAGACCTCCGGGAACGCGCCCGCCGAGGCCAGCATCCGGCGCAGCAGGTCGACCTCGTCCGCCGAGGTCACCATCGTCATCAGCACGATGCCGGGCCTGATCTGACTGTCCGTCAGCATCAGGAGGTCGTGCAGCGCGGCGAGGCTGCCGAGTTCGTTGATCCGCACGGCGAGGTTCTGCGGTCGCGGCGCCTGCTCCAGCGCGGCCCGGCAGACCGCGCGGGCGGCCGGCTTGTCGGCGGGCGGTACGGAGTCCTCAAGGTCGATCAGGTGGACGTCCGCGTCGTACGACCAGGCCTTCACCACCCGCTCCAGCGACAGGGCGGGCGTGTACAGGATGCTGCGCGGCACCGCCCTGGCCGTGCCGGTCACTCGGCCACCCCGGCCCCCGGGCGGGCCCCGGCCCGGACCAGCGCGGCGGCGAGCCGCCTGATCTGGTCCTCGGTCTGGCCGGCCCGCAGCATCACGCGCAGTCCGGCGGTGCCGCGGGCGACGATCGGGAAGAACACCGGCGAGGTGTAGAAGCCGGCCGCGAAGACCTGCCGGGCGGCCTCGACGACGGTCTCGTCGGTCATCGGCACGACGCGGATCGGGAAGGTGCTCTCGGCCTGCTCGGTGGTGACCAGCGAGTCGAACAGCGCGATGTTCGTGCGCAACCTCCCCTGCAGCTCGGTCAGTTCCTCGGTGCGGTGGATCTCGGCGGAGGCGAGCGCCGCACCCACCGCGGCGGCGTTCATCTTCTGCGAGTAGCCCAGCGGGCCGGCGAAGCGCTCGATGAGCCGCCGGGTCTGCTCGGGGTAGCCGTCGAGCAGGATCGCCGTGCCGCCGGCCCCGAAGCCCTTGGTCAGGGTCGCCACGGTGATGGTCCGCTCGTCCAGCACGGGGGAGTGCGAGCGCACGTAGCCGATGCCGCGCTCGCCGTAGGCGGAGAGCGAGTGCGAGTCGTCGTAGAAGACCAGCAGGTTGTACTTCTCCTGGAGTTCGGCCAGTTCGGCGACCGGCGCGTACCCGCCGAGGCTGTCCGAGCCGTCGACCACGTAGCAGACCCGCTGGTAGCTGCGGCACATGTCGGCGAGGAAGTCGAGGTCGTGGTGACGGCTGGTCACCACCTCGGTCTCGTCGGCGCAGTTCGGCTTGGCGTTGCCCATCGAGACGTGGGCGTTCTTGTCGAAGACCATCAGCGGCCGGGTGCCGTCGCCCAGGTGGCCCGAGGCGATCAGCGGGAGCAGGCCGGTGCTGGCCGCCGCGGTGGAGAGCGCGCTGATCACCGTCGCGCCGAACAGCTCGCCGAGCGACTCCTCCAGCTCCAGCAGCACCGGCGTCTGGACCCGGGTGCGCGGGATGCAGTGGTCCAGCACGCCGAAGCGGCGCAGCGATTCGACCGCGCCGTCGATCACCTTGGGGTGGGTGTCCAGGTCCAGGTAGGAGCAGACCGTGAAGTTGACGAACTCGTGCCCGTCGGGCATGTGGAACACGCCGTCCTGGAGGTCGCCGACGATGCCGGCGACCCCGTTCTCGTAGGACGTGTTCCAGAACGCGTTGCCGATCCCGATGAGTTTGTCGTTGTTGCGGTACCGGTGGGTGGGAGTGATGGACTTGCGCTCGCTCATCAGGAGTTCACCTCGGTGGGCTTGTAGCTGTAGACGCCCTTGAACCTCCGGTAGGCGTACGTGTACAGCGCGATGCCGAGCACGTGCGGCCTGCGGAGGATCTTCTTGGACTTGAGCCAGAAATTGACGTTGATGTTCAGGTCGTCCAGCGACTCGGCCTGGTGCCACCAGCCGAGCGGCAGGTAGAGCATGTGGCCGGGTTCGAGGACGAAGTCGCGGCGCTGCGCGAGCTTGGCGGCCAGCCTCGGGTAGCGCGCCAGGTCGGCGTCGTCGAGGTCGACCACCTGGGACTTGTCGCCGTACCCGCGCAGCACCGACCTCGGGTAGTAGTCCCGCACGCCGGGCGGCGCGATGATGAACCGCTTGCGGCCTTCGAGCGCGATGTTGAAGTTCTCGAACTCGTCGAAGTGGCTCTTGGTGAAGACGCCCTGGTGGCTGATCCACAGGTTCGCCGCGTACAGGGCGTTGCCGTAGCCGAAGAGCTCCTCGGCGTCGAACCCGATGACGGCGTTCACGTCGGCCGGGCTGCTGCGGATGTTCGACACCACCCGGTGCCAGGTGTCCGAGGCGGTGAGGTTCCGCTCGTCCGCGAAGAACTCGCGGAGCTTGATGTCCCGGGTCTCCCAGCGGCCCGGGAAGTTCTTGTCGCCGGGCTCGGTGAACAGCGTGACGGTCATCTCGGCCAGCCGCGCCGCCACCTCCTCCCGGCCGAGTCCCTGCACGCTGCTCGGGAGTCGGACCACCACCGGGCGGTCGGCCGCGTACAGCCCCCGGGGGCCGACGGCGGTGAACTCCTCGAACGACATCCGGGCGACTTCCACGCCCGCCGTCCCGTTGGTCCCGGGCACGCTCTGCGGTACTGCCACGTCGTCCGTCCTCCTCAGCTGTCGGTGGCGCGGCTGCTCAGCTCCGCCACCACGTCCACGATCAGGTCCTCCTGGCCGGCGATGGCCTGGCGCCGTCCGAGTTCGAAGAAGACGTCGCGCGGGTCCACCCCGGTGCCGGCGCAGAGTTCGACGACCCGGTGCTTGAAACCGGAGAACACTCCGGCCAGCCCGCTGACGATGCTCATCGAGCCGGTCACCGGTGGCGCCGGCATGAGCTCGCGCTCGGCGAGGTCGGCGGCGTCCAGCAGCGCGTACAGGTCGATGCCGGTGGTGTACCCGCTGCGCTCCAGCACCGGTACCAGCACTTCGAGTTGGGTGTTGCCCGCGCCGGCGCCGAAGCCGCGGGCGCAGCCGTCGAGGATCCCGGCGCCGGCGTCCGCCGCGGCCACCGAGTTGGCCACGGCCATCCCGAGGTTGTCGTGCCCGTGGAAGACCACCGGGACGGTGCCGACCGCCTCGACGATCGCGCCGATCCGTGCGCTCACGTCGGCGGGGAGGAAGTGGCCCGCAGAGTCCATGATCCCCACGGCCTGCGCCCCGTACCCGACGGCCCGCGCGGCCTGCTCGGCCAGCACCTCGGGGGAGGCCATGTGACTCATCATCAGCATGCACTGGGCCTCGACGCCCGCGTCCCGCAGGAAGCCCAGGTGGCGCTCGGCCAGCGTCACCTCGGTGGCGTGCACGCCGATCCGGAAGACCTCGGCCCCGTGGCCGATCGCCCGCCGCAGGTCCGCGGAGGTGCCCCAGCCGGGCAGCATGAAGACGCCCAGCCGGCTGTGGCCCAGCGCCTCGCGCACGGTCGAGAGCATCTCGTCGTCGCTCACCGCGGCCTGCCCGACCTGCAGCGAGGAGGCGCCCAGGCCGTTGCCGTGGCCGACCTCCACCACCGGGATCCGGGCGGCGTCCGCCGCCTGCGCGTAGCGGCGCAGCGCGGTGAGCCCGAGCCCGTGCCGGACCGCGTGCTGGCCGTCGCGCAGCGTCGGGTCGTGGATCACCAGCCGCTTCATGAGATCACCCCCGTGCGGGACGCCCGGTCCGGCCGGGTCGCGTACTGCTCGGCGACCATGACGGCGGCGGAGTTGATGATGTCGAGGTTGCCGGCGTACGGCGGCAGCACGTCGCTGTGCGCCAGCACCTGGAGGGTGATCGTCACCAGGTCGCCGGCCGCCGTGCAGGCGACGACCTGGTAGCCGGGGGCGAACGACCGCACCCGCTCGGCCACCCGCTCGGCCACCGCGCGCACCGCCACCGGGTCGGCGCCGGCCAGTCGGGCGTGGACGGCCGTGCGGAAGGTGGCCGGCGGCACCGCCGGACTGATGTTGAGGATCGCCTTGACGTCGGTCACGCCGGAGAACGCCGTCACGGCCTGGCCGGTGGTCGCCACGTACTCGTCGAGGTTCATCCGGGTCGCGCGGCCCGCGACCTCGCTGGCCACGGTCGAGACGACCTCGAAGTAGGTCACCGGGAACTCGGCGGCGAGCGCGTGCACGATCGGGACGGCCGCCTGGCCGCCGCAGCTGATCAGGTTGACGTTGCGTCCGGTGGCCGGCGACACGCCGGTCACGGTGGGCGCCACCATCTGCCCGACCTTGCTGGGTGTCAGGTCGATCACCAGCGTCCCGAGCGGCTCCAGCAGCGGCCAGTGCTCCCGGTGGGAGGCGGCGCTGGTGGCGTCGAAGACGACGTCGAACGGGCGCGGGGCCGCCAGCACGGCCTCGATGCCGCCGGCCGTGGTGGCGAGGCCGAGGCCCTCGGCGTACCGCAGGCCGGCCGACTGCGGATTGCGTCCGGCCACCAGCCGGCACTCCAGGGCCGGCGACCGGTCGATCTTGCTCACCAGGTCCCGGCCGATCGCCCCCGTCCCGATGACGGCGACCGTCACGGGTTCGGCGACCTCGGGACGGGCGCCGCGCAGACCCGCCGCGGGACTCAAGGTCTGCCTCCGGGGGACCCGGGGCGGCAGGTCCGCCGACGGCCTAAGGGGCAACGGCGAGTGGTGGTGGTGTTCCTCACCGCATCCGGTTCGCAGGTTCCCATGAACGTTGCCCTCATCCTTCGATGCGCGCGGCTGCTTGTGGCGGCCCTGATTGCAGACACTCAGGTGATGTGTGGGGATGTCCTCGGTGCCGGACGGTGCGTCGACGCGTTTCGCGAGGAAGAGGAGGTCGACGAGCGGTCGCGTGCGGAGGACGCGGAAACTCAAGAATTCGCGGACGTTCGTCGTCGCGCCGAGTCGATCACGCGCAAGCACGAACTGCGTGTCAATACACAGTGTGTGAAAGGCCGTTGAGCGGCATGCCCTCCCCATCATGCACATCGGCCGCGTCGATTCAGCGCCCAGCGGCGGCGAACATATCAGAAGACTGCGGGGCACGACCCCCCTCCAGTCAGACGGAATTCGATCTTCTCCGGAGGCGTTCGGCCAGCTCGGCCGGTGGGGCCGATCTTTCCCTCGACGCCGCCGTGGACGCCGACTATTGTCGGCAACCGCGTGCTCCTGACCGGACGGGCCTCGGTCGATGACGACGGACCGGTGCACGGACCGGTGTACGGACCGATACGGACCGATACGGACTGATGGGGCGTCAACAACGCTGCGGCACCTCGGAGGGGAAACCAATGGACTGTCGGCTGCACCGCCGCACGGCGTCATGAGCGCATTGACGACGGAGCGGGCCGGCACCCAACGGCTGCGCCTGGGCCGTGACTTCTCCAAGCTGTGGTGGTCCGCCGCCGTCTCCTCGCTCGGTGACGGGGCCACCATCGCCGCGAGCCCGCTGCTGGCCTCCCGGTTGACCAGCGACCCGCTGCTGATCGGCGCGGCCTCGGTCGCCTTCACCGCGCCGTTCGTGCTGTTCGGCATACCGGCCGGGCTGGTGGGCGACCGCGTCGACATCCGCAAGATGATGGTGCGGGTCGACGTCACCCGGGCCCTCGTGCTCGCGACGCTCACCGCCGGGATCCTCGGCGGCTGGGGCGGGCTGCCGCTGCTCTACGGGTGCATGTTCCTGCTCGGCACCGGCGAGGTGCTCAGCCGCAACGCCGCCCAGGTGCTGGTGCCGTTCATCACCCCGCAGGACGGGCTGTCCGTCGCCAACGCCCGCATCATGGGCGTGCAGGAGGCGGGCACCGGGTTCATCGGCCCGCTGCTCGGCGCGCTGATCTTCGGCGTGGCCGTGGCCCTGCCCTTCGGCGTGGACGGGGCCAGCTTCCTGTGCTCCGCCGCCCTGATCAGCCGGATCCGCCGCACCCGGCCGATCGAGCGCGGACCGGCCGGCGCGAGCGTGCTGTCGGAGATGATGGCCGGCGCCAAGTGGCTGTTCTCGCACCGCCTGATGCGCAGCCTCGCCCTGGTGTCCTGCGTCATCAACCTGGCCGGGAACGCGATGCTCGCCGTGCTCGTGGTGTACAGCGGGAAGGTGCTCCACCTGGGCGCCTTCGGGTACGGCGTGCTGCTCGCCTGCCAGGCCCTGGGCGCCGTCCTGGCCGCCCGGTTCGCCCCCGCGCTGAGCCAACGCCTGGGCCGGGAAGGCGCGTTGGTCGCCACCGCGGTGCTGATCACGGTGAGCGAGACGGTGCTGGCCGCCGTGCCCTCGGCGTACGCGGCCGGCGCGGCCCTGATGATCTTCGCCTGCGGGACGGTGACCTGGAACGTCGTCGTGGTCGTGCTGCGGCAGACCCTGGTGCCGCAGCACCTGCTCGGGCGGGCGAACAGCGTGTACCGGCTGGTCGCCTGGGGCGGACTGCCCGTCGGTGCGGCGGTCGGCGGCCTGGTCGCCGCCGCGGTCGGCACCCGCGCCGTGTTCGGCGCCGGCGCGGTCGTCATGGCGGTCGTCGCGGTGGCGCTGCTGGTCGGCGCCCGGCACCGCTGGATCACCCGGGCCGAGCAGAGCGCCTCGCTCGCGCAGCCGAACTGAGCCGGGGCCGGCCGGAGACCGGCCCGAGCCGAACCACCTACTAGCGAATCCGGACCTGCCATGACGACCACGAGCCCGCCCGAGCCGCCCAGATCGCGCCTGGGCCACGCGTACGGGGAGCAGCTCGCGCAGCACCCGCTGACCGGCAGTCAGCACCCCGCGGCCGCCGCCCGGGACTCGGCCACCCTCACCCTGGCGTACCAGGACCGGTTCCTGAACGGCCCCGCCTTCCTCGGCGAGGGCGAGCGCCGCACCGTCGTCGCGGACCTCCAGACCGTCTACCGGCTGCTGCGCTCGCTGCCGGAGCGGGTGTTCGGCGGCAGCACCACCGCGCTGGCGGCGGCCGTCGGCCTGGACCCCGGGCAGTCGGCGCTGATCACCCGCAGCGCCCGGACCGGGACGCTGCTCCCGCTGGGGCGGGCCGACCTCTACCACGACGGCGCCGGGTTCAAGCTCCTGGAGTTCAACCTCACCAGCGCGCTCGGCGGCTTCGAGAACGCCGACATCAACCGCGCGATGCTGGCCTACCCGCCGCTCGCGGAGTTCGTGCACCGGCACGGGCTCCGCTACCAGGACACGCTGGGCCACATGGTGCGGACCATGCGCGCCGAGTGCGCCGCCCACGTTCCCGCCGACCGGCCGCCCGTGGTCGCCGTGGTCGACACGGTGGACAACTTCGCCGTCGTCGGACCCCGACTGCGGGTGTTCGCCGCGAAGTTGGCCGACCACGGGGCCGAGGGGATCGCCTGCGACCTCGGCGAGCTCAGCTACCCGAACGGCCGCCCGACGGTCGGCGGCCGGGCCGTCGACGTGGTCTTCCGGTACTTCCTGCCCGAGGACCTCACCGACCCCGTGGCGACCGCCCAGCTGGAGCCGCTGCTGCTCGCCGTCGAGCGGGGCCGGGTGGGCCTGTTCAGCCGGCTGGACGCCGAACTGTACGGCAACAAGGGCACCCTGGCGATCCTCTCCGACGAGCGGCACCGCGACCTGTTCGACGCCGCCGAACTGGCCTGCGTCGACCGGCTGCTGCCGTGGACGCGGTACGTGCGCCCGCGGCTCACCGCCCCCGACGGCGCCCGGGTCGACACGCTGGCCCACGCCCTGGCCCACCGGCACGAGTTGATCCTGAAACCGACCCTGCTGCACGGCGGCCACGGCATCACCGCCGGCTGGGAGAGCGACCCGGCGGCGTGGGAGCGCGAGGTCGCCGCGGCCATGGACGGCCCGTTCGTGCTCCAGCACCGGGTGCGGCCCGCCGCCGAGCCGTTCCCCGACGGCGCCGGCGGGCTCCAGGAGCTCTTCCTCAACTGGGGCCTGTACGTGGGCGCGCGCGGTGCCGGGGACGACGGGGACGACGGGTACGCCGGGGGCTTCGTCCGGGCCAGCGCCGATCCGGCGGTGGGGGTGGTCAGCGTCGGCAGCGGCGCCGCGGTGGGCTGCGTCTTCCACGGCGGCGACTGAGCGGGCGGGACGGGGCGGGGCAAGACGGGGCGGGCAGGACGGCTCGGTGTCCGTCCTGCCCGCGCACGCGGTACGGGTCAGGCAGTGCGAGTCAGGCGCTGCCGTGCAGGAAGGGGAACAGCGGGATCACGGACCGCGTCGCGAGGTAGTCGGCCCCGGTGGTTCCGCCGGTTCCGGCCACGCTTCCGATGATCTTCAAGGTGATGCCCCAGTGGGTGCGCTTGGCCGTGGTCCAGCTCGTGTCCATGGCCTTCAACACCGTTACCAGGTCGTGCAGTTGAGCGTCGTCGAGGCGAGGCGAGCGCCGCTCGAAGGCCTCCTGCACCGTCGAGGTGCTCAACTGCTCCACGCGCCGGTGGGCGAGCGACTGGATCGCGCTGCGGCCGTCGGTGTTGTTCCGGATCACCGAGAACGCCTCCGGCGGCATCGTGGTCAGTACCCGGTAGAGCATGCGGGTCGCCTGCATGCGGCCGGTGGCCTTGGCCAGCACCGCGCACGCGGCCTCCACCTCGCCCCGGTCCAGCAGTTCCGCCGCGTCCGCCAGGCCGTTCCCGACATGGGTGTACAGGATCTCGAACACCTGGATCATCCGGATGAACATCAGCTCGTCGTGCATCCGGGTGACGGGGAGCAGGGTGAGGTCGACCAGCCGCCGGGTTCCGGCGGTGGTGGTGTCGGCGACCGCGGCGGCGACGGCGGACGCCCGCTCGGCGAGCGCGCCGTCGTCGAGGCGGCCGGCCAGCGGGCCGGCCAACTCGGCGGCGGTGAGCAGCTCGTGGCCCGGCGCCCGGTCCGGTGCCAGCTCGGCCAGGCCGGCCAGCGCCTGCAACGCCGCCCGAGTGCGGGCGCGTTGGCGGTCGTTGCCGGGCGCCGAGCCGAGTGCCCGGGCTTCCAGGGACACCAGGTCGGCGATCAGGGCGATGACCACCTCGTCGTCGATCGCGTCGTCGCCGCGCCGCTCGCCGGTCCGGCCCGCGTGCCGTTCGTAGAGCTCGCCGCCGAGGTAGGAGGCGTAGTCGCCGTCCTCCTGATCGACCGTCATCCGCAGCCATGCCGAGAGCTCGGGATCGCGCTCCGCGGCCAGCGTTTCCCGCAGGGCCGCCAGTAGCGACGGATCTGCGGCCAATCGACCCGTATGCCGGAAGTGCGCGAGCAGTTCGGCAAAAGGGAATGTCCCGAAAGGCGCGGATGGAGCGGATGCCGGAAACGTCTTGACATAACCGCGCCATGTGTCGAGACTGCGGACCGCGCGTTCGAGAATTGCGGATTCTGTTCGCTCGTCGACGGTATGAAGGTTCAGGCCGCCGACTCCGCGGCGGGTGTCAAGGGCGACTGACCCCTGCCTGTTTGCCGCTAACTGGTCCATTTGTCCCCCAACTTTCGCTTGGACGCCGCGCGAAGAAGCCGCTCTCCCCAGAAGTCCCCAGAGTGCCAGCCGAGTTGATCCTAACCTCGGCCGCCCGTCGTTTGTCGAACGCAAATGGCTTCGTATCACTGGTAGTTACGGCGCCGTTGCGCAGATCGGAGCGGGTTCGGGGTAGGGTGCGGCCATCGTGCCGAACTGTCGTGAGAAGGCCCACTATTTTCCGTTGCTCACGAAGTTCCTGGTCAACGTCGTGGAACCGAGCCGTGCAGACGATCATGCCTTGACCGAATCGGTGGTCCGCCTCTAGCGTCACGGCAGGGACGGATGCCTGGCGCGGATGACAGCGGACGGCGACGGACGACACGGGGGAAGTAAGCAATGACGATTCCGGCTGGGGGCTGAGTCGTGGGCGGATACGACGAGGTCGGGCTGCTCCGGCGGATGGTGGAGATCCCGTCGACCACCGGCAACGAGGACCGGTTGGTCAATCAATTGGTCGATGAGATGAGCCGGTTGGGCTTCCGGGCCCGCGTCGACGGCGTCGGGAACGCGATCGGCGAGCTGGGGAACCCCGGTGCGCCGCTCATCCTGCTGCTCGGCCATCTGGACACCGTGCCCGGCGACTTGCCGGTGTACGAGCGCGACGGCAAGCTGTACGGCCGCGGGACGGTCGACGCCAAGGGCCCGCTCGCCACCATGGTGTGGGCGGCGCTGCGCGCGTCGGCGCTCTGCGACGCCCACCTCATGGTGGTGGGGGCCGTCGGCGAGGAGGGCAACTCGCCCGGCGCCCAGCACCTGCGCGGCGAGGTGCGGCCGGACGCCGTGGTGATCGGCGAGCCCAGCGGACTGGGCAACGTGGTGCTCGGCTACAAGGGCATCGTGCGTTTCACCGTCGACGTCTCCCGCCCGGGTGCGCACACCAGCTCGCCGGCGCCCAAGGCGGTGGAGGTCGCGGTGGAGCACTGGCAGGCGGTGCGCCGCCGGCTCGACCCGGACGACGCCGGACAGCCCGCCTTCGACCGGGCGATCCCGGCCCTGGTCGCCCTGGGCGGCGATCTGCTGAACGCCCGGCTGGAGGTCTCCTGCCGGATCCCGATCGGCTTCGACCGGGACGAATTCCTGGGCTGGCTGCGCGAGTTGGTGGCGCCGGACCGGCTGACCGTGATCGAGAGCCTGCCGGCCGTCCGGTCGCGCGGCACCGACCCGGTGGTGGCCGCCTTACGCGCGGGGATCCGGCGGCACGTCGGGGCGCCCACCGCCAAGGTGAAGCTCGGCACCTCCGACATGAACGTGGTCGGACCGGAGTGGAACGTGCCGATCGCGGCCTACGGCCCGGGGGACTCCCGGCTGGACCACACCGACGAGGAGCACGTGGAACTGGCCGACTACCTGACCGCGATCGACGTGCTGACCACGGCGGTCGAGGAGTTGGCCGAATCCCTGGCCGCCGCACGCCGACCGCTGCCGGCCGGTGCCGGCCGCGACCGGGAGGCGTTGCGGTGAACGCCCCCGAGCATGCTTCCGAGCACGACGCCGAGCACGCCCCCGAGCACGACGCCGAGCTGCCGCCGCGGCTGGCCTTCGTCGCCTCGCGCATCGCGTTCGAGGAGAAGCGCATCCTCGACGAGCTCGACCGCCGCCGGGTCTCGTACCAGGTGCTCGACCCGCGGACCGCGGTCTTCCGGCTGGACCGGCCGACCGTGCCCTGGTCGGTCGCGGTGGCCCGCGAGGTGTCGCACCACCGGAACCTGAACACGGCGCGGCTCCTCGAACACGCGGGCGTGACGGTGGTCAACAGCGCCGCGGCGATCGCCCTGTGCGGCGACAAGCTCCTCACCACGCTCGCCCTCCAGGCCGCGGGCCTGCCCGTGCCGCGCTGCCTGGTCACGCTCACCCCGCAGGCCGCGCTGGACGCCCTCGACGACTTCGGGTACCCGGCGGTGGTCAAGCCGCTGACCGGCTCCTGGGGCCGACAGGTGGCCAGGCTCGCCGACCGGGACGCCGCCGAGGCGGTGCTCGAACTGCGCGAGGCGCTGCCCGATCCGCAGCAGCGCATCACCTACCTGCAGGAGTACGTCGACAAGCCCGGACGGGACATCCGGGGGCTGGTGTTCGGCACCGAGGTGGTCGGCGCGGTGTACCGCACCTCCGCGTCGTGGCGCACCAACACCGCCCGCGACGCCCGCACCGAACCGTGCCCGGTCGGCCCGGAGCTGGAGAAGCTGCTGGCCGCCACCGCCGCCGCGATCGGCCCCGGCGTCTACGGGATCGACGTCCTGGAGGACGGCGAGGGACGACTCCTCGTCAACGAGGTCAATCACACACCCCAGTTCCGTGGCGCCGCCGAGGTCCTCGACATCGACCTGGCCGGCTGTTACGTGGACTACCTGGTCGAGCAACTGGTGAGGAACTGATGGCCGACTCACGGCTGGCAATGTTCGGCGGGACCCGCACCGTGGACGCCGACGCGGGAGCCTCCGAGAGCACCGCGTGGCCGATCGTCACGGACGCCGAGCGCGAGGCGGTGCTCGGGGTCCTCGACAGCGGGCGCCTGACCTCGGTGGAGCACGGCGAGGTGCAACTCCTGGAGCAGGAGTGGGCGCAGTACGTCGGGGTCCGGCACTGCGCGGCGCTCTCCTCCGGCACCGCCGCGATCGAGCTGGCACTGGTGGCGACCGGGATCGAACCGGGTGCCGAGGTCCTGGTGCCGGCCTTCTCCTTCATCGCCACCGCGTCCGCGCCGGTGCTGCGCGGCTGCGTGCCGGTGTACGTGGACATCGACCCGGTCACCTACACCATCGACCCGGTCGCGGCGGCCGCCGCGATCACCCCGCGCACCCAGGCGATCCTCGCCGTCCACCTGCACGGCCTGCCCTGCGACATGGACGCGCTGCGGGCCCTGGCCGACCGGCACGGCCTGGTGCTGATCGAGGACGCGGCACAGGCGCACGGCGCGACCTACCACGGCCGGCAGGCGGGCGCGCTGGGCGACGTCGCGGCGTTCAGCCTGAACGCCTCGAAGAACCTGCCCACCAGCGGCGAGGGCGGGCTGATCACCACCGACGACCCGGAGATCCTCCAACGCGTGCTGCTGCACCGGCAGTTCGGCGAGGAGCTGACCGGCCGCGGCGAACGGGCCTACCTCTCCACGGTGGTGGCCGGCAACGCCAAGCTCAGCACCATCCAGGCCGCCTTCACCCGCTGCCAACTCGCCCGGCTGGCCGAGCGGCACGAGCAGCGGGACCGCAACGTGCGCCGGTTCCTGGACCGGCTGGCGGCACTCGACGGGATCGTCACGCCGCACTGCCCGCCGGACCGCACCCACGCCTGGTTCCAACTGCGGCTGCGCTTCGACAACCAGCGCTCGGGTTGCCCGGACGTCAGCCCCGGCGCGCTGCGCACGATCCTGCAGCGCGCGCTGCGCGCCGAGGGCGTGCCGGTGCGGCCGTACCAGTCGCTGCCGCTGCCGGCCCAGCCGGCGCTGCGCGCGGTCCGGCCCGCGGACCAGCCCTACCGCCCGCAGGACCACCCGACCACGCTGGCCGTGATCGAGGACTCGCTGACCATCCAGCGCTGGCACCTCAACCCGGCGGCCGGGCCGCTGCTGGACCGTTGCGCGGACGCCTTCGAGAAGGTGTGGGAGCAGCGGGAGCTGCTGCTGCCCGCCGCCCGGTCGATGACCTACCGGCCGCTGTGGCAGCAGCTCGACCGGACGGCGGCGCAAGCGTGACGGAACAGCCGGTCAGCACCGCCGAGTTGGCGGACCGGGCGCACCGGGCCCGGGAGAACGTGCTGGCGATGGGCGCGACCGAGCACGGCACCCACGTCGGCGGCAGCCTGTCGGCCGTCGACATCCTCACCGTGCTGTACGGCTCGGTGCTGCGCTACCGGCCGGAGGAGCCTACCTGGGCCGACCGGGACTGGTTCGTGCTCAGCAAGGGCCACGCCAGCGCCGCGCTGTACGCGGTGCTGGCCGAGCACGGCTACTTCCCGCCCGAGGAGTGCGCCAGCTACGGGCAGCGGCGCAGCCGGCTGGCCGGGCACCCGCTGCGCCGGCTGCCCGGGGTGGAGTTCCCGACCGGCTCGCTCGGCCACGGGCTGTCGCTGGCCTGCGGGGTCGCGCTGGCGATGGCCCGCACCGGCCGCGACAACCGGGTGTTCGCGCTGCTCGGCGACGGCGAACTCCAGGAGGGCTCCAACTGGGAGGCGATCATGTCGGCCGCCCACTTCGGCCTCGGCAACCTGACCGCCGTGATCGACCGCAACGGCTGGCAGATCACCGGCCGCACCGAGGACGCCATGGCGCTGGAACCGCTCGCCGACCGCTGGCGCAGCTTCGGCTGGTCGGTGGTCGACGTCGACGGGCACGACCTGGAGGCGCTGCGGGCGGTGTTCGGCGCGCTGCCGGCCGCACCGGACCGTCCCACCGTGGTGATCGCCAGGACCCTGAAGGGGCGTGGTGTGCCGATCTTCGAGGACAACCGGAAGAGCCACTACGTCCGGCTCACGCCGCGGCTCCACGAGCGGGCGGTGGCGGGACTGAACGCACGACGGAGGAACCGGACATGACCACGGCCGAAGAGCGGCCCGCGCCGGTCGAGGACTCCTGGGCGGCGCTCTACCAGGGCGCGGCCCGGGACACCTACCGGCGCACGCTGCTGGAGCTGGCCCGCACCGACGAGCGGATCCACTGCGTCGACTCCGACATGGGCGGGTTCGAGGACGGCTTCGCGGCCGAACTGCCGGGCCAGTACGTGAACGTCGGGATCGCCGAGGCGAACCTGTTCGGCCTGTCCGCCGGGCTCGCCGCCGCCGGGCTGATCCCGTTCGCCAACACGATGAGCGCGTTCGCCACCACCCGGGCGGCCGAGCAGCTGAAGCTGGACGTTGCGGGCAGCAGCCTGCCGGTCCGCATCGTGGCGACCCACGGCGGCCTGTCCGCCGGCCACTACGGGCCCTCGCACCACGCCCTGCAGGACCTGGCGATCCTGCGGACCATGCCGCAGCTGACCGTGCTGGTGCCCGCCGACGCCGGTGAGACCGCGCTGGCGGTCCGGGCCGCCGCCTACCACCCCGGCCCGGTGTTCATCCGGCTCGGCCGCAACCCGACGCCGCAGGTCCACCCCGAGCCGTACGCCTTCACCATCGGCGAGGCGGTGCGGCTGGTGGACGGCGACGACGTGGCGCTGCTCGCGACCGGACCGCTGCCGGTGCACTACGCGCTCACCGCGGCGCGGTTGCTGGCGGAGCGCGGGATCTCGGCCCGGGTGCTGAACATGCACACCATCAAGCCCCTGGACCGGGCGGCCGTGCTCGCCGCGGCCCAGGAGACGGCCGGCCTGGTCACCGTCGAGGACCACCTCGTGGTGGGCGGGCTCGGCGGTGCGGTGAGTGAACTCGTCACCTCCGAACACCCTTGCCGGGTGCGGCGGGTGGGGATCGAGGACCGCTACCTCGACAGTGTCGGTGACGAGCGCGACCTGCTGGAGGACGGCGGAGTGACCGTGGACCGGATCGTGACCGAGGCGCTGACCCTGCTGGGCGCCGCCCGGTCGGACAGCCCTGATCAGAGGAGGAAATGACATGACCACAGTGATGTGCCCGAGCTGCGAGAGCGACGTCGAGCTCACTGCCGCGCCGCGGCAGAACGAGATCATCGAGTGCGCCGACTGCCGCAGCGAGCTTGAGGTCCTCAGCGTCGACCCGGTGCTGCTGGCCCTCGCGCCGGAGGCCGAGGAGGACTGGGGTGAGTGACACCCGGGAGCGGGTGGTCCGGGCCGGGATCGTCGGCGCGAACGGCTACATCGGCGGGGAGCTGTGCCGGATCCTGCTCGGCCACCCCCACGTCGAGCTGGTCGCGCCGGTCTCCCGCAGCCTGGCCGGCAAGCGGGTGGACGGCGTGCACCCGAACCTGCGCGGCCTGACCGACCTCACCTTCACGGCCCCCGACGACGCGCCCGACTGCGACGTGCTGTTCCTGGCCACGCCGCACCGCGAGACCATGGCGATGGTGTCGCGGTGGGCGGGTCGGGCCGGTGTGCTGATCGACCTCAGCGCCGACTTCCGGTTGCGCGACCCGGCGGTGTACCGGCGGTACTACGGTGCCGAGCACACCGCCCCGGAGCTGCTGGCGGAGTTCGTCACCGGGCTGCCCGAGCGGCACCGCAAGGAGCTCGTCGGCGCCGACCGGATCAGCGTCCCCGGCTGCATGGCGACCGCCGCCATCCTGGCGCTGTACCCCTTGGCGGCCGCCGGGCTGATCGCCGGCCGGGTGAGCGTCGACGGCCGGATCGGGTCCAGCGGTTCCGGCTCCGGCGCAGGGCCGATGAACCTGCACGCCGAACGCAGCGGCGCGATGCGGGTGTTCGCGCCGCTGGGCCACCGGCACGAGGCGGAGGTGGCCCAGGCGACCGGCCTGGACGTGACCATGGGCGCGACCGGCGTGGAGGCCGTGCGCGGTGCCCAGGTGGTGTGCCGGGCCCCGCTCGCCACCGAGGTCCGCGAACCGGAGCTGCGGCGGGTCTACCGCGAGTGCTACGGCGACGAGCCGTTCGTGCGGATCGTCGCCCAGCGGCGCGGGCTGTACCGGCTGCCCGAGCCGAAGATCCTCAGCGGCTCCAACTTCTGCGACGTGGGCTTCGCCCTCGACGCGGAACGCGGCGAGGTGGTCGCGGTGGGCGCGCTCGACAACCTGGTGAAGGGCGCCGCCGGCAACGCCGTGCAGTGCCTCAACATCAGGCAGGGCTGGCCGGAGCGGCTGGGGATCGAGTTCCCCGGCCTGCACCCGCTGTGAGCGCGCCGGCGCCCGCCGGCGGCGCGGAGACCGTCGTGGTCAAGTGCGGTGGCAGCGGGGCCCTGGACGTGCAGCGGCTCTGCGAGCACGTGGCCGAACTCACCGCCGCCGGGCGCCGGTTGGTGCTGGTGCACGGCGGATCCGCCGAGATGGCCCGGCTCGCCGGACAGCTCGGTCTGACGCTGCGTCAGCTCACCGCGCCCGACGGCGTGGTGACCCGCTACACCGACGCCGCCACGCTGGACGTGCTGACCATGGCGCTGGCCGGCCGGGTCAAACCCGCCCTGCTCACCGCCCTGGACCGGCACGGCGTGGCCGCCGTGGGACTGACCGGCCTCGACGCGGGCCTGCTGCGGGCCCGCCGCAAGAAGGCCGTGCGGGCCGTCGTGGACGGGCGTCCCACCGTGGTCAGGGACGACCGCAGCGGCCGGATCGTCGAGGTGAACGCCGCGCTGCTGCACGGGCTGCTCGCCGCCGGTGTGGTGCCGGTGGTGTCGCCGCCGGCCCTGGCCGAGGACGGCGAGCCGGTCAACACCAACGCGGACCGCGCCGCGGCGGCCGTCGCGGTGGCCCTGCGGGCGAGCCGGCTGCTCTTCCTCACGGGTGCGCCCGGCGTGCTCACCGACCCCGCCGACCCGGCCAGCGTGCTGGACACCCACCGGCTGCCGCCGGCCGGCGAACCGGCACCGCCCTGGGTGGGCGGCGGCATGACCATCAAACTGGTCGCGGCCAGGGAGGCGCTGGTCGGCGGGGTGGAGCAGGTGTGGATCGCCGACGGCGGGGCGGCCCGTCCGCTGGCGGCGGCCTGCGGCGACGGCCCGGGCACCAGGATCGTGCTGCCCGAGCCGGCGCCGGTCGGCCGGACGTCACCGTAGTCGCAGGGCCCCGGCCTCCCGCCAGAGCGCGGCCGGGGCGCCCCACCGGGTCGCCTCCACCGCGGCGGCCCGGTAGTGCCGTTGGACGGCTGAGCTGGTGGCGATCCCGGCCGCGCCGTGCACGTGCACCGCGTGCGCGGTGACCTGGAGCGCCAGTTCGGCGGTGCAGGCGAGCGACTGGGTGGCGCCGAGCGCCGCCGAGCCGCTGCTGTCGCCACCGCCGTCGCCACCGCTGTCGCTGTGCCAGCCGGCCTCGTGCACCAGCAGGCGGGCCGCCTCCAGTCGGGCGAACTGCTCGGCCAGCGGGAAGGCGACGGCCTGGTTGTCGCCGATGCTGCGGTCGAACTGACGGCGCGTCACCGCCCGGGCGACCGCGAGCCGGTGGGCGCCCGCCGCCAGGCCGAGCAGGTACGCCGCCTGGCGGATCCGGGCCCGCACCAGCAGCGGCGAGGGCAGGCCGTCGGCGTCGTGCAGCGGCGTGGACAGTGCGTGCGCGGTGACACCCGCCAGCCTCAGCCGCCGGACGCCGTCGCGGCCGGTGGGCGCGCAGCCCAGGCCGGGGGAGTCGACGGCCACGACGGCGAGGGCGGTGCCGCCGCCGTGGCGGACCGGGACGAGGTGGAAGGCGGCCTCGGGCGGCGGATCCGGCAGGGCGCAGTCGCCGTGCAGGCGCCAGCCGCCGGTGCCGGGGGTCGCGACCACGCCGGTGCCGGCGGCCAGGCCCGCGGTGAGCTTGCCGGTGGCCAGCAGCGGCAGCAACTCGTCCAGGTCACGGGGCTGGTGCTGCGCACCGTCGGCCCGCGGTGCCCGGAGCAGGTCGGCGAAGAGTGCGCCGGCCCGGTAGGGGTCGGCCGCCGCCCACTGCCCCAACTCCTCGCAGACCGGCGCCGCGTGGTCCAGGCCGAAGGCCAGTCCGCCGGCGTCGTCCGGCAGTTCCAGGGCGAACAGGTCCAACTCGGCCAGGCAGGAGTGCACCTCGGCCGGGTCGAGTCGTCCGTCGGCTGCCGCCACCCGGCCGAGTCCGGCCCGCAGGGCCAGCAGCAGGTCGCGCTGTACGTCGTCGAGTTCGAGTCTCATGTGGTTCCACCGGCGAGCAGGAAGCTGGAGATGGTCTGGAGCATCATTTCGGAGGTGCCACCGGAGAGGGTCAGCCCCGGGGCCTCCCGGTAGGCGCTGTCCAGCAGCGCGGCCAACTCCGGTGGGGCGTCGAAGTCGTGGGCGGCGGTGGCCCAGCGGGCGACGGCGGCCGCCTGCTCGCTCGCGTACCACTTGGCCGTGGAGGTGCCCAGTTCGTCCAGCCGCCCGGCCTCGGCCGAGCCGACGCAGCGCCAGGCCAGCAGGCGGGCCGCGCTGGTGGCGGCGCCGTGCCGGCCGATGTCGGCCAGCTGGTCCGCGGTCGGCCCGGGCGCGGCGGCGCGGTCGTGGCCGTCGGAGCCGGCGAGGCCCTCGGGGGCGTCGAAGCCCCCGCAACCCGCCCGGTACCAGCGCTCGGCGCGCAACGCGAAGTCCAGGCCGGTGCGTTCGAGCGGCAGCGCCTCGGCGAGCACCGCCCACCCCTGGCCCAGCCCGCCGACGACATCGGCCCCGGTGACCCGCACGCCGTCCAGGGCGACCCGGTAGAACTGCTCGTCGGACATGGTGTCCAGGCGCTCGGCCAGCACTTCGGGCGCGCGCATGTCGACCAGGAACAGGGTGAGCCCCTCGTAGCGCGAACCCTCGGTCGAGGTGCGCGCCGCGCACAGCCCGTAGTCGGTGATGCCGCTCTTGAGGTTGAACATCTTGACGCCGTCGATCCGGTGGCCGCCGTCGACCGGGACGGCGCGGGTGGTCAGCGCGCTCAGGTCGGAGCCGACCCCGGGCTCGGTGTAGAGCACGCTCGCGAAGCACCGGCCGGCCGCCAGGCGCGGCAGGATCCGCTGCTTCTGCTCCTCGGTGCCGGCGAGCAGCAGCAGGTTGCCGACGGTCTGGACGCCGTTGACGAACAGCGTGTCGGGGACCCCGGCCCGCATCATCTCCTCGACGGCGATGGCCGCGTGGACGGCGGTGCGGCCCTGCCCGCCGTACCGGCGGGGCCAGTCCACCCCGAGCAGCCCGTGCTCGCCGAGCAGCCGGTACACCCCCCGTTCGTCGGGCTCCCGTTCCGCGCTGCCCAGCAATGCGGCCAGGGCCGCGCCGAGGTCCGGAGAACGGAGTTCCTCCTTGACCCGTTCACGGAACATCAATTCATCGTTGGTATGGGAAAAGTCCATATGTCCCCCCGTATGCGGACCTTCTGTGCCGCGTCGCCGGTGGTGCGTGGGCGTGGGCTCCCAACGAGCCTATTGCACAGGCCTGATGGATGTCCCGCCGTTGTGCCCGAGTGATAGCGTGCACGAATGCCGATATCCGAAACGGTCCTCGACCTGTTTGCGCGGCAGGTGTCCGCGCGGGGTGCGAGCACAGCGCTGTGGAGCCCGCCGTACCGCCGTTCCTTCGGTGAACTCGACGCACAGGCACAGGAGCTGGCGGACCATCTGGTCGGCCTCGGGATCCGGCCGGACGACCGGGTGGCGATCCTGCTGCCGCGCGGGCCGGAACAGGTCGTGGCGATGCTCGCGGTGCTCAAGGCGGGCGGCGCCTACGTGCCGCTCGACCCGGCCCATCCCGTCGAGCGGATCGACTTCCTGCTGCGGGACAGCGGGGCCCGGCTGCTGGTGACCGATCAGCGGCTCACCGGCCGGCCCACCCACCCGGTCGAGCGGCTGCACATCGACCTGCCGCTGCCCGCCCGGCCCGCGGCGGCCCCGCCGCAGCGCCCGGCGGTCGCACCGGACAGCCTCGCCTACGTCATCTACACCTCGGGATCCACCGGCACGCCGAAGGGCGTCGCGGTCACCCACCGCTGCGTCGTGCGGCTGGTGCGCGGGCTCGACGAGGTGGCGGTCGGCCCGGACGACACCCTGCTGATGCTGGCGCCCACGGCCTTCGACGCGTCGACCTTCGAAGTGTGGAGCGCCCTGTGCAACGGCGCCCGGCTGGCGATCCACCCGCCCGGGCCGGTCGGCCCGCGCGAGCTCGGCGCGGAACTGCGGCGCACGGGGGTCACCGTGCTGTGGCTGACCGCGCAGTTGGCCAACCTGGTGGCGGACCTGCACCCGCAGGCGCTGGAGCCGCTGCGCACCCTGGTGGTCGGCGGCGAGGTGCTGTCCGTGCCGCACCTGCGGCTGCTGCTGGCGGCCAACCCGCAGCTGCGCATCGTCAACGGCTACGGGCCCACCGAGACGACCACCTTCGCCACCACGCACCCGGTGGCCCCGGCGGACCTCGACGAGGCCGGCGGCGTGCCGATCGGCCGCCCGATCGGCGACACCCGCTGCCACGTGGTGGACCCCGAGGGCCGGCCGGTGCCCGCCGGGGTGCTCGGCGAACTCCTGGTCGGCGGGGCCGGGGTGGCCCGGGGCTACCTGGGGCGGCCGGGCCTGACCGCCGAGCGGTTCGTGCCGGACCCGTTCGGGCCGCCGGGCGGCCGGCTGTACCGCACGGGCGACCTGGTGCGCCGGCGGGCCGACGGCGTCATCGAGTTCGCCAGCCGGATCGACGACCAGGTCAAGCTGCGCGGGTTCCGGATCGAACCGGGCGAGATCCGCGCGGTGCTGACGCAGCATCCGGCGGTGCGCGACGCCTTCGTCACCGTCTCCGGCAGCGGACTCGCGACCGAGCTGGTGGCCTACGTGGTCCCGGTGGCCCCGGGCGGGCCGGCCGGCGGCGTGGACGCCGCGCAGCTGCGGACCCACCTGGGCGAACGGCTGCCCGAGCCGCTGGTCCCGGGCAGGTTCGTGCTGCTGGACCGGCTGCCGCTGACCAGCAACGGGAAGGTCGACCGCCGGGCCCTGCCGGACCCGGCCGCGCCTACCGCATCGGGCCGCCGGTGACGTACAGGGTGTGCCCGGAGACGAACCCGGCCTCCTCCCCGACCAGGAACGCGACGGCGTTGGCCACGTCCTCGGGCTGACCGACCCGCCGCACCGGGGTCTGCGCGGCGACCATCTGCTGGAGCCTGGCGAAGTCCATCCCCATCCGGGTGGCCGTGTGCGCCGTCATGTCGGTGACGATGTAGCCGGGGGCCACCGCGTTCACGGTCACCCCGAGGGGGCCCAGCTCGATCGCCAGGGTGCGGGTCAGGCCGTCGATCCCGGCCTTCGCGGCCGAGTAGTTGGCCTGGTCGCGGTTGCCCAGCGCGGAGGAGCTGGAGAAGTTGACGATCCGTCCCCAGCGCTGTTCGCGCAGGTAGGGGACGATCGCCTGGCACAGCAGGAACGGTCCGCGCAGGTTCACGTCGATGACGGTGTTCCACTCGTCCAGCGACAGCTCCTGCACCGGCCGGTCCCGGATCACACCGGCGTTGTTGACCAGGATCACCGGCGGCCCGAGCTCGGCCGCCACGCTCGCCAGCGCGCCCTCGACCTGGGCCGGGTCGCCGACGTCGGCGACCACCGCGTGCGCGGTGCCGCCGGCCGCCCGGATCCGCTCCACCGTGTCCGCCGCGGTGTCCGCGTCGATGTCCAGGACGCCGACCTTGGCGCCGTCCCCGGCCAGCCGCAGTGCCGTGGCGGCGCCGATGCCGCGCCCGGCGCCGGTGACCACCGCCACCCGTGCTGACGTCATGCCCCCGCCCCTTCCATCCGTCGACGCAGGCTCAGCGGCCGCATGTCGGTCCAGACCTCCTCGATCCGGGCCAGGCACTCCTCCTTGGTGCCGCGCGTGCCGGCCTCCCGCCAGCCGGCCGGGACGTCCCGGTCCAGCGGCCAGATCGAGTACTGCTCCTCGTCGTTGACCACCACCGCGTACGAGGTCATCCGGACACCTCCGCGTCCTGCAGGGCGGTGCGGATGATCCGGGCCACCCGGTCGCCCTGCTCGGCCAGGTAGAAGTGGTCGCCGGGCAGCAGGTGCCGCTCGCAGCGCCCCTCGGTGAGGCCGGCCCACTCGGCCGTGTCCCACTGGGCCAGGATGGGGTCGTCCTGGCCGTTGATGACGGTGATCGGCGCCTGCACCGGCGGTCCGGCGACGATCCCGGACAGCACCAGCCGCAGGTCGGACCGGAGCACCCGCAGGACCATCTCGCGCAGCTCCGGATGCTCCATCAGGGCCTCGAAGTTGAGCGCGCCGTTCTCCCGCAGGGCCTCCAGCAGCTCCTCGTCGGAGGAGTCGGTCGGGAAGTCGGCGACCGGCCGCTGGGACGGCCCGCCGTGCCCGGAGACGAACAGGTGCGCCACCGGGACGCCGGCGGCCTCCAGCGCGCGGCAGAGGTTGACCGCCAGCACCGCGCCCATGCTGTGCCCGAAGAGGGCGATCCGCCGGAACGGCGCCGCCTCGACCACCCGGGCGAGTTCGGCGATCAGGGTCGGCTGGTCGGTGATCGCCGGCTCGGTCAACCGGGTCTCACGGCCCGGTAGTTGCACCGGCACCACGTCGACTTCGGTCTCGGCCCCGGCCAGCCAGCCGCGGTAGCTGGACGCGTTGCCGCCGCTGTGCGGCAGGCACAGCAGCTGGGTGCCGCGCCAGGCGCGCCCGAGGCCGGCGAGGAACCATCGGTCCAGGTCGCCGGTGGCGCCCGGTTCGACGTCGGTTCTCATCCCACTTCCTCCGTGATCACATGGTTCGGAATCGTCACGACAGCCGGTCCGGGCCGAGTTCGGACAGCCGCCGCCCCGGGTCGGCCAGCGCGGCCCGCAGCGTCCGCCCGAGCTCCTGGGCCAGCCGGCCCGCGCTCGGAGTCTCGAACACGTCGGTGCTGAACTCGATCGTGCAGCTCAGTCCGGTGTCCCGGCGGACCACCGCGATGTCCAGGTCGAACTTGGCGGTGCCGGTCCCGACCTCGGCCACCCGGGCCGTCAGCCCGGGCAGTTCCGGCGCCGCCGCCGCGGTCTCGTCGACGTGCAGCACCACGTCGACCAGCGGGGTGCGGCTCAGGTCGCGGGCCGGCAGCAGTTCGTGCACCAGCCGGTCGAACGGCAACTCCTGGTGGCTGTAGCCCTCCAGGGCGGTGCCGCGGGTGCGGACCAACAGCTCGGCGAAGGTCGGATCGCCCGACAGGTCGGCCCGCAGCACCAGGGTGTTGACGAAGAAGCCGATCAGGGGCTCCAGTTCGGGCCGTGACCGCAGGGACACCGGGGTGCCGATGCCGAAGTCCCGCTGACCGCTGAGCCGGCCGAGGGTGGCCTGCGCCGCGGCCAGCAGCACCATGAACCGGGTCGTGCCGTGGGCCTGCGCCAGCCCGTCCAGCCGGGCGGTGTCCGCCGCGTCCAGCAGGTCGGCGGTCAGCCGCCCGCCGGCTCCGCTGCGCACCCGCGGTCGCGGCCGGTCGAGCGGCAGCTCCAGCGCGGGCAGGTCGCGCAACCGGTCCCGCCAGTAGCCCAGGTCCAGCTCCTCGACGGCGGCAGCGCGCTGCCGTTGCCAGTGGGCGTAGTCGGCGTACTGGACCGGCAGTGCGGCCAGGGCGGGCGGCCGCCCGTCGCCGCGGGCCCCGTACAGCTCGCCGAGCTCGGCGAGCAGGACCCGGAACGACTCGGCGTCGGCGGCGGCGTGGTGCAGCACGAGGGAGAGCAGGTGCTCGTCCGCGCCGACCCGCAGCAGCCGGGCGCGGATCAGCGGCCCGCGGTCCAGCCGGAACGGCAGTCGGGCCTCCCGCGCCGCCGACTCCTCGGCCGCGGCCCGGGCCCGGTCGGCGGGCAGGGCGGACAGGTCCTCCTCGGGCAGCTCGAACTCACCGCCAGGCTCGACCAGTTGGACCGGCAGCCGGTCCTCGTCCAGGACGAACCTGGTGCGCAGCACCTCGTGCCGGCGCACCACCTCGGCCAGCGCCGAGCGCAGCGCACCCGGGTCCAGCGGGCCGTGCAGCCACAGGCTCATCGGCACGTTGTAGTCGGCGCTGCCCGGGTGGAGCTGGTCCAGGAACCACAGCCGCTGCTGGTCGACCGAGAGCGGTGCCGGGCCGCCGTCCGGCCGGCGGCGCAGCGGGGTGTCCCCGTCGTCGTCGGCGGCGGGTGCGGCCGTCAGGGCGGCGGCCAGGTCGGCGACGCTCGGGTGCTCGAAGAGCATCCGGACGGTGAGCTCCGTGCCCAGCGCCGCGCGCAGCCGCGCGACCACCTGGGCGGCCTGGTAGGAGTTGCCGCCGACGGCGAAGAAGTCCTCGTCGACGCCGAAGCCGTCGCGGCCGAGCACCTCTGTCCAGGCCGAGTGGACCGCCTGCTCCAGCTCGGTGCCCGGCGGCCGGCCGCCGCCGTCCCGCGCCGGTTGCCGGCGGGGCTCGGGCAGCCGGGCACGGTCGACCTTGCCGTTGGGCGACACCGGCAGCGCGGGCAGCGGGGTGATGGTGGCGGGCACCAGGTAGCCGGGCAGTTGCTCCCGCAGCCGGTGGAACAGGTCGTCGACGTCCACCGCGGCGGCGTCGGGCACGACGTAGGCGGCCAGTTCGGCGGCCGCGCCGTCGCCGTGCCGCAGCACGTGGGCGTCCCGGACCCCCGGCAGCCGGCGGATCGCGGTGGCGACCTCGCCGAGCTCGATCCGGTAGCCGCGGATCTTGACCTGGTCGTCGTCGCGGCCGAGGAAGTCCAGGGTGCCGTCCGGCAGCCAGCGCACCAGGTCACCGGAGCGGTACACCCGTTCCCCGGCCGGGCCGAACGGGTCGGGGACGAAGCGCTCGGCGGTGCGGGCCGGCGCGTGGAGGTAGCCGCGGGCGAGGCCGCGCCCGCCGATCCACAGCTCTCCGGGCACCCCGACCGGGACGGTTTCGCCGTGCACGCCGACGACGTAGACCCGGGTGTCGCCGACCGGTCGGCCGAGCGGGATCGCGGTGGTGTCCTCGGCGGGTGCGGCGGCCACGTGGTGCACGGTGGTGTTGGTGGTGGACTCGGTGGGCCCGTAGCAGTTCAGCAGGCGCAGCCCGGGCAGCTCGTCCAGCAGCCGGCGCAGGTGCGGCACCGAGGGGGCCTGTCCGCCGATGCCCAACTGTCGCACTCCGGCGAGCAGTTGAGGATCGATGTCGACCGTCATCTGGGTCATGGTGGCGGACAGCCAGAGCACCGTCACCCCGTGAGTGCGGATCAGCTCGCCGAGCTCGACCGGGTCGACCGGCCGCCGCGGCGGGATCACCAGGGCCGCGCCGTGCGCCAGCGGCAGCCAGATCTCCAGGTTCGACGGGTCGAAGGTGGTGGGGTGCACCAGCAGGAACGTGTCGTCGGGGCCGACCGGCGACCGGTCGGCGCCCAGCACCAGCCGCACCAGCGCGCGGTGCGGCACGGCGACGCCCTTGGGCCGCCCGGTGGATCCGGAGGTGTGCAGCACGTAGGCGATGTCCTGCGGGTCGGCGCCGGGCGGATCGCCGGCCGGCCGCGCGTCGATCGCCGCCCGCTCCTCGTCCAGGTCCACGAACCGGCGCAGGCCGACGGGCAGGTGCTGCCACGCCGAGCGGCGGCCCACCGCGATGTCCACGCCGCAGCCGTCCAGCAGCAGCCGGATCCGGTCGGCGGGGTGGTCGGGGTCGAGCGGCAGGTAGCCGCCCTGGGCCTTGAGCACCGCGAGCATGGTGACGACCAGCTCGGTGCCCGGCGGCAGGCACAGGGCGACCAGGGTGTCGCGGCCCACGCCGAGCTCGATCAGGTGCCGGGCCAGGCGGTTGGCGCGCTCGTTCAGCTCAGCGTAGGTCAGCTGCCCGGCGGGATCCGTCACCGCGATGGCCCCGCCGCGCGCGCGTGCCTGGCGCTCCACCACCGCGGTGATGGTGTCCACCGGGGTGGTGACGGTGCTGTTGAAGGTCTCCAGCAGCCGGTGCCGTTCCTCCTGCCCGAGCATGTCCAGCTCGGACAGCCGGCCGTCGGGGGTGTCCAGGGCCGAGCGCAGCAGCCGGTGATAGTGCTCCGCGAGGCGGGCCACGGTCTCCCGGTCGAAGAGATCGACGCTGTAGTTGATCCGTCCGCCGAGCTGCCCCTGCCGGTTCATCCGCAGTTCCAGGACCAGGTCGAAGGCGGCGGCCTGCTCCTCCATCGGGATCTTCGCCGTCTCGATCCCGTCCAGCGACAGCTGCTCCTCCGGGGCGTCGATCACCTGGAAGAGCACCTGCACCAGCGGGTTGACGCCGAGTTCGCGGGCCACGCCCAGCTCGCTGACCAGGTCCTCGAACGGCACCTCGGAGTGGTCGCCGGCGGCCAGCGAGGTCTCGGCGACCTGGCGCAGCAGCGCGGCGAAGGTCGGGTCGCCCGAGCAGTCGGCACGGATCGGCACCGTGTTGACCAGGAAGCCGACCAGGTCCTCGACCTCGCGCCGGGTGCGGTTGGCGAACGGGGTGCCGACCACCACGTCCTTGTCGCGCCCGTACCGGGAGAGCAGCGCGAGGAAGGCGGTGAGCAGCGTCATGAACGGGGTGACGCCGGTTCGGCCGCCGAACGCGGCGAGGTCGGCCGCGGTGCCGGACGGCAGGTCGAAGTACAGACTGCCGCCCCGGGTGCTGGGCTGTGCGGGCCGGGGGCGGTCGGTGGGAAGCTCCAACCTGGCCGGCGCACCGGCCAGTTGGCGCCGCCAGTAGGCGAGGCCCTGCTGGTGCGCGAGGTCGCCGAGGGCGGCCCGCTGCCAGCGCGCGTAGTCCCGGAACCGCAGCGCGACGGGTGGCAGGTCGCCGGGCAGGCCGCGGCGGAACGAGCCGTAGAGCACGCTGAGTTCGGACAGCAGCACCTCGGTCGAGCGCCCGTCGGCGACCATGTGGTGGATCACCCAGGCCAGCACGTGCTCGCGGGGGCCGCGGCGGATCAGGGTGACCCGGATCAGCGGACCGCCGGACAGGTCGAAGGGCTCGGCCGCCTCGGCGGCGAGCAGCGCGTCGAGATCGGCCCCGGGGGCGCCGGTCAGGTCGCGCAGTTCGAGCTGCGCCGTCGGCTCCGGGTCCACCACCTGGCGCGGCACGCCGGCGCTCGCCACGTAGCGGGTCCGCAGGATCTCGTGCCGTTCGACGAGTGCGTGCAGGGCCCGGCGCAGCGCGTCGGAGTCGAGCTCGCCGCTCAGCCGGAAGACCTCGACGACGTTGTAGGAGGCGTCGCCCGGCTGCAACTGGTCCAGGAACCAAAGCCGTTGCTGGGAGGAGGAGAGCGGTGCGTCCTCGTCGCCGCCGAGCTCGGGGGTGCCGAGCGGACCGCCGGCCGTGGCCCGCGCGCCCGAGGAGCGCAGGCCCTCGATCATCCGGGCGAGGGCCTCGGGGGTGGGGTCGCGGAAGAACCGGCTCATCGGGACCTCGACCGCGAAGGCCTCGCGGACCCAGGCCAGCAGCCGGATCGCCCGGATGCTGTCGCCGCCGGAGGTGAAGAAGTTGGTGTCGCCGCCGAGTTGGGCGCCGAGCTGCGCGCCGGGCAGCACGGCGGCGAAGCCGTCGGCCGCGATCCGGTGGGCGAGGCCGGTGGCCCCGGCCGGACCGTCCGCGGCGGCGGACCCGGGTTGCCGGGCGGCCGGGGCGGGCCCGGCCGGGCGGTGGGCCGCCAGCGCGGCCAGGTCGACCTTGCCGGAGGCGGTGATCGGGATCTGCTCGACCTCGACCAGCAGCGTCGGCACCATGTACGAGGGCAGCCGGTCGCTGAGCCGGCGGCGGACGGCGTCGAGGTCCGGCCGCAGGCCGTCCGCCGCCACCAGGTAGCCGACGAGCACGGTGTCGACGTCGGCGACGACCGCCGCGGAGACCTCGGGCAGGCCGGTCAGCGCCGCCTCGATCTCGCCCAGTTCCACGCGCTGGCCGCGCACCTTGACCTGGCGGTCCCGGCGGCCGAGGAAGACGATGTCGCCTTCCGCCGACCAGCGGGCCAGGTCGCCGGTGCGGTAGAGGCGGCCGCCCGGCCGGAACGGGTCGGGCAGGAACCGCTCGGCGGTGCGGGCGGCCTGGCCCAGGTACCCGCGGGCGACTCCGGCGCCGCCGACGAACAGCTCGCCGACCGCTCCGGGGGGCACCGGGCGCAGGTCCTCGTCGAGGACGTAGGCCTGGTGGTTGTCGACCGGCCGGCCGATGGGCGGCGCGGACCGCCACAGGCCGGTGCACTCCTTGTAGATGACGCCGATGGTGGTCTCGGTGGTGCCGTAGCCGTTGACGAACCGGCGGTCCCGGGACCAGCGGGTGGTCAGCCGGCCGGAGAACGGCTCGCCGCCGACCGAGACCAGCCGCAGCAGCGGCACCCGGTCCGGGTCGAGCAGTTCGAGCAGGGCCGGCGGCAGTTCGGCGACCGTGATCCCGCCCTCGTCGAGCGCGGCGGTCAGCCCGCCGACCGAGCGCCGTTCGTCGTCGCCGATCATGTGCAGCGAGGCGCCGCTGAGCAGGGCGCAGAAGATCTCGAACACCGAGACGTCGAAACCGGGGGAGGCGTACTGCAGCATCCGGTCGTCGGGGGTCAGTTCGAAGAGGCGTTGCAGGGACTCGACGAAGTTGACCGCGCTGTCGTGCTCCACCAGCACCGCCTTGGGCGCACCGGTGCTGCCCGAGGTGTACATCGCGTAGGCGAGGCCGCGGGGGTCGGTGGGCGCCGGGGCGAGGTCCGCCGCGTCGAGCGCCGGGGCGGTGTCCGGGGTGCCGGCGGGATCGTCCAGGTCCACCACGCGCCAGTCGCCGGCCGGGACCCGCCCGCGCAGCGCGGCGTCGGTGACGACCGCGACGACGCCGGCGTCGCGCAGCAGGGCCGCCAGCCGTGCGGGCGGTACCGCCGGATCGATCGGCAGCCAGGCGGCGCCCGCGTGCAGCGCGCCGAGGCAGCCGACCACCCAGCGCTTGTCGGCGCGCGTGACGTAGACGGCGACCAGGTCCTCCGGCGTGACCCCGACCGCGTCGCGCAGGCGCCGGCCGAGCAGGGCGGCGGCCGCGGCGGTCTGCCGGTAGCTGAGGGTGCCGGCCGCGTCCACCAGCGCGGTGCGGTCGGCGAAGCGCTCCCGGGCGCGGTCGAAGGCGGCGGTCAGGGTGTCGGCGGGGCGGGGCCGCGCGGTGCGGTTGGGCTCCTCCGTGACCTTGCGCAGTGCCGCGCCGGACAGCGTGCGGAGCGCGACCAGCGGGAGGTCCGGGGTGGCCAGCACGGCTTCGAGCAGCGCGCCCGTGCCCTGGAGCAGGCCCTCGACCAGTTCGGTCTCGTGGCGGTCGGGGTCGTACCCGGCGGTCACGGCGCCGGCCGCGGTGAGTCCGAGGTGGACGTCGCCGACCGTCTCGGCCGCCAAGTCCTGGTCGGGGTCGAGCCGCACCAGGATCGGCGCGTTCGCCGGGTCGGGCAGGCGGGTGTCGGCCGACCGGATCCCGGTGAGCGCGCGGTGCACCGTGCGGACCAGCTCGGTCATGCTGCGGGTCGGATCGACCGTCAGCGCCAGCTGCCGGAGCGCGCCGTCGCCGTCGCGCACGGCCACCAGCAGGTCCGGCTCGGCGCAGTACTGGGCGACGCAGGCGAGCAGGGCGGCGAGCACGACGGAGTCGGCGGGCGCGACGGTCCGTGCGGCGCAGTCCCGCACCGCCTTCAGCGCGTCCTCGCCGATGTGGTGGACGACCGTGCGGCGCAAGGGAGTTCCGGCCGGCCCGTGGGCCATGGCGCGTGGCAGGGCGGTGGGCAGCGCCTGCGCTGCGACCGGGGGTGCCCCGGCCGGCCCGCCCTGGCCGGCCCGGCGGGCGGCGGCGCGGATTCGATTCAGGAACCGAGCTCGTCGGTCTTCGAGAGGGATCTCCGGGGGCATCTGACCGCTTTCTTCGGCGCAGGGATCAGCGCGGGTCCGCACCGGTGTACGGCGCGGACCCGACTGGGCCTTGTGGATATCAGCCGGTGACGGTGTCCGAGCCGACGGAGTCGGCCTTGGCCCGGTCGATGACCGACGCGAGGTCGCGGACGGTGGAGTGCTCGAAGATGAGCGAGAGGGGGAACTCGATGCCCCATTCGTCGCGGAGCCGGTAGGTGACCAGCGTGGCGAACATCGAGTGCCCGCCGACGGCGAAGAAGTTGTCCTCGGGGCCGAACTGATCGTGCTTCAGCGTCTCGACCCAGATCTGCGCAACTCGGGATTCGGTCGTCATGGGCTCGCCGGCCCCGGTGTTCAACAAGTTACTTCCCCCTGAAGTGTTGACCCGTGGAAGTCGGCCGTCATGGACGGCAGTCGGCTTCGAACGCACATCGTACGTCACGAAGTTGGACCGCGCGGGTGCGAACTTCCTGCTCATACGGGGCAAACCGGGTCACCGCAGGGCGAGTTGACGTGCCGTTATTCAACCGTGGTCCGAGGCGGCCGGGGAATACGAGCCTTGACCGGCCAGAGTCGGTGTGCTTAGCCTGCTCCCGGCATTCAGTTGAACGGGGAGGGTCAAACGGGGCCGGCTCTTGTCTGCGGCTTGAGGCGGAGTCAGGGCGGCCCGGTCCGGCGCGAAAGGCCCGCTCCCCGGAGCGAGCGGTGCCGACGGCTTGTCCGATTCGGGAGACTTCCGGCACCTCGTGTGGGGCGTCCTTGGATCGCCGCCCCCTTTCCGAGAGGTTTCCTGTGCTTCGCGTCGCTTTCGTGAACATGCCATTTGCCGACTGGAACCGCCCTTCGTTCGCCCTGAGTCAGCTCGCCGGACTGATCGGCCAGGAGTACGCGGACCGGGTGTCCGCCGAAGTGCACTACCTCAACGTCGATTTCACCGGATACTTCGGTGTCCGTGCGTACGAGGAAATCTCCGGCGACATGACCCACCTCTACAGCGGGGTGGGGGAGTGGCTGTTCCGGCACATCGCCTTCCCGGACGAGCCGGACAACTCCGAGGCCTACTTCGCCCGGTACTACCGCGAGCCCGCGTGGCAGGAGTTCCGCGCGGACCTGGCGCGGCAGCGCGAGGGCGTCGAGGCGTTCCTGGCCGAGCTGATCGACCGGTACGACCTCGCGAGCGCCGACGTGGTCGGGCTGACCACGATGTTCGCCCAGAGCGTCCCGGCGATCGCGCTGGCCAAGATGATCAAGGACCGGAACCCGCGGGCGGTGGTGCTGCTCGGCGGCTCCAACGTCGAGACCTCGATGGGCGCCGTGCTGGCGGCCGAAGTCCCCTCCCTGGACTACGTCTTCTCCGGTCCGAGCCTGGTCAGCTTCGCGGCGTTCCTCGACTGCGTCCTGGAGGGCCGGATCGCCGACATCTCCGCGATCCGGGGCGTCATCAGCCGCGACAACTGCACCCAGCCCCAGGTCCGGTTCGGCGTCGGCAAGGACCGGGACATCAACGACTACGTCCCGCTCGACTACCGGGGCTTCGCCGCCGCCATGCGCGACGCCGCCGACGTGGTCGCCGAGGGCCGGCTCGAACCCACGCTGTTCTTCGAGACCTCGCGCGGCTGCTGGTGGGGCGCCCGCAGCCACTGCACCTTCTGCGGCCTGAACGACGAGACCATCGGCTTCCGGCAGCTGGAACCCGACCTGGCGGTGCGCCAGTTCGAGTGGCTGTTCTCGTTCCACCCGGAGTTCAAGCACTTCATGTGCACCGACTACATCCTGCCCAGGAACTACCCGGCCGAGGTGTTCCCGCGGGTCGACGCCCCGGACGACGCGTCTGTCTTCTACGAGATCAAGCTCCCGCTCAGCGAGACCCACATGCAGACGCTGGCCCGGGCGCGGGTCAACCGGGTGCAGGCCGGGATCGAGGCGGTCAACTCCGAGGTGCTCAAGCTGCTCGGCAAGGGCACCACGGCGTTCCAGAGCCTGCAGTTCATGAAGCTCTGCCTGCGCTACGGCATCCACCCGGAGTGGAACCTGCTGATCGGCGCGCCCAAGGAGCCCGAGGAGATGTACGCCAAGTACGAGCGGGACTTCCCGCTGCTGGCCCATCTCACGCCCCCGACCGGCGCGTTCTTCATCCGCTTCGACCGGTTCAGCCCCTACTTCAACCAGCGGCTCGACTACGGGCTGGACCTGCGGCCGATGGACTTCTACTCGCTGGTCTTCCCGTTCGCGCCGCAACAGCTCGACCAGCTGGCCTACTTCTTCGCCGATCACGGCGCCGCGCCCTACGCCGCGACCGCGTTGAAGTGGTACCCGTCGCTCCAGCGGGTGGTGACCGACTGGCAGCAGAGCTGGGAGGAGTCGGCGCAGCGCCCCAGCCTGGAGCTGCTGCGGGAGGACGACGGGTACGTCATCCGGGACACCCGGTTCGGTGAGCCGCGGCGGATCCCGGTCGGCGACCAGCTGCTCGGGCTGCTCCGCGAGCTCAACTCACCCAGGCGCCCCGACCAGTTGACCGTCCCGGACGGGGCGGCGCCGGCCGAGCTGGACGGCCTGGTGGAGACCCTGCGGCAGCACCGGGTCCTCTTCGAGGAGGACGGCCGGATGCTCAGTCTGGTCACGGGCGTCGACGCAGTCGTTTAGCACGGTTCGGGCACCGGAACCCCGGTGCCGCCGGAGTACGAGGATCACGGAAGCGAGCAGCATGGAAGCGAGCAGCACGGACGATTCGACGCGTGCGCCGTCGAAGCAGGACCCGCCGTCCGGCCTCGGCGCGGCGGACGGGACGTGGCCCCACTTCGGCCGGCTGTGGCTGGCCAACGCGGTGTCCTCGCTCGGTGACGGCGTGCGCAACAGCGCCCTGCCGCTGCTGGTCTTCTCCTTCACCCACAACGCGATGCTGTTGTCGCTGACGACCATCGTCACCGCGCTGGGGATGATGATGGCGCCGATCGGCGGCGTCTGGGCGGACATCTTCAACCGGCGGGCGCTGCTGGTCTTGATCGACCTGTGCCGCTTCGTGCTGGTGTCGCTGATCGCGGTGGGCGTGCTCACCCACTCGCTGAACCTGGTCATGCTCTACGTGGCGGCGGCGGTGCTCGGCATGGGCGAGTCCGTCTTCCTGGTCACCGCACAGGCCTTCCTGCCCAAGGTCGTTCCGGTCGAGCAGATGACCAAGGCCAACGGCCGGCTGCACGCGGTGCAGGTGGTGCTGCGCGACAGCCTCGGGCAGCCGCTGGGCGGTCTGCTCTTCGCGTTCGCCGCGGTGGCGCCGTTCCTGCTCGACGGCGCCTCGTTCCTGCTCGGCGTGCTGCTGATGCTGTTCCCGGTGCTGCGCACGCTGCGCACGGAGTCGACCGGGCCGCGCACCAGTTGGGGGCAGATGATCAAGGAGGGCATGACCTACCTGCGGTCGGACCGGCTGCTGATCCGGCTGGCGCTGATCCTGGGCGTGCTGAACTTCTTCACCATGAGCCTCGGTGTGCTGATGGTGCTCTACATCGTCACCTGGCTGCACCTCCCGGAGAGCGCCTACGGTTTCTTCCTCGCGGCGAACGCGATCGGCGGGGTCATCGGCGGGCTCGGCAGCGACTGGGTCCGGCGCCGGCTCGGCGTGCTGCGCGGTGCCGTGCTGGCCCTGGTCATCATGGGTGTCGCCTGCCTGCTGCTCGGCGCCACCCGGCAGACCGCGGTCGCCGTGGTCTCGTTCGGGGCGGTCGGCTTCGGGATCGCCATCTGGCAGACCCTGATCACGGCCTTCCGCCAGACCACCATCCCGCCGGAGCTGTTGGGCCGGGTGAACGGGGTGTTCCGGCTGCTGTCGGTGAGCGTGTCGCCGTTCGGCGCGATCACCGCCGGTGCGGTCGCGACGGCCACCGCGGTCAACGTGCCGATCGTGGTGTCCGGTGTCGGCATCCTCGCGCTCGCCGTGGCCGGCGGGCGGACCCTGCTGCGGATGGGCCGGGAGCAGCCGGTCGCGTTCTGAGTCCGGTGCTCAGCCAGTAACCTTCTTGCACATCAATACAGTTGACCGTGGCGGCACTCGGGATCGGGTGCCGCCACGGTCGTTCGCGCGGTGCGGTGGTCAGCCCGCCAGTGCGCGCGCCGCGGGCCGGCCGCTGCGGGGGCGGGCGCGCAGGTAGTTGCTGGTGCGGTGGATCCAGAGGGCGTAGGCCCGGGTCGCCAGGGCGCTCGGGACCAGGCGGTCGTAGCGCGGCGGGCGGTAGCGGTAGGTGTACTCGGTGGCCGCGAGGCGCGAGATCGGGGCCACCCGGCGGGACCGGATGCGCTCGTAGTGGCGCAGGACGGCGGCCGGGTCGCCGCGCCGGGTGACCAGCAGCCGCACCAGCGTCCAGGCGTCCTCCAGCGCCTGGTTGGCGCCCTGGGCGACGATCGGCGGCATGGTGTGGGCGGCGTCGCCCAGCAGTGTCGAGCGCCCGGTGCCCCAGGTCCGCGGCACGCGGTGGGTGTGGTGCGGGAACATCTCGATGTCCGACTCGGTGAGTCCGTCGAGCACGGCGGGCACCGGCGCGGCCCAGTGCGCGAACCGGGCGCGCAGCTGCGGGAGGTAGGGGCCCTCGTCGCCTGGGCTCCAGGGGAAGCTGAACCACCACTGGAGCGTGTCGGGCCCGGCCGGCAGCAGGCCGCAGAAGCCGGTCCGGCCGTTGATCATGAGTCCGTGGTGCGCGCCGGTGATCCGCTCGCGGCCCTGCGCGAGGCCCTGCCAGGTGGCCCAGCCGGCCGGCCGGGCCGCGTCGTGGCCCCACAACTGCCTTCGTACCGCCGAGTGATGGCCGTCGGCCCCGACGAGCACGTCGCCCTCGGCGGTGCTGCCGTCGGCGAAGTGGGCGGTGACGCCCTTGTCGTGCTCGACGGCGCGGACGAACCGCCGGCCGTAGACCAGCGCCCCGTCCGGCAGGCCCTCGGCGAGCCGGGCCAGCAGGAGGCGGCGCGGGCTGGTGAGGCTGGTGTGCCCGAGCCGGCGGGCCGCGAAGGAGACGTCGATGGAGTAGAGGCGCTCGCCGGTGTGGGTGCGGTTCTCCAGGTGGTCGATCCGCGCGCCGAGGCCGTCGGTCCGCACTCCGAGTTCCTGGAGGATGCCGACGCCGCCACTCCATACGGTAACCGCCGCTCCGGTTGTGCGCGGCTCGGGAGCCTGTTCGTAAGCGGTCGCTTCGTGGCCTGCGGCGAGCAGGCCGCGGACCGTCGCCAATCCGCCGATTCCGGCACCAACTACTAGTACTCGCACGTAAAGTGATCCCCCGTCGATCGCCTTCGCAGTCGCTCTGGCCGCGGCTGTCACGAGGCCCTATAGTACCGACCGGGGGCTAGAGGGTGTCATGTCCCCTTTCAATTCTGCTCCGACATTCAGCTACCGAGGGTTACCTCTGTGAGCATTGACGTCAAAGCTGCCATTTCCGGCGGGGTCGAGCACCTGTTGTCCATCCAGGAGCCCGATGGCTGGTGGTCCCGTTGTCCCGATGCGAATGTGATGGTCGACGCGGTCGACCTGTTCATTCGCGAACTCCTCGGAGTGCGTGACGAACGGGTCTTCCGGGCGACCGCCCGCTGGATCAGATCCCAACAACTCCCCGATGGTTCTTGGGGGCTGTATCCCGGAAGTTCCGGTGACCTGTCGACCACGGTCGAGGCCTATCTCGCGCTCAGGCTGGCCGGTGAACGGCCGGAAGCGGCGCACATGGCCGCGGCCGCGCGATTCGTCCGGTCACAAGGCGGCGCCGCGCAGTGCAGGTTGGAAGCACAGATCTGGATGTGTCTTTTCTCCCAGGGGAGTTGGGACAACATTCCGACCATCCTGCCGGAAGTCATCCTGCTGCCGCGCCGGGTGCCGCTCTCGCTCTACCGATTCTCGACCTGGGCCCGATTGACGATGGTGCCGCTCGGGCTCGTGCACCAGACGCGGCCGCGCGTCGACCCGGGCTTCCGGCTGGACGAACTGTGGACCGAGCGTCCCGGGCCGGCCGCCGGCGGGCCCGTGCTGCGCACGGTGGACCGCGCCGTCCGCTGGTACAACGACAACGCCTGGGCGCCGCCGCGCCGGCTGGCCGTGCGCCGCGCCGTCCAGTGGATCACCGACCGCCAGGAGGCGGACGGGGCCTGGCTGGCCTGCAGCGTGGCCTCGGCCTTCTGCCTGCTCGGCCTGTACGCGGCCGGGCTCGGACCCGAACACCCGGCGGTGCGGGCCGGGTTGCGCGGGCTCGACGGCGTCGCGGTGTGGGGCGAGAGCGCGGACGGCCCGACCCGCCGGATGAACTGCATGCCCACACCGGTCTGGGACACCGCGCTCAGCGTCTGCGCGCTGTCCGACGCCGGAGTCGGCGGCGACCACCCGGCGATGCTCCGGGCCGCCCGCTGGCTGCTGGGCCAGGAGGTCACGGTGCAGGGCGACTGGAGCGTGGCCCGGCCCGGCCGGGCCGCCGGCGGCTGGTCGGTGGGGTTCGTCGAACAGTCCTTCCCCGACTGCGACGACACCGCCCTGGTCATCGAGGCGCTCTCCCGGGTGGCCCCGGCCGATCCGGGCGAGGCGGCGCGGCTGCGCGGCGCCTCCGCGCGCGGCCTGTCCTGGCTGCTGGCCATGCAGTCCGGCGACGGCGGCTGGGCGGCCTACGACGCGGACAACGACTCCTGGTCGGCGTCGAAGCTCTCCAGCCTCGACTTCACCGAACTGACCGACCGGCCCTGCCCGGACATCACCGCGCACGCCCTGGAGAGCGTGGCCGGCCAGGGCCTGGCGAAGGACCCGCGCTCCCGGGCGGCCGTGCGCTGGCTGGTCAAGGCGCAGCAGCCGGACGGGTCCTGGTTCGGCCGGTGGGGCGCCAACCACCTCTACGGCACCGGCGCGGCCGTCCCCGCGCTGCTGCGGGCCGGCGTCTCGCCCGGCAGCCGCCCGATCCGCCGCGCCGTCAGTTGGCTGATGGAGCATCAGAACCCGGACGGCGGTTGGGGGGAGGACCTCAACTCCTACCTGGACCCGGCCTGGCGCGGGCGCGGCGAGTCGACGCCCAGTCAGAGCTCCTGGGCCCTGCTCGCGCTCCACTCGGCGGGCGTGCCCGCCGACGACGCGCGGGTCCGGCGCGGCCTGGCCCACCTGGTGGAAACCCAGAACGACGAAGGCGGTTGGGACGAGGAGGCCTTCACCGGCACCGTCCTGCCCGGCCAGTTCTACATGAGCTACCCCATGTACCGGCACCTGTTCCCGGTCATGGCACTCGGCCGTTATCAGCGTTAGCCCGAACGGAGGCCCGTGAAGAAGCCCAGAGTTCCCGCCAACGACCTCACCCAGTACGACTCGCTCGCCGACCAGTGGTGGGACCCGCGCGGTCCCTTCGCCGCACTCGGATGGATCGCGGCGAAGCGCGGCCAGCTCATCCCGCAGGCCGACCGGCCCGGCGCGACCCTCGTCGACGTCGCCTGCGGCGGCGGTCTGCTGCACCCGCACATCGCGGGCAAGGGGTACAAGCACGTCGGCGTCGACCAGTCGGAGCGCTCGCTGGAGGTCGCCCAGGCGCACGGCGTGGACGAGACGATCCTGGCCGACGTGGCCAAGCTCCCGTTCGAGGACGAGAGCGTGGACGTCGTCGTCGCCGGCCAGTGCCTGGAGCACGTGCCGGACCCCTACGCCGTGGTCGCCGAGTGCTGCCGCGTGCTGCGGCCCGGCGGCACCCTGCTGCTCGACACGATCGCGGACACCTTCCTCGCCCGGATCCTGATCGTGACGCTCACCGAGAACCTCCCGCTGCCCGGCATGGCGCCCAAGGGGTGCCACGACCACCGGCTGTTCGTCAACCGGGAGCGGCTGGCCCGCACCGCCCGGCAGGGCGGCGTGCCGCTGCGGATGTACGGACTGTGGCCCGAGGCGAAGGCCCTGATCCCGTGGTTCTTCAAGCTGCGCACGACGGTGCCGATGTTCCCCACCAAGTCGACCAACGTGATGTTCCAGGCGATCGGCACCAAGACCGCGGCCCCGTCGGGGAACGGGAGGTGACGGCGGCCTCGCCCGCGGCCGCGCCCGGGCACCAGCGGGCGGGACTGCGGGCGTGGGTCGTCGCGGCCGGGCCGCCGCTGGTGCTGGTGATCGTGCTCCAGGGCCTGTACGCGGTGGCGGCGGCCCGCCACGTCCACCCGCTGACCGACTGGCGCGTGCTGCTCACCCTGCTGGTGCTCGTGCCGGACTGCATCGGCCGACGCTACGTCAACGACTACGAGGACTACGTCCGGGGCCTGGACCGGCCGGACGGGGTGCGGCCGGAGAGCGCGCTCGCCCAGGGCCTGGACATGCGCCGGCTGCGGCTGGCCGGCCTGGGGTGCTTCGCGCTCGCCTGGGTCGGGCTGGCCGTGCTGGCCGCCGCCACCAACCTGTGGCTGCTGCCCGCGATCGCGCTCTGCTACCTCGGGTACTTCGGCTACGCCGGCGGGCCGCGGCCGCTCGGGCACCGCGCCATGGGCGAGTTGCTCGACTTCGTGGTCACGGGCACCGGCGTCACCCTGATCCTCACCTGGCTGAACGCCGGGCGGATCAGCGCGGACCTGGTGCTCGCCTCGCTGGGCCCCGGGTTCCTGTTTGCCGCCCTGATGCTGCACAACAACGCCCGGGACGTCGAGAAGGACCGCGCGGCCGGCAAGACGACCCTGCCGCACGTGGTGAGCGCGGCGACCACGAAGATCCTCTACGCCGGCTGCCTGGCCGGGTTCTACGCCGTCGACGGACTGCTGGTGTGGCGCTTCGACTCGCCGGCGATGCTGCTCCCGCTGCTCACCCTGCCCTGGGCCGGCGCGCTGGTGTGGTCGTTCTCCCGGTCCCGGATCGGCCCGTCGCTGATCTCCTGGGCCTGGCTGTACTACCTGATGATCGCCGACTTCGTGCTCTTCTCGATAGGAGCGTGGCTCTGAGATGGCGCCTACGGGGCCGACGGGTCCGACCGGTCCGAGCCAGGAGTTCCCGCAACTCCTCGGCGACCTGTCGCGGGTCCATGACCGAGTGATCAAGGAGCTGACGCTGGATGACGCGGACTTCGAGGAGGCGCTGCAACACCTGCTGCGGCGCCCCGGGAAGTTCCTCCGGCCCGCTCTCGCACTGACCGCCGCCTACCTGGTCGGGGGCGACGCACCGGCCGCCGAACAGGTCGTCACCGCCGGCGCGGCCGTCGAACTGCTGCACACCGCGACGCTCTACCACGACGACCTGTGCGACCAGGCCGTGGTGCGGCGCGGCCGGCCCACCGTCAACGCGCGCTACGGCGACAGCACGGCGCTGGTCCTGGGCGACTACCTGCTCAGCACCGCGCTGGGGCTGGCCGCCTCGCTCGGGCCCGAGGCCGCCGCGGCGGGGGTCCGGTGCGCGCAGCGGATCTGCCTCGGTCAGCTGACCGAACTGCGCGAGGCCGGGCGGACCGACCGCTCGGTGCACAGCTACCTGGCGGCGATCGCCGGGAAGACCGCGGCCCTCACCTCCTACAGCGCGCTGCTCGGCGCGATCGCGGCCGGCGCCGACGAACGCCAACGCACGGCGATCGCCGCCTTCGGCCACCACCTGGGCCTGGCCTTCCAGATCTGGAACGACCTCGGCGACCTGCACGGGCCCGCCGAGGCCGGCGAGCCCGGCAAGGGGCGGGACCTGTGGAACGGCGTGTACACGCTGCCCGTGCTGTACGGGCTGGAATCCGCCGGTGATGCCCTGCGGCCCCTGCTGGGACCCGAGTTGAGCGAGGACGCGGCCGCCGAGGTGGCCGAGGTGCTGCGCCGCAGCGGAGCCGTCGCCCGCGCCGCCGAGGCCGCCGACGAACACCTGCGAACCGCCTTCGGGCACCTCGACGGCCTCGGCGACGCGGCCCGCGGCGGTGTGACGGCGCTGCGCGGGGCGCTCGGCGGTCTGCTCCCCGAACTCGCGGACTTCGTCGGCGCCGCCGCCGGGGCCAACGGCCGCCGGACGGAGGGAACATGACGGCCCGGACCGTGCCCAGGCTCTCCCCGGGCGAGGTGGCCAGGTTCGCCGCGGACCCGTTCACCGGCATGCTCGACGCGCTGCGCAAGCACGGACCGGTGGTCGGCGTGGGCTACGGCTCGCAGCGCAGCACCTTCTTCTTCGGACCGCAGGCCAACTCCTTCGTCTTCGCCAACCCCGAACTCTTCTCCTGGCGCGAGTCGTTCGAGGTGATGCTCCCGGTCCTGGGGCAGACCGCGCTGCTGGTGACCGACGGCGAGGAACACCGCAGGCGGCGCCACCTGGTGCTCCCGGCCTTCCACCGCCGGCGGATCGACGGCTACGTGGAGCTGATGGCGGCCAACACCGTCGCGACGATCGGCCGGTGGACGCCGGGGACGCGGATCGACCTCTACCGCGAACTGCGCTCGCTGATCCGCCGCAACACCATCGAGACCCTCTACGGCTCCCGGCTGGCCGCGCAGAACGACGCCATCGGCGCCCGGCTGCAGACCGCGCTCGACGCCACCGACCTCCCGCTCGGGCTCCAGCTCTTCCTCACCGGCATCCCCAACCCGATCACCGCCCGGGCCAAGCGGGCCCGCCGCTGGGTCGCCGAGCGGGTGCAGGGCGAGATCGACCACCGGCGGCGGCACGCCGTCGAGGGCCGCGACGGGCTGACCGCCCTGCTGGAGCCGGCCGCCGAAGGCACCTGCCCGCTCGACGACTCCGAGATCCAGGACCAGGTGATCAGCCTGATGGTGGCCGGGTACGAGACCACCAGCGCCGCCATGGCCTGGGTGGTCCACTCGGCCCTCAGTACCCCCGGGGTGTGGGAACGGGCCCGCGTGGAGGTCCGCGACGTGCTGGGCACGGACGAGAACAGCGTGGACGCGCTGGACAAGCTCGACTACGTCGACGGCGTGGTGCAGGAGGCCCTGCGGCTGCACCCGCCGGTGGTGGTGCTGCCCCGGGTGACGGCTGGTGAACTGGAGTTCGAGGGCGTGCGGTTGGCACCCGGCGCCCGACTGGCCATCAGCCCCTACGTGACGCACCGGATGGCCGGGGTCTGGCCCGAGCCGGACCGCTTCCTGCCGGAGCGCTGGCAGCCGGACCACCCGCTGCACCGGCCGGCCACCCCGAGCACCTACCTGCCGTTCGGCGGCGGCCGCCACCGGTGCATCGGGGCGCCGTTCGCCACCGCCGAACTGAAGACCGTCCTCGTCGAGTTGCTGCGGCGCACCGAGCTGACGCCGGCCGGCGAGGTCACGCCCGTGAGCATCATGGCCATGCGGCCCCGGCGAGGGGTTCCCGTGATCGTGCGCCGCCGCAAGGCAGAGGGAGAGCAATGAGGATCACCATCGTGGGCGGGGGCATCGCAGGCCTTGCGACCGCGCTCAGTCTGCACGCCGCCGGGTTCGAGCCCGAGGTGTGGGAGTCGGCCCGGGCACTCAACGCCGTCGGCGTCGGGATCAACCTGTTGCCGCACGCCGTAAGGGAGTTCGCGGAGCTCGGGCTGGCCGACGAGCTGGCGGGGATCGGGCTCGCCCCGGAACGCCTGCTCTACTGCGACCGGCAGGGCGAACCGGTCTGGGAGGAGGCGCTCGGGCGGCACGCCGGGTACCGGTGGCCGCAGTACTCGGTGCACCGCGGCCTGCTCCAGGTGCTGCTGCTGGAGGCCGTGCGACGGCGGATCGGCCCCGACGCGGTGCGCACCGGCATGGCGTTCCAGCGCTTCGAGCAGACCGGCGACGAGGTCCTGGTGCACTTCCTGGACCGGGAGCACGACACCGTGACGGTGGAGCGCACCGAGCTGCTGATCGGCGCCGACGGCATCGACTCCGCCGTGCGGGCCCAACTCAGCCCGGGCGAGGGCCCGTCCAACTGGAACGGCGTGCACATGTGGCGCGGCGTCGCGGAGTTCCCGCACGTGCTCGGGGGCCGCTCGCTGGTGGTCGCCGGCGGGGAACCGGGCGACAAGTTCGTCGCCTACCCGATCGCGGACCCGCCGGAGCCGGGCGGCAACGCGCTGATGAACTGGGTGCTGGAGGTCCGGCACGAGACCGCCGGCCTCGAACTCGACCGCTCCAACCGCCGGATCGACATCGCGGAGGCCCGGGCCGGCTTCGCGAAGTGGAGCCTGCCGTGGATCGACCTGCCCGCCCTGCTGGAGAGCTCCTCGGACATCTTCGAGTACCCGATGCTCGACCGCGACCCGCTGCCGAGCTGGAGCTCCGGACGGGTCACCCTGCTCGGCGACGCCGCCCACCCGATGTTCCCGATGGGCATGAACGGCGGGTCGCAGTCGGTGGTCGACGCCCGGGTGCTGGCCTCCTGCCTCGCCCAGGACGCCGATCCGGTGGCGGCGCTGCGGCGCTACGACCGGATCCGCCGCGAGCCGGTCAACCGGATCGTGCTGCGCAACCGGGAGTTGGGGCCGGAGAAGATCATCGCCGAGGCCGCGGCGCGCGGCGGCGAACTGCCCGCCGCGCAGGCGTCGGAGATCTCGCAGGGCTACAAGCAGCTGGCCCAGGCCACCGTCGAACACCTCAACTCCCGTTCTTCCCTGACCGTTTCGCGAACGGTCGGGCAACCCGCCGAATGACGCCGGCCACACTCATGGGGGACGCAGAAAGATGGACGCAGGGCTGAAGCGCGAGTTGGAGGCGAAGGTCTACGAGGGCGAGCGGCTGAGCCGGGAGGACGGGATCGCGCTCTACGCGAGCGACGACCTGGCCTGGCTGGGCGGTCTGGCGCACCACGTGCGGACCCGGATGAACGGGGACAAGGTCCACTTCAACGTGAACCGCCACCTCAACATGACCAACGTCTGCTCGGCGAGTTGCGCGTACTGCTCGTTCCAGCGCAAGCCGGGCGAGAAGCACGCGTACACGATGCGGATCGAGGAGGCGGTGCGGCTGGCCAAGACGATGGAGAGCGAGTCGCTGACCGAGCTGCACATCGTCAACGGCCTGCACCCCACGCTGCCCTGGCGCTACTACCCGCGCTCACTGCGCGAGTTGAAGGCCGCGCTGCCGAACGTGTCACTGAAGGCGTTCACCGCGACCGAGATCCACTGGTTCGAGCGGATCAGCGGCCTGAGCGCCAGCGAGATCCTGGACGAGCTGATCGACGCCGGCCTGGAGTCGCTGACCGGCGGCGGCGCGGAGATCTTCGACTGGGAGGTCCGCCGGCACATCGTCGACCACGAGACCCACTGGGAGGACTGGTCGCGGATCCACCGCCTGGCGCACGAGAAGGGCCTGAAGACCCCGTGCACCATGCTCTACGGCCACATCGAGGAGCCCCGCCACCGGGTCGACCACGTGCTGCGGCTGCGCGAACTCCAGGACGAGACCGGCGGCTTCCAGGTCTTCATCCCGCTGCGCTACCAGCACGACTTCCACGACTCCAAGGACGGCGTGGTCCGCAACCGGCTGATGGCGCGCACCGAGATGGCCACCGGCGCCGAGGCGCTGAAGACCTTCGCGGTCTCCCGGCTGCTCTTCGACAACGTGCCGCACGTGAAGGTCTTCTGGGTGATGCACGGGGTGACGACGGCCCAGCTGGCGCTCAGTCACGGTGCGGACGACATGGACGGCTCGGTGGTCGAGTACAAGATCACCCATGACGCGGACAACTTCGGCACCCCGAACAAGCTGGGCCGTGACGACCTGTTGGACCTGATCCGGGACGCCGGTTTCCGGCCGGTCGAGCGCAACACCCGGTACGAGATCCTCCGCGAGTACCCGGGCCCGGACCCGATGCGCCGGGAAACCCCGCAGCTCATGCGGGAGTTCGAGGCGTCATGAGCACCGACCTGCCCCGCAAGCCCCGGGTGGGCCACATCCGCTTCCTCAACTGCCTCCCGCTGCTGTGGGGTCTGAGCCGCACCGCGGGCCTGCTCGACCTCGACCTCAGCTGCGACACCCCGGAACGGCTCGGAAACGCGCTGGTGGCGGGCGAGTTGGACCTCGGCCCGATCAGCCTGGTCGAGTACCTGCGGCACGCCGACGAGCTGGTGGTGCTGCCGGACCTCGCGGTCGGCAGCGACGGACCGGTGCTGTCCTGCCTGATCGTCAGCAAGGTGCCGCTCGACCGGTTGGAGGGCGAGGTGGTCTCGCTCTGCACGACCAGCCGGACCTCCACCCGGCTCGCCCGGCTGATCCTCGCCGAGCGCGTCGGCGTGAACCCCGTCTACCGGGACCGGGCCCCGGAGCTCGCCACCATGCTCGACCAGGCGTCGGCCGCCGTCATCATCGGCGACCCGGCGCTGCGGGCGACGGTCGAGGCCTCCCGGACAACGGGGTTGGCGGTGCACGACCTCGGGCAGCTGTGGCGCGAGTGGACCGGACTCCCGTTCGTCTTCGCGCTGTTCGCGGTCCGCCGGGACTACCTGCGCCGGCACCCCGAGCGGGTCCGCCAGGTCCACGCGGCGCTGCTGGCCGCGCGCGACCTCGGGCTCGCCGAGGTGGACCGGGTGTGCGAACACGCCGCCCAGTGGGGCCCGTTCGACGAGCCGATCCTCAAGCGCTACTTCACCGAGGCGCTCGACTACGGATTCGGCGACCGCCAGCTGCGCGGCGTCGCGGAGTTCGCCCGCCGGGTCGCCAAGGCGGACGGCGGCTTCCCGACCGGCATCCGCCTGGAGACGCTGCACACCACCGAGCAGTTCTGACCCGAGTTCTGACCCGCACGGACGAATCGAGCCTCGACATGCCATTCACCACCGAGCAGCAGACCGGCCTGCAGGCCGTTCTCGACCGGGCCGCGGCCGGCGGTCGGATCAGCGCGGAGGAGGCGCTGGAGCTGTACCGTTCGGCGCCGTTGCACGCGTTGGGTGCGGCGGCCGACGCGGTGCGCCGGCGGCGGTACGCGGGTACCGAGCACATCGCCACGTACATCATCGAACGCAACATCAACTACACCAACGTGTGTGTGACGGCGTGCAAGTTCTGCGCGTTCTACGTGGCGCCGAAGAGTGACAAGGGCTGGTCGCGGAGCCTGGAGGAGATCCTGCGCCGCTGCGCGGAGACGGTGGAGCTGGGCGGCACGCAGATCATGTTCCAGGGTGGGCACCACCCGGACTACGGGGTGGAGTACTACGAGGAGCACTTCGCGGCGATCAAGCGGGAGTTCCCGCAGCTGGTGATCCACTCGCTGGGCGCGTCCGAGGTCGAGCACATGGCGCGGCTGTCGGGGGTGTCGGTGGAGGAGGCGATCGGCCGGATCCACGCGGCGGGCCTGGACTCGTTCGCGGGTGCGGGGGCGGAGCTGCTGCCGGAGCGTCCGCGCAGGGCGATCGCGCCGTTGAAGGAGTCGGGGGAGCGGTGGCTGGAGATCATGGAGACGGCGCACCGTCTGGGGGTCGAGTCGACGTCGACGATGTTGATGGGCACGGGTGAGACGAACGCGGAGCGGATCGAGCACCTGCGGATGATCCGTGAGGTGCAGGACCGCACGGGTGGGTTCCGGGCGTTCATCCCGTACACGTACCAGCCGCAGAACAACCATCTGAAGGGGTCGACGCAGGCGACGGTGTTCGAGTACCTGCGGATGATCGCGATCGCGCGGTTGTTCCTGGACAACGTGGCGCACATCCAGGGCTCGTGGCTGACGACGGGCAAGGAGGCGGGCCAGCTGTCGCTGCACTACGGTGCGGACGACCTGGGCTCGGTGATGCTGGAGGAGAACGTGGTCTCGGCGGCCGGTGCCAAGCACCGCTCCAACCTGACCGAGCTGATCCACCTGATCCGCACGGCGGGGCGGGTGCCGGCGCAGCGGTCGACCACGTACGAGCACCTGCGGGTGCTGGACGACCCGGCGAACGACCCGGTGGACCCGCGGGTGGCCTCGCACATCGCCTCCACCGCGATCGAAGGAGGCACCGCCCACCCGGAGTTGAGGATCCTCCCGACGCAGTGACGTCGGAAGGATCCTCGACCGGAGGTGAGTCACCGTTCCACGTCGTCCAGGTCGACCCCGAGCTGGGCCCAGAGCCGGCGCTCGGTCTCGGTGGGCGGCGGCCGGTAGCCGTTCTCCGGGTGGCCCAGGGGCGGACCGCTCAACGGGACCAGCTGGAACGGGGGTTCGCTGGGCAGGGGCGGCGGCTGGTAGGTGTTCGGCGGGTAGCCCTCGCCCAGGTGGAACTGGATGTTGCCGAACGCGGTCAGGCTCCTGGCGACGGCCAGGGCGCACCGTCGCAGCAGGGACAGCACGAGACCCATGCGCCTGCCTCCTTCCCCTGGGTGTGGTGATCGGGTGTGGTGATCGGTGGTGGTGATCGGTGGTGGTGCGACCGGGCTCAGCCGAGGAGTTCGGCCAGCCCGGCCACCTGGTCGGTCCGCGCGGCGCACGGCACGAAGATCAGCTCGTCGCAGCCCTGATCGGCGAACTGCTTGGCCCGCTCGCGGGCCTGCTCCAGGCCGAAGGCCGCCGCGCCCAGCGCGATCTGGGCGAACGGGCCGGCGTTGCGGTAGTAGGTGCGCAGGTAGCCCTCGGCCTCGGCCTGCGCGTTGTCGCCCAGCGCGAAGTAGCAGAGCGAGTACAGCCGCGGCCGGCCCGCCCGCTCGTGCTGCTGCCAGCGGGCGGTGAAGCCGCGCGAGGCCATGCCGAACAGGTCGGGGCCGGCGCCGCCGGCGATCCAGCCGTCGGCCAGCCGGGCCGCCCGGTCCATCGCGGCCGGGGTGTGCCCGCCGAGCACCAGGCCCGGACCGCCGGGGCGGCCGGGGGCCGGCCCGGTGCCGAGCGCCTGGTGCTCCCCCTCGCCGGCCCAGAGCCGCTGCAGCTCGGCCACCTGGCGCTCCAGCCGGGCGCCCCGGCCGCGCATCGGCACGTCGCTGACCTGGTAGTCGTCCGGCCGGGCGCCGACCGCCAGGCCCAGGGTCAGCCGTTCGCCGGAGAGCCGGTGCACGGTGGCCGCCTGCTTGGCCAGCAGCGCCGTGTTGGTGTGCAGCGGGCTGAGCAGCACGGCCGTCATCAGCCTGATCCGCTCGGTGACGGCGGCCGCCGCGGCCAGCGCGGTCAGCGGCTCGAAGCTGTCGTAGACCAGTCGGTCCAGGGCGGCCAGCGAGGTGAAGCCCGCCCGGTCCGCGGTCCTGGCCCAGTCGACCAGGAGGCCGGCGTCAGCGCCCGGGATCGAACCGGGCAGCGCGATGCTGATGTCCATCGGCTCAGATCGCCTGGTCGTGGCGGCGGTTGAGGACGCACTCCAGCGCGGCGCGCTGGAAGAACTCGCGGGCGCCCTGCGGGGTGACCATGTCGCGCGGGACGCTGAGGTGCTCCTCCAGCTGCCGCTCGAACTCGCGGACCTCCGGCTGGCGGCTCATGTGGGCGGCCACCACCGGCAGCGGGCCCTCCACCTCGATCACCCGGACGGCCATCTCCCGGCCGACGAAGGCCTGGGTGCCCAGCAGGCGGCCGACCACCTTGCCGTCGCCGTCGGTGACGTCGAACTGCGGGCGCCCGCTCTTGCGGAACAGCTCCTTGACCGTCTCCTCGCTGCCGGCCCGGAGCGGGTAGAACAGTGCGTGCACCTGCGACATGTCGTTCTCCTCAAGGTGAGACGTGGAATCGGGAAGGGGGGATCCGGCGGTTCGTGCGGTCACTGGCTGGAGCTGACGCCGCCGTCGACGTAGAGCACCTGGCCGGTGACGAAGGCGGCCCGCTCGGAGGCCAGGTAGCAGACCGCGTCGGCCACCTCCTGCACCTCGGCGGTGCGGCCGAGCGGGGTGCGCGCCGTGACGGTGCGCAGGAACTGGTCGTCCCGGCTGGCCTCGGCGACGAAGTCGGTGCGCACGAAGCCGGGGGAGACCGCGTTGACGGTGATGCCGTGCCGGCCCCACTCCGCCGCGAGCTGACGGACCAGCAGGTTGACCCCGGCCTTGCTCGCCCCGTAGGCGGTGAAGCCACGGCGGGCGCCGAGCGCGCCGCGGACCGAGGAGAGGTGGACGATCCGGCCGCCGTTCCCGGCGGCGATCATCGCCCGCCCGGCGGCCTGGGAGATCCAGAACGCCCCGGAGAGGTTGGTCGCCAGCGTCTGCGCCCACTCCTGCGGGCCGAACTCCTCGGCCGGCACGGTGACCAGCACGCTGGCGCCGTTGATCAGGACGTCGATGCCGCCCCAGGCGTCCACCACCGCCCCGACGGCCCGCTCGGCGTCCTCCCGGTCGGCCACGTCCAGCCGCAGGCCCATGGTGCGGTGGCCGTGCCCGGCCAGCTCCTTGGCCAACTCCTCGGCCCGCTCCGCCGAGCGGCCGGCCACCGCGACGTCCGCGCCGTCGGCGGCCAGGGTCGCGCAGACGGCCCGGCCGATCGCGCCGTAGCCGCCGACCACCAGCACCCGGGCCGTCACGACAGCACCTCGGCGTCCAGGCCGAACAGCTCGGCCGCGTTGCCGCCGCCCACCAGGGCGCGGTCGGCCTCGGACAGCCCGAGCCGGTCCAGCAGCGCCAGCGCCTGGCCGAGCGGGGCGCCGAGCGGCGGGGTGTCGGTGCCGAACAGCAGGTTCCGCGGTCCGAACGCCGCCAGCGCGGCGGCCAGTGCGGGCAGGCTGGGCGTGGCGGTGTCCACGTAGACCTGCCCCAGCGAGGCGGTGGGCGGCCGCTCGGCCAGCGGCGGGGTGTCGGGGCCGGCCGGGTCCAGCGGCGGCCGGCCGGCGGCTGCGGGCGGGCCGGGGCGGCGCGGCAGCCGGTGCGCCAGGTCCAGCTTCTCCAGCAGCAGCGGCAGGCCGCCGCCCGCGGTGGGGGCGATGATCCGCAGCTGCGGGTGGCGCTCCAGCCAGCCGGCGAAGAGCACGGCGGCGGTGCCGACCGCCACGTCGCTGGGCCGGGCGACGTGCTCGACGAGACGGGGATCGCGCAGCCGGGCGCCGGCCGCGGGCTCCGCCGGCGGGTGCAGCAGCACCGGCGCGCCGCTCTCGGCGGCCATCGCGAAGAAGTCGGCGGCCCGCGGGGTGTCCAGGAACTCCCCGTTGACGCTGGAGTTGACGATCAGTCCGACGAACTCCGGCTGCTTGAGCAGCTGGGCCGCCTCGGCGAGCTCGGCGGCCCCGCCGAGCGGGTTGACGTAGACGTAGCCGCGCAGCGCCGTCGAGCGGGCCCGGATCTGCTCGGCGAGCCAGTCGTGGAAGGCCCGCAGTTCGTCGGCCGGCTGGCGGTAGTTGTCCAGGCCCGGCACCGGCACCATGGTGCCCGCGCCGACCGGGCTGCCGACCACGGTCAGGGTGATCCCGACCGCGGCCTTGGCCTCGATCATCCCGTCGATGTCGGCGAGGCTGGGTGGCATCGGGAAGCGCTCGAAGAGCCTGGGCGAGGTGACGTGCCCGTGGACGTCGATCGACACGTCCGGGCCTCCTTCCAGTTGATGGGGTGTCAGATGACTGGGGCTCAGTAGGCGATCTCGACGGTGCGGCCCACCACCGCCGGGTTGTCGATGCTGTCCAGCAGGTAGGCCGCCAGGTCGCCCCGGGAGACCGACCAGGCGCCGGGCAGCCGGCCGTCCACGGCGGTGCGGGGCCGGCGCTCGGCGGCGCGGCCGTCGGTCAGCCGGGCCGCCCGGATCAGGGTCCAGTCCAGCCCGCTGTCCCGGACGTGCTGCTCCATCAGCCGCATGTCGGCGTACGGCCGGCGCAGCATCGGGTGCAGCAGCCCCCGGACCAGCAGCGACTGCACCGGCGCCGACCAGGGCGGCGGCGCCATGCTGGTGGTGGAGACCACCGCCAGCCGGCGCACCCCGCCGGCCCGCATCGCCGCGATGACGTTGGCGGTGCCGGCGGAGTAGACGGTGGTCGCGGCCCGGCTGTAGCCGATGCCTAGGGCCGAGACCACCGCGTCCGCGCCGGCCACCGGTTCGAGCAGGGCGGCCGGGTCCAGCACGTCCCCGCCGACCACCCGCAGCCGCGGGTGGTCGGTGGCGAGCGCGGCCGGCCGCCGGACCACGGCCACCACCTGGTGGCCGTTGTTCAGCGCCCGGTGCACCGCGGCCCGCCCGGTGCCGCCGGTGGCGCCGAGGACGACCACCTTCACGGCGCCGGCTCCGGCTCGCCGACCATCCCCTCCAGGACGGTCAGCACGGCGGCGCAGTCCAGTTCGCCCAGGCCCCGCCGCAGGCCCTCCGTCAGCACCGCGTGGGCGCCGTCGGTGGCGGCCAGCGGGACGCCGAGGGCCTGGGCCTCGGCCCGGACCAGCCCGAGGTCCTTGTGCATCAGGGCCAGCCGGAAGTCGGCCCGCTCGAAGGCGCGCCGCCCCATCACCCCGCACTTGAACCGCATGACCGGGGAGCTGAAGCCGCTGGCGGCGATCGCCTGCAGCACCGACTCCGGGGCCAGCCCGGCCTGTTGGCCGAGCACCACGGCCTCGGCCAGGGCCTGCATCTCGATCCCCATCAGCATGTTGAGCAGCAGCTTCAGGGTGGCGCCCTGGCCGTGGCCGCCGACCAGCCGGACCTCCTTGCCCAGGCTCGCCAGCAGTGGTTCGACCCGCTCGTACACCTCGGGCTCGCCGCCGACCATGAAGCGCAGCTCGCCGTCCTTGGCGTGCTGGCCGTTGCCGAGCAGGCAGGCGTCCAGGATCCGGTGGCCGGTGCCGGCCAGCCGCTCGGCCAGGGCGCGGGCGAAGGCCGGGGCGACGGTGCTGGTGTTCAGCACCACGCCGCCCGGGGCGAGCGCGCCGAGCACGCCGTCCGGCCCGAACAGCACCGACTCGACGGCCGCCTGGTCGGCCAGGCTGACCAGCACGGTGTCCACCCGGGCGGCCAGGGCGGCCGGGGTGGCGGCCACCTCGGCGCCCGCGGCGGCGAGCGGTGCCGCCTTGTCCGCACCGCGGTTCCACACCACGACCGGGGTGCCCTGGGCGAGCAGCCGGTGGGCCATCCCGCCGCCCATGACGCCCAGTCCGACGACGCCGACCCTCCCCGGCGCCCGGTCCTCCCCGGCGGCCATCAGTGGCCGCCCGGGGTGAAGGCGTAGAAGTCGGTGGCGTGCGAGGGGCCGCCCAGCCAGTTGCTGTAGCCGTCGCCCCAGTAGGCGGTGCCGTCGACGACCGCCGGGCCGGCGACCGAGGCGCCCGGCGCCTGGTAGTCCCAGAGCACCGTGCCGGTGGCCGCGTCGAAGGCGTACAGGTGGCCGCTGAGCGAGGCGCCGTAGACCACCCCGTTGGCGACCGTGAGCGCGCCCATCGCGTGGCCGCCGCTCGGGTCGGCGACCTGCCAGAGGATCTTGCCGGTGGCCGGGTCCAGCGCGGCGAACGAGCCGTAGGTGATGGTCTGTCCGTTCGGCAGCGTGTAGGGCGAGCTGGCCGCGTCGACCCCCGCGACGTAGATCCGCTTGCCGTCGGTGGCGCTGCCCCACATCATCCCGCCGTCGGCGGAGCCGGGCAGCACGGCGGAGCTCCAGACCACCGCGCCGGTGTCCCGGTCCAGCGCCCAGTAGACGCCGCTCTTCTGGCCGGCCCCGACCAGGTCGTGGCTGCGGCCGTCGGCGCCGACCACGGTGAACAGCTGGGCGCCCTGGGCGAAGTCCCAGTCCTGGCCGAGGTCGGTCGGGCAGTTGTTGGGCGGCGGGCCGGTGAAGCAGCCGCTGTTGTAGGCGTCGAAGGTCGGCGAGCCGGACGACCAGCGCAGGGCGCCGGTGCGCAGGTCGAGCGCCAGGATCGAGTCGATGTGGTTGTTCGGGTCGGTGCACTGGTCGGCGGTCTTGCCGCCGGCCTCGCAGGCCTGGACCGAGGCCGGCACCTCGTAGTTGTTGCCGGTGGTGATGTAGACCAGGCCGCGCCGCGGGTCGATCGCCGGGGTGGAGCCCCAGACCGCGCCGCCGCTGTAGCCGTTGGTGGCACCGCCGTTGTCCGGGATGGTGTAGGTGCGCCAGAGCAGCTTGCCGGTGTCCGCGCTGATCGCGTTGAAGCTGCCGCGGAACGAGCAGCAGGGGTAGGAGGGGTCGCCGGCCAGTTGCTCCTCGCTGGAGGAGACGCCCTGGTAGACCACGCCGTCGAAGACCACCGGGGACTGGGTGAGGATCGCGCCGGTGTGCGTGTCGAGCTGGGTGCTCCAGACCAGTTGCCCGGTCCGGGTGTCGATCGCGTACAGGTGGGCGCCGTTCATGTCGCCGATGTAGAGCCGGTCGCCGACCACGGCGGGGCTGGTGCGGGAGATCGCGCCGGTCACCCCGGCGTAGTCGGAGACCTGGTGCGACCAGATCACCTGGCCGGTGTGCGCGTCGAGCTTGGAGACGTAGCCGCCCCAGTCGGTCAGGTAGACCGCGCCGCCGACCACGGCGGGGGTGGCGGAGACGTCGCCGTGCGTGGTCAGGTGCCACTTGGCGGCCAGCTGACCGGCGTTGGCGGTGGAGATGGTGTGCTCGAAAGGGTTCGACCGGGTGTTGGCCAGGTTCTGGCCGCCCATCGTCCAGTCGGGGCCGGCGAAGCCGTCGGTGCTGCCGACGGTGCTGCCGACGGTGAGGGCGGGGCTCGCGGCGGCGCCCTGGGCCGGCGCGCCGGCCAGGCTGCCGGCGGCGAGCAGCGCCGCGGCGGCGAGCAGGGACGCGCGCCAGCGGCGGGCGGTGGATTGGGGCATCGGGTCCTCGTATCCGGGGTTCGTCGGGGCGGGCGGTGGCCGCGGTCAGTCCGTCCAGAACTCGTCGACGGCGTACTGGTCGTCCGGGTAGGTCCAGAACTCGGCGATCTTGCCGTTCTCGATCCGGGAGATGTTGATGAACGGCATGTCCTTGAGCGACTTGCCGCCCCGGCCGTAGGAGGTGCTGACCAGCGCGAACGCGTGGTCGTCGCTGGCGCCGATGTCGAGGATCTCCATCTGCACGTCGCCCTGGCAGAGTTCGAACATCCGCCCGGCGAAGGCCAGGGCGCTGTCGATGCCCTGGTGCGAGCCGGAGAGCGGGTTGCGGCCGGGGTAGTGGTGCACGCAGTCGGGGGTCCAGTAGCTGGCCGCCTTCTGCACGTCGCCGACGGTGAAGGCGGCGTAGACGTTCTTCATCAGGGTCACGTTCGGGTGCTCGGTCATCGGAGTCCGTTCCTGGGTCGGGCCGGTCGGCCTGGACTGGGGGTGGGGTGACGGTGCGTCAGGAGTCGCTGTTCGCGGCGGCCTTGGCCACCGCCTCGACCAGCTGCGCGCGGGAGGCGCCGGGGAAGCCGGGGCGGCTGCCGCCGGACAGCGCGCGGAGCACCCGGTCGCGGACCTCGCCGTCCGCGTAGACCGTCTCCGGCGTGGCGAGGGTCATCATCATCCGGGCCACCCGGCGCCAGACCACGGCGTCGGTGCCGCCGGCCTCGGCCACCTGGCCGAAGGTCAGCACCCCGGGCGGCGGGCCCAGCGGGCGCACGCCCTCGGCGGTGGCCCGCCAGAGCCCGGCACGCCCGGCGTCGTTCTGCACCGAGTCCTCGAACCAGGGCCGCAGCAGCCGCTCGGCACCGGCCGCGTAGGCCGCCGACTGCTCGGCGCCGACCTGCGGGTGCTCGGTGAGCACCTGCACCAGCAGCCGGACCTGGGCCAGCGCCAGCGAGACGCCGCGCCCGTAGGCCGGGTTGGTGGTGGCCGCCGAGTCGCCGACCGCGAAGAGGCCCTGCACCGGCTCGGCCGGCGCGGTCCGCAGCGAGTTGTCCAGCCCGCCCATCGCGTACACCGGCGAGATCGGCTCGCTGACCGTGGGGGCCAGCCAGGGCGCCAGCAGCGGGGTGGCGGCCACCGCGGCGGTGAACGCCTCCTCGGTGCGCAGGCCCTTGAGCTCCTTGTCCTGCGGCAGCACGCCGAGCGAGATCGAGAAGGTGTCGTTGTCGCCGAGGAAGAGCACGGCGGTGTAGCTGTCCCACAGGCCGCCGGCGCCGAAGCCGCGGTTCAGCGGGCCGGCCGGGGCCTTGGTCAGCGCCCGGTAGTGGCGGGTGTAGTAGGTGATCTCGCAGCTGCTGCTGCGCACCTCGCCGGCCGGCAGGCCCGCCGCGGCCAGCCAGTCGCCCACCGGTGAGCGGCGCCCGGCGGCGTCGATGACCAGGTCGGCGGCGACCTGCTCGCCGTCCTCCAGCCGCACCCCGGTGACTCTGGGCGAGCCCTCGGCGGCGAACTCCAGGCCGCGCACGGTGCACCCGGTGCGCAGCACGATGCCCGGGTGGTTGGCCACCGCCTGGCGCAGCACCAGGTCGAAGAGCGAGCGGCGGCAGGCGAGCATGTTCAGCTCGGCGTCCTCGGGCCGGTCGCTCGGGTCGTCCAGGAAGGGCGGCTTGCGGTCGCCCAGCCGGATCTCGGCCGCCCCGGCCGCGACCAGCTCCCGGTAGACCTCCGGGTACTCCTCGCGGAGCAGGTTGACGCCGAGCGAGCCGAACGCGTGCGAGTGCACCGACTGCGGCACGGTCGGCCGCTGCCACTGCGCGGGTGCGTCGGCCGGCCGGCCGGGGGGAGTGCCCGGGTCGCGTTCCAGGACCTCGACCCGGTGGCCGGCCCGGGCCAGCGCCAGCGCGCCGGCCAGGCCCGCGGTGCTGCCCCCGATGATCACTGCTGTTGCCATGGTGTCCTCAGCTCCGTGCGGTGGTGGTGGCGGGCGCCGCGGTGCGGCGGCGGGTCTCCTCGTGGATGACGAAGCGCACCGAGCGGCGCTCGGTGATCTGCTCGGCCAGCGGGCGCACCAGGTCCCGGTGCTCCGGGCTGCGCTCCCAGGCCTCGAAGTCGGCCAGCCGGGCCCACTCGCTGGTGATCAGCCACTGGGCCGGGTCCTCGGTGGACCGGCAGACCTGGTCCACCAGGTGGCCGGGCACGCCCTCGGCCACCGCGTAGCGGATCCGCTGGTAGGCGGCCAGGAAGGCCTCGGTGCGCTCGACCGGCACCCGGACCAGGAAGAGCACCCGGGCCCGCTGCTGATCGTCCGTCGGGTTGTCCTGACGGGGTGTCGGTTCGGTGTCGGTCATCACGGTCCCTCCGTCGACGTGACCTTGCGCAGTACCAGGGAGCTGTTGAAGCCGTCGAAGCCGCGGGCGTTGACCATCACGGTGTCCAGCGGCCCGCGCCGCGCCTCGGTGACGAAGTTCAGCTCGCACCCCGGGGCCGGGCGCTCCACCCCGGCGACCGGCGGGACGATCCCGTAGCGCATGGACTGCAGCGCGGTGGCCACGTCCAGCGCGGAGCCGCCCTGGTAGAGCCGGCCGGTCAGCGCCTTCTGCGAGGTCACCCGGGTGCGCGGGGCGTCGCCGAAGACCGCGCGCAGCGCCTCGGCCTCGGTCCGGTCGTAGGCCGGCACGCCGACCGCGTCCGGGAAGACCAGGTCGACGCCGTCCGGCTGCAGGCCCGAGCTCTCCAGCGCCCGCCGCATCGCCCGGCCGTAGTGGTGCGCCGAGCCGCCCGCGCCGGGCCGGTCCAGCTCGCCGTCGTGGGTGGCGCCCCAGCCGGTCAGCTCGCCGTAGATGTGCGGCGCGCCGCGGTCCAGGGCGTGCTGCAGCTCCTCCACCACCAGCACGGCCCCGCCCTCGCCGGGCACGTGCCCGTCGGCGTCCTCGTCGAACGGGCGGTAGGCGCGGTCCGGGTCGGTGCGCTCGCTGAGCCGCCCGCTGCGCAGCTGGCAGGCCAGCGCGTAGGGGCTGAGCGGGCTCTC